>JBPCVZ010000503.1:0-47082 GCA_051010015.1 Hyphomicrobiaceae bacterium
GCCAAATGAAAACCGCGCGGCATCGGCTGCCACGCGGTTGAAAATTCGCTTGATTTGCCGATCGGTGGCTGCTACGCCGCCGGCGCCTCGGCGGTCTCCGGTGCGGCTTCCGCCTCGGCTTTGGCGATATCGCGCTTGATCTGGCGGCATTTCGGCGACAGCGTATGCGCCTTGGCCTTCTTCAAAAAGGCATCCAACCCGCCGCGATGCTCGACCGATTTGAGCGCGTGCGCACTCACCTTCATGCGAAACGAGCGCTTGAGGGTATCGCTCATCAGCGTCACCTTGCACAGGTTCGGCCGGAAAACGCGCTTTGTTTTGTTCTCGGCGTGGCTGCGCAGTTGCCCGGACATCGGCAATTTGCCGGTGAGCTCACATTTTCTTGTCATTACTGGCTCCTCACGGCACTGCTCGCAGCGCGCGCATCATCGATCGAAATCGGGAAAAGGTCTCGCTTCGGGCAACCGATACTGGCCGCCCGCGCCAAACCGGCTGTATAATGGCGATCACCCGCCTGCGTCAAGTGTTTGTCGGCGCTCAGCCGATTCGATTTTCTTCGTACCAATCTGAACGCCCACTGCCTATCCAAGGCATGAAACGCCAGTGAATTGATTGTGATCCCCTATCACCAACGCCACCCACCCACAGTCATAAAGCCGACACTTTGATACCTGATGCCAGCGCCGAGGGCTGTGCGGCGTGCCGCAGGATGGACATGACACCCATGGGGAAATCATTGAACGGACGGTTTGGCCACAACGGCCGCCCGCCAATCTGGGTCGCGCTCGTTGCCGTCGTCGCCCTGCTCGCGCCAGGCCACGCGTTGGCGGCCAAGAAGCGGAGCCTGCAGGTCGCGGCCGATTACAAGATCCGCTACGCCGGCATCAAGATCGGAAGTTTCCAGTTCAACTCGAGAATCGCCGGCCGGCGCTATGAGTTGAACAGCAACTCGCGCGTCAAGCTCCTGTTCGGCGCCTTCAAGTGGTCCAGCCAGTCCAACACGAAGGGCATCGTGTCGCGCGATCCGCGGCCGCAAAGCTTCGATTTCGTCTACTACGTCAAGAAGAAGCGCAAGAGCGCGTCGATGAAATTCAAGCGCGGCCGCGTTGTCGCGCTGAGCAACAATCCCCGCGTTAACTATACCAACAAGCATGTCCCCTTGCGTCCGGAGCACCTCGTTGGCGTGATGGACCCGATGACCGCGATCATGCGCATGACCCGCGTCGCAGGCGGCAACCCGTGTAGCCAGTCAGCCGAGATTTTCGATGGCAAGCGGCGCCTGCGCTTGAAGCTGTCGCCCAAGGGACGGCGCCAGATCGCGGAGCGCAAACCGAGCGGTCAACCGCGATTTGGCTATGTCTGCCGAATCCGTTTCACGCCGATTGCCGGGCACAAAAAAAGTAGTCAAATCAATTCTCTGGCGAGAAATCGAGACATTGAAATCGTGCTCCGCCCGGTGCCCGCGGCAAAGATCGTGGTGCCCTATGAAATAAATATTCCGACCGGTTTCGGTACGGTTTCGATTGTCGCGCGATCGATCAACATCGATAATGGCCGCAAGCAGCGGATTGCGTTGCGCCATTGAGGCGCGTCCACGTCAAGCGGTTGCCGATGAACCGGATCGATCCGGGCTGATCATCGCTACGAGAGGCCGGAATTTAGCGGGACCAATTTGCTTGTGCCACTTGATCTCTTGGGCCGGGTCTGCGATGCCACCAGTCGGCAAATTCCCCCGGAGAAAACCAGACTATGGGTGTCGACCATATGACCCGCATCCGCCACGTCACCGCGGTGCTCGGTCCAACCAACACGGGTAAGACCCATCTCGCGATCGAGCGGATGCTGGGACACGAGACCGGCATGATCGGCCTGCCACTGCGCCTGCTCGCCCGGGAAATCTATGACCGCGTCTCGACCCGCGTCGGGCTGGATCAGGTCGCGCTGATCACCGGTGAGGAAAAGATCAAGCCGGACGGTGCGAAATATTGGATCTGCACCGTCGAGGCGATGCCGCAGGACGTCACGGTCGACTTTCTCGCGATCGACGAGATTCAGCTTGCCGCCGATCCGGAGCGCGGCCACGTCTTCACCGACCGCCTGCTGCATGCGCGCGGCGAATTGGAGACCCTGGTGCTCGGCGCCTCGACGATGCGCGAAGCGATTGCCGACCTCATCCCCGGCGCCAATTTCATTGCGCGGCCCCGCCTCAGTCAGTTGACCTATGCCGGCCAGAAGAAGATCACGCGGCTGCCGGCCCGTTCCGCCATCGTCGCGTTTTCCGCGGCGGACGTTTATGCGATTGCCGAACTGATCCGCCGCCAGCGTGGCGGAGCGGCGGTGGTGCTCGGTGCCTTGTCACCGCGAACCCGCAACGCCCAGGTTGCGCTCTACCAGTCGGGCGATGTCGACTTCATGGTCGCCACCGACGCGATCGGCATGGGGCTCAACCTCGATGTCGACCATGTGTCGTTCTCGAGCGTGCGCAAGTTCGATGGCCAGAAGTTCCGTAACCTGACCGCTTCAGAATTGGCGCAGATTGCCGGCCGTGCCGGTCGCCATATGAACGATGGAACGTTCGGTGTCACAGGCGACGCCGAGCCGCTCGACCAGGCCCTCATCGACCGGCTCGAGGACCACGAGTTCGAGTCGATCAAGACTTTGCAGTGGCGTGCCCGCGAGCTTGATTTTTCGAGCATCGACGGTTTGCGCGACAGTCTGCGCGTATTGCCCGGACAGCATCGTTTGATGCGCGCGCGCAACAGCGACGACCTCGATGCACTTGAAAGCGTTGCCCGCGATCCGGAGGTCGTAAGGCTGGCCCAGTCGCGCCAAGACGTCGAGGCGCTTTGGGAAGTCTGCCAGATCCCCGACTATCGCAAGATCTCATCGCAAAACCACGCCGAACTGGTCGCCAGCGTCTACAAGGACATTCGCGGCGCATCGGGCCATATCGACGAAGACTGGTTCGCCAAGCAGGTCGCGTTCTCGGACCGCACCGACGGCGACATCGACACGCTGTCCAACCGCCTCGCGCACATTCGCACCTGGACGTTCGTTGCCAACCGCCAGGACTGGCTCAAGGACCCGGGCCATTGGCAGATCAAGACCCGCGAGATCGAAGACAATCTGTCGGACGCGCTGCATGCCTGCCTGACACAGCGTTTCGTCGATGCCCGCGCCAGCGCCCTGATGAAAGGCATGAAGGACAATCAGGAGCTGTCCGCCGAGATCAGTGACGACGGGTCGATCCACGTCGAAAGCCACTTCGTCGGCAGCCTCAAGGGGTTTCGCTATATACCCGACGCGCAGGCCGACGGTCTCCAGGGCAAGACCACGCGCAATGCCGCGAGCCAGGTGCTGTCAAAAGAGATGTCGATGCGGGCGCGGCGCGTCGTCGCCGCCAAGAACGACGCATTTACGCTGACCCGGCCGGGGCGAGTGGTGTGGCGCGGCGATGACATCGCGCAGCTCGATGCGACCGATGATCCTCTAAAACCGCAGGTTACGCTGATCGCCGACGAAAGTCTGCAGGGAGCTGACCGCGAACGCGTGCTGAACCGCGTCCAGACGTGGCTGACGGACACGATCGGCGAGCGGCTCAAGCCGTTGGTCGAAATAGCCGGTGCCGAAGACATCGACGGTCTGGCGCGCGGCATCGCCTTCCGTCTCACCGAGAGCGTCGGGGTTCTGAAGCGCGATCTCGTCGCCGAGGAAATGCGCGCGCTCGACCAGACCGCACGAGCGCAGCTGCGCCGCTACGGGGTCCGCTTTGGCGCCTTCAACATCTTTTTCCCGATTCTGCTCAAGCCGGCTGCCGCCGATCTGCTCTTGACCCTGTGGTGCCTGCGCTATGGCAAGGACCACGGTATCGATCCGGCGCAACCGCCGGAAGCACCGCGCGCCGGCTTGACGTCAGCAAAGGTCGACCCCGGCATTCCGGAAGCGTTTTATCGCGCCTACGGGTTCCATGTGTGCGGTCCCCGCGCCGTGCGCATCGATATGCTCGAGCGCCTCGCCGATCACATTCGCCCGCTGCTCAGCTGGCGCGCGAAGTCCGACGGTGATACGCCGCCCAAGGGTTCAACCGGCGACGGTGGCTTCACCGTCATTCCGGAGATGATGTCGATCCTCGGTTGTTCGCCGGAAGAACTCGGCCATGTGCTCACGGCGCTGGGCTTCCGCGCCGAAAAGCGCGAGGCGCCGAAGCCGGTCACTGCGCCGGAAACGATGTCGCCGCCGCCGTCGGCAACCGCAGCGACGGACAGCGCAACCAACGCGAGCCCGGAAACTTCCTCGACCGGCTCAACGCCGACAGAGGGCGCGCCGGCGGACGAGAGTGGCGAGGATGCCGCTGTTGCAGCGGCGGCTGCGGAGGCCGGCACCGGATCGGCCACTACGGATGCGCCTGCGGAACCGCAAGCGGAGGCCGCGACCGACGTAGACGGTGGCGAAGCAGCCGGAGCGGTTGTTCCGACCGACGAAGCGGCCGACGCTGCTCCCGTTGTGCAGGTGACAGCGCCGGCTGCCCCTGCCCTAACGCCTGGCGACACGGATGCATCAGCGGCGGCGGCGTCACCGGATGCGCCTGAGGATGCGCCGGCAGTGACAATGCCCGAGACCGATGCGGCGTCGCCTGAGCATGCGTCGTCTACGACGGCCACCGCAGCGCCACAGGACCCGCCACAAGCAACCGCCACGGCGGCGGAGACGGCGCCGGCCACCGGTTCGAGCCAGGAAGCCGCGACGGCGCCTGTCGAGGTGGCGCCGGCCGAGGCGGCATCTGAGGCATCGTCTGAACCGGTGATGATCGACGTCTGGCGGCCCAAGCGCCGCCACGATGGTGGTCAGCGGCGCGGACGAGGCGCGCGGCATGGTGCCCGGCAAGCCGCGCGCGACGGTGGCCAGGCCGGTGATGCAACGCCGGCGGCTGATGGCGATCGTTCAGGCCGCAAGGATCGTGCGGCAAGGCCGCGCGGTGATCGCGATGGCCAGCGTGATGGTCGCCGGGATGGCAACAAGCGGCCACAGCAGGATGGCAAGGGCAACCGCGGGCCAGGCCGTGGCAAACCGCGCTTCGACAAATCCGGTGGTGGTCGGCGTGATGACAAGCGACGTGGCCTCAACGTTCACACCTCCGCACCGGCGCGGTCGAAAGGCATGGATCCGGATTCTCCGTTTGCTGCCTTGAGTGCGCTCAAGGACAGCCTTGGCAAGAACGGCGGCGAGACCTAACGATAATATACAAACCGCAACATACGCTGCACAAACTTTGCAGCAAAACTGCCGTTTGGTGGTCGTTATAATTATTCGAACTTGAATGAAGCATCGATGAATCTGTTCAATTGTTACGCGTGCGAGAGGGCAGGGTTGCATGGCGCGCCAGGTTCGTAAGTCCGCTGATACGTCGAATGCCGGGGACGGCCAGCGGCTTGACAAATGGCTGTGGTTTGCGCGCGTCGCCAAGACGCGAACGCTGGCCGCGGGCCTCGTTGCCGATGGGCGCGTGCGGGTCAACCGCGTGCGTACAACGAAGCCCGCCCAGGTGGTCAAGCCAGGCGATGTCGTCACCGTGTCGGTGCCAGGCGGCGTGCGCGTGCTGGAGATCGTGGCGAGCGGCGTGCGCCGTGGCCCGGCGAGCGAGGCGGCGCTGCTCTACGAGGAAATCGTGCCGTTGCGCCAGCCACCGCGGGTTCAAACCACGGGGGATGGTCCGGTGGAAGGCGCGCACGAAACGCCATTCGGCCCGGGGCAGGGTGGACCGACAAGCGAGGCTGGTAGGGGGCGGCCGACAAAGAAGGACCGCCGCGTTCTTGATCGCCTGCGCGCCCTCGGTGACTCACTTGGCGACGAATAAGTTGCTAACCATGTTGATGATTGCACTCGATCGCTGGAACGCTGTAGGCTTCGTTCGATCGGCCTTTTTGGCACGTTTTGCGGCATTGCGACAAACTGACAACGTGCGTATTTCAACCGATCTTCGTAAAGCCTGCTAACTGCGTTGCGCGCCAACACGCAATGCCACTGAGCCAGAGGGCAACTGAGACGCATGACGTTCATCGTCAACGAAAACTGCATCAAGTGCAAATTCACCGACTGTGTGGAGGTGTGCCCGGTAGATTGCTTCTACGAGGGCGAAAACATGCTCGTCATTCATCCCGACGAGTGTATTGATTGTGGCGTCTGCGAGCCGGAATGCCCGGTTGATGCGATCCAGCCGGATAGCGAGCCGGGCATCGAGAAGTGGCTGGAAGTAAATCGCGACTTCGCTGACAAGTGGCCCAATATTACGTCTCAGAAAGAGCACGCGGCTGATGCTGACGACTACCGTGACGAAAAAGGTAAATTTGAGAAATATTTCTCCGCTGAACCGGGCGAAGGGGACTGACTGACAGGTCTTAGGGAGATAATTTCTACACAGAGCATCCGTTAGCGATGACTGTGTAAGTCGAGACGTTTACCTTGCGTTAACCACGAGTTTTCGCTTGGCCTCTTCTATTGCAGCAAAATTTATGTTATGGTGTCCATGTTGGCGCTGCTGAACAAATCAAGAACTTCATAGGTCCGGCTGTATGCGCGCTTCCGGACTTAGTCTCGCGAGGGATATTAATAAGCGCATCAGCCGTCGCAACATCGAAAGTCGCTTTGGAATCAAGACTTGCAGGTGCACCTGGACCTGCAACGGGGCACTTTATTTTCAAAGTGGTGACGACAAAGGAGGTGTCGCTTGGTGCATAGCTTTGCACCGGGACGGCAGAGTTCGGCTGCTCGCTCAAGAGAGTGGCAAACGTTGACCGCATTTGGTTCGCCGATGAACGGAAGCGTTGCGTAGCACGAGAAAGTGAGACGGATTATATGGCTCAGAAGAAAAAAGCCTCAGTTGATTCAGCAGCGTCGAAGGCAAGCAATGACGTCAAGAAAGTTGCTTCCACGCGGGCGAAGCCAGCTGTGGCAAAAAAAGCAGCCGTAAAGGCAGCCGCCCCCAAGAAGGCTGCAAGTAAGACAACTGCCAAGGCTAAAGCCCCAACGAAGAAACCAGCTGCAAAAAAAGCAGCTCCGAAGACAGTCAAGAAGTCGAGTGCGGCGACACCGGCAGCGGCTAAGAAAACGACAAAAGCGACAGCTTCAAAGTCTGCTGCAGCGAAGTCGGCTGCGGCAAAGGCTCGGCCGGCGGCGAAGGCGGCCGCGACCACCAAGTCGAAGATTGCCGCTGCTGCTCAAGTGGTTGCGGCGAGACGGGCCGCAGCAGCAAAATCATCGAATTCTTCCGGTCGTCCGCTGAAAGCGGTAGCCGCGGCGGCGCCTGCGGCAGCCAAGCGTTCGTCGGCCCCTGTTGCGGCAGCAAAGCCGGAGGTTGTCGAGGCACCGAAAAAGCCTGTTGGCGCAAAGCACGGCTTCAAGCTCCACGAGTACGTTGTCTATCCCGCACACGGCGTTGGCCAGATCGTTGGTATCGAGGAGCAGGAAATCGCGGGCATGTCGCTCGAGCTCTTTGTTATTACGTTTGACAAAGACAAGATGACATTGCGTGTGCCGACGGCGAAAGTCGATGCGATGCGCAAACTGTCTGAAACCAGTGTGGTTGAGAAGGCGATGCATACGCTAAAGGGCCGTGCACGGATTAAACGGACGATGTGGAGCCGACGTGCGCAAGAATATGAGAACAAGATCAACTCCGGTGACTTGATATTCATCGCCGAGGTGGTTCGGGATCTCTATCGCTCGGAAAGCCAGCCTGAGCAGTCCTACTCGGAGCGCCAGCTTTATGAAGCCGCACTCGATCGGATGGCCCGTGAGCTGGCAGCGGTTGAAAAGCTAGACGAGCGTGGCGCTATTCAGCGGATCACTGATGTCCTCTCGAAGAGTGCTAAGGGCCGGCGCCAGGCCGAAGAGGAAAAGGCTGAAGCCGAGGCTGCTGCCGAAGCCGAAGGCAGCGATGGTGCGGCAGCCGCCTGAGCGCTTGTTGGAGAATTGTGAAGCTATGATGTAGCTTCATTCGACCGGCAGAACGCTGATTATCGCCCTGCGATCCCGCATCGCAGGGCGTTTTTTTGCGCAGCTTTCTATTGGTCATCTGAGATGGCTTGTGAAAGAAGGCGGGGTGGGTCGTGGCGCACCGTCTGTCCTGTAGGGGTGAGGACGAGCAACTCAATCTGCTCGGTACGCCAGATTGTCGTCAGAGGACCGTTGCGTTTTTCGATCCAGCCACGAATGCGGACCGGTCGCTTGCCAAGTCTCTGAACCGTCGCGTGGTCAATTCCGGCGCGCCGCAGCATCGTCCGGCTGAGCTTTGCCGTGAAGTCTCGTTTCCAATCTCGGCCGAAGTTCAGATAGATCGCCGATCGCCGAACTGAGACACGGGCAACGACACCTTCGACGATTTGGTAGGTGCTTCGATAGCGGATCAATTGAACGGTGTCTTCGGCGCGTCTTGGTTTGTAGGCTGCGAGCCGCCAGAGGCCGCGTCGGCCTGCCTCGGCCTGGGCTTCGACTGCAAGCAGTAGCTGGGCGCAAGCCGCATCGATTTGCGGTGGGAGCGTGACACGCGCATGGCCGGCATGGATCGTCATCGCCTGCAGCCAGCGATGATCGATTTGTTCGTCGGCATTGCCGTCCGTTCCCTCGAGCAGGACCTGACCGATCGTCCTTCCGTATCGATCACGACCTCTGCGCTCCAAGGCTACTGCGATGTTGCGCCCGAGCACACGTGCCAACAGTGCCTGACGTGCAGCTGTTTCCGGCGGCCAAATCGCAGGCGCAGCCGGACTGTCGTAAGCTGTCGGCGCGAGGATCGCGGCGAGTCGTAGCTGTTCTCCGTTGTCCAGTTTCAATGTGCGTGCATCGGTGATGCCGATGACGGTGTGGGTGCGCGTCGTCGGCAGTGTGCAGCGCGTCGCGGCAAGTGACGCCGCGGACCACAGCAGGCTGATGATAATGCCGGCCAGGATACTCAAATGGTTTAGAATTCGAATCACTGTGCTGTCTTGTACTGCCTTGCCAGTGCTTATGGCACCACGGCCGGCAAAGTATACCAGCGGTCGCCAGCAATGCGATCTAATGCTCAAACTGGCCAGCAGAAGCGGAGACACGATGAGAATTGACGTATGAGCGCGGGTATCGTTGCGCGCGCGCTATCGCGTCGGATACCGTTTTTCTATGGCTGGGTCGTGCTGTTTGCCGTCTGCTGCGCAGGATTTGCGCGACAAGGGCCGGCGGTTGCGACGCTATCGATTTTCGTTGAGCCGATGACCTCGGAATTCAACTGGTCGCGGACGGCGATTTCCGGTGCAGTTTCGCTTGCCGGCGTTATGGCGGCCGTATTGTCGCCGATGCTCGGGCCGCTGCTTGACCGCCACGGCGCGCGCATGATGTTGACCATTGCCGTGTTGGCGACTGGATTGGCGGTCGCCTCGCTCGCGTTCACAACATCGATCTTCTATTTCTATGCTGCCTTCTGCATTGCGCGAACGTGTTTTGCGGGGCCGTTCGACCTTGGCATTTATGGCGCGGTCAACAACTGGTTCCTGCGCCACAGGGCGATGGCTACGGCAATTTCGAATGTTGCCATGATGGCGGGTCTAGTCTGCCTGCCGTTGATTGCCCAGTTTTCCATTGACCAGGCGGGATGGCGTGAAGGCTGGTTGGTCGTTGGTGCAACCGTGCTGGTCATCGGATTGCTGCCGGTCTGGCTATTGGTTGGTCGCAGGCCGGAAGACGTTGGGCTTCAGGTTGATGGCGGGCCCGGGAAAGTACGCCGCGACGCTCGTGGCCAACGGATCGAGTCGCGGCCGGAGCCAAAGTTCAGCCGTGCGCAAGCGCTGCGCACGCCGACCTTTTGGCTGCTCAATCTGTTCACGTTCCTGGTATTCCCTATCCAGGCCGGTATCTCGTTGCATCAGGCGCCACTATTGATCGAGCGCGGAATCGACGCGCCAACAGCCGCCCTGGTTGTCGCGACGTTCTCCCTGTTTTCCGGCATTTCAGGTTTGCTATTTGGGTTCATCGTCCGGCGCATCGGCGTGCGGCCGTCATTGCTGGTGACGGCCATGATCATGATCTTTGCCGTAATGGCCATGCAGGCATTTGCCAATGAGTTGCAGGCGTTTCTCGCCGCGGCTCTGTTTGGCGTTGCACTGGGTGGCATTTTTACGATCCTGCCGGTAGCCTGGGCCGATTTTTTTGGCCGGGAAAGCTATGGTGCTATTCGCGGGATTGCGCTCTCCATCCAAGTTGTGGCGCAGGCGTCAGGGCCTTTGATATCGGGCGTATTGCGCGATGCCACCGGTAACTATGCGACTGGGCTCTACACCTATGCCGGCTTTGCCATTGCGGCGTTCGTTGTGGCTGTCTTTTTGCGACATCCTACTCAGCAGCCGAGGCAGCAGTCTGATGAACCAGCGTGAGTATCGATGGTCTCGGGGGGGCTCTAACGCCTGTTTGAGGACATTGCAGCGTCAAGGATGGCGACGATCGCGATCATCTTGCACAAGGGGCCTTCAGCGAACGCCCTGAGCGCGGCTTCCACGTCGTCTTGCACGGATGCGTTCAATTTGCCGGCTGAAGACGCCGATAGCTGGGTAGCCAAGGGCGTGGAGCGGGCGTGGCTCTCTGCGAGAGTTCGTCTTATCAAGGTCTCGAGTTGTCCGTTCGCGTCGCACGGCGCGAGCGTGTCATGGATCAACGTCAGGTATCCTGGCCAATGTGCGAGATGCCGATACATGGTCGGCAGAATGGTTTGACGCCCGCCGAAGGCGTTCAACGCATCAATGAGAGCTCGTGTTTTGGGCGGCATCTCATCTGGCGACAGAAGTGTCGGCATCTTGCCGACGATCGGGGCTTCGTCGGCAGGCAGGGCATGTGCCGGGCGTTCCAAGTCGATATCCGCTTCGCCAGCGAGATACGCGCCGAGAGCGCCGACGGCGATAATGTTCATTGCGTTGCTGCGCGCATAGCTGCGCAATATCATCTCTACCTGCTCGACATCTGTCGAAGTCAAACCCGCGACAGACAGCGCATCTGTGTCGAGCGCGCCTGGCGTGACCATGCCTGATGGCAGGGTTATGCAGGCGTTCAAGGCGCGTGCCTGATCGGCGATGACGCCCCGTTCGTAGAGCGGTTTCAGGACTTTCCAGGCCCAGGCAAGCGCGCCCGGCATTGTTGCGAGATGCCGCCAGATCAAATTTACGACGGGCACACCCAAGGTAGCGCGAATGTCAGCAAAGTGCGTGCGCGTATCGCCTGTCGCCTCAGTCTCGACGATGGCTGGCACCGGGTCGGCAGCAGTGGTTTTGGCCATGACGTTACACCGACCGTTCCGCGTTGAAGGTCCCCGAAGAGATCGCCTTGGCGGCGGTTAACTCGCGCCCGATCTACGCCTCGGCGAAGTGGCACGCGGCCAATTGGCCTGGATTGATGGCGCGCAGCGGCGGGCTCTCCTTGCGGCAGATATCCTCGGCGAACGGGCAGCGCGTATGGAAGTGACAGCCGGAAGGTGGCGTGACCGGACTTGGCACGTCGCCCTGCAGCACCAGCTTTTCGCGCTTCAGCGTCGGGTCCGGCACGGGTACGGCGGAGAGCAAGGCCTTCGTATACGGATGTTTTGGGTTGCGGAAGATCGTCTCTTTCGAAGCGTATTCGACGATGCGTCCCAAATACATAACTGCGATCTTGTGCGAGATGTGTTCGACAACCGCAAGGTTGTGGGAAATGAACAGGTAAGACAGTTTGCGCTCTGCCTGGAGATCAAGCAGCAGGTTGATGACCTGGGCCTGGATCGAGACGTCGAGAGCGGAGACCGGTTCGTCACCAACGATCAATTTCGGGTTCAGAGCCAGTGCGCGAGCGATTCCGATGCGCTGGCGTTGACCACCGGAAAACTGGTGCGGAAAGTTGTCCATTTGGCCGCGGCGCAAACCAACCCGTTCGAACAATTCGGCAACCAGATTACGGCGTTCTTCCTTCGAATCTCCTATGCCATGCACGGTAAGCGGCTCGCCGACAATGTCCCCGGCCGTCATGCGCGGGTCGAGCGACGAGAAAGGGTCCTGGAAGATGATCTGCATCTCGCGGCGATAGGGCCGCAGTTCGCTTTTCGAAAGGCTGGTGACGTCTCGGCCGTCAAGCTTGATCGTGCCGGCGGTGGGCTCGATCAGGCGCATCAACGTGCGCCCGACTGTGGATTTCCCGCACCCGGACTCTCCCACCAGTCCGAGCGTTTCGCCTTCGTTGATGGTGAAACTGACGCCATCGACTGCAAATACTTGGCCGACGGTTGTCTGGAAGATGCCCTTCTTGACGGGGAAGTGCTTTTTGAGGTCGATCACCTCGAGCACTGGTGGTTTGCTTGTTTCGGCTGCTGGCTCAGCTGAGGTTATTTCAGTCGCATCGTTCATTTGGCGCCCCCGTAGAGTGCATCAGAGTGCCAGCAGGCGGCCCAGTGACCAGGTTTCTTCTGCTCGTAAGGCGGGTACTCGGCAGTACATTTCTCGTCGGCGAATCTGCAGCGCGGCGCAAACGCGCAACCCTGCGGCAAGTCGCTGAGTGCTGGAACGATACCCGTAATCTCCTGCAATCTCTCGTGTTCATCGGCGCCGCGGATCAGGTCGAGGCGCGGGATCGAGGCGAGCAGGCCGTGCGTATAGGGGTGCTGTGCCGTTGCAAAAAGGTCTTCGACGGACGCCTCTTCGACTTTGCGACCGGCGTACATCACGATCACTCGATTTGCCGTCTCGGCAACCACGCCGAGATCGTGCGTGATCAGGATAATCGCGGTATCGAGGCGATCCTGGAGATCGACCATCAGATTCAGGATCTGCGCCTGAATGGTCACGTCGAGCGCCGTCGTTGGCTCGTCCGCAATCAACACTTTCGGGTTGCACGCCAGCGCCATGGCAATCATGACCCGCTGGCGCATGCCACCGGACAACTGATGCGGATACTCTTTGACGCGTTGGTGGGGTTCCGGAATTCCGACGAGTTCGAGCATCTCGATTGAACGCTCTAATGCTTGTTCGCGGTTCATCCCCTGATGGAGGATCAGTGCTTCCGATATCTGACGTGCAACCGTCATCACCGGATTGAGTGACGTCATCGGCTCCTGAAAGATCATCGAGATGTCATTGCCACGAATGTCCCGCATCTGATCTTCATCGAGCGTCATCAAATCGACGCCTTCGAGTTCGATCGAGCCCTCGATGATGCGGCCTGGTGGATAGGGGATCAGCCGCAACAGCGACAGTGCCGTAATCGACTTGCCACAACCGGACTCACCGACGATTGCCAGCGTTTCCTTGGGCATCAATTCCAGCGACACGCCATCGACTGCCTTGACTGTCCCTTGGCGCGTAAAGAAGTACGTTTTCAAGCCATCAACCTTGAGAATAGGCGCGGCGTTGTCTCCTTCGGCCGGTGGATGGTGTTGGTCGTCGGCGACTGTCATGTGGGTTCCTGCGGTCAATTTCTGACGGTCTAAGGTGTAAGATTCCTATGCCCGTTGACGCGGATCGAGGATGTCTCGCAAGGCATCGCCGAGGAGGTTCGTGCCAAAGACGATCAGTGATATCGCGATGCCGGGGAAAATAACGAGCCACGGTGCAGTGCGCATGTATTCCGCCGCCGACTCCGAGAGCATCCTGCCCCACGATGGGTGCGGCTCCGGAATGCCAAGGCCAAGGAATGACAGCGAGGCCTCGGTCAGGATGGCAGAGCCCAATTTCGCCGTGCCAAGTACGATAAGTGGTGCCAGCGTGTTCGGCAAAATGTGTTGTACGGCGATGCGCCACTCGCTCATGCCGACGGCCTTCGACGCTTCGACGAACGGCATTTCCCTCAGCGCCAGTGTATTGGCCCGAATCACGCGGGCGGTTTGCGGAATTAGCGGAATCGAGATGGCGATTACGGTATTTATCAAGGATGGGCCGAGGGCGGCAGCCATAAGCAGGGCCATGACCAGAAGTGGCAATGCTTGCATGATATCGATAACGCGCTGCATGAGCAGGTCGAACCAGCCGCCGATGTAGCCGGTTGCGAGACCAACTATCACGCCGAGCAGCGATCCAAGGGCGGCCGAGCCGATGCCGACTATGAGCGAAATGCGTGCGCCGTATACAATACGGCTCCACATGTCCCGGCCCATAAAGTCAGCGCCAAGTGAGTGTATGCCGCCGGGCGGTGCCAGCGATGTCGCGGCGTTCGTCGAAGTTGGATCAAAGGCGGTGATAAAGTCCGCGAAAACCGCCATTAGGACAAATACAAGAACGATGAATCCGCCGACAGCTCCGAGCGGATAGCTGCGCATGAAAAACATCAATGTGCCAAATCGGCCAGAGACATTCGCGCCAGCTTTTTCGAGTTCGGCTTCGTGATCGACGGTGGCCATCCGAAATCTCCGGGTTACGGGTTTGTCTTTCGCTGCGGCTATTCGTACTTAATGCGCGGATCGAGGATGGCGTATGCCATATCGACAAGGAAGTTGACGAGCACCACAATGAACGCGATGAACATCACGAGGTTCTGGACAATCGGATAATCGCGCCACTGGATTGCCTCCACAAGGAATCGAGCAACGCCTGGAATATTGAAGACCGTTTCCGTTACGATCAGCCCACCAATCAAAAAGGCGGCCTCGATGCCGATAATTGTGATCACCGGTAGGACCGCATTGCGCAGTGCGTGGTCATAGTTCACTGTTTGCTCAGAAGCTCCTTTCGCGCGTGCCGTGCGAATGTAGTCTTGACGCATGACCTCGAGCATCGATGAGCGCGTCAATCGCATTATAAGCGCGGAGGCCCGGAACCCGACGGCCGCCGCCGGTATACTGAGCAGCCCCAGTTCTTGCCATAGCGTTTCCGGTTTCTCCGTATAAATCGGAATCCAGCCAAACCAGTTGACGAAAGCGGTCAACACCAGCAGGCCAAGCCAGAACGATGGTAACGAAAGCCCGCTTAGGCTGATGACGCGCAGCACATAGTCGAGCGTCGAATCCTGCTTGACGGCGCTAATAACACCAAGCGGAACACCGAATAGCACCGAAAAGAACAACGCCAGCCCTGCGAGTTTCGCGGTGACAGGAATCCGCGGCAAGATCTCGTCGATCGCGGGCTGTTCGGATACGTAGGCGTATCCAAGGTCGCCTTGCAACAGTCCGCTGATCCATTGCCAGTATTGCGTCATGATGGGCAGGTCGAGCCCGAGTTCGGCTTCGAGGCGGGCCTTTTCGGCCGGGTCTACGAACCCCGCGGAGTCGAACAGGATGTCCGAGATATTGCCCGGTACCAGCCGAAGCATCACGAAGATCAGAATAGACATCCCGAACAGCGTCAGGATCATCAGGAGTAGTCGCCGGATCATGTAACCGGTCATGAGGGCCCATCCTTTGCTGCTCGTTCGCCAATGTGTAAAGAGCGCTACAATGCCTGTTCAGTCGGGCGTGTAACGATCATTTGACCTGATCTCATATTGAGGAGGCGTTCTGTCTGCCCCCGAAGTTCCGTTCTTTTGGGCCGCTTTGGCGGCGCAACGGGCGCCGCCAAAGCGAAGGTTCGTGCAGTGAAGAGCTGATCCTACTTGTCCAGCCAGGCGTGTTCGAACTGGCGCCAGGCGTTATAGCTGGAGTTCTCCGGTGCAATGATGCCTTTGACATGCGGCTGCCAGCAGGTGGCGTTGCGGCTGTGGAAGATGATCGGACGTGCGACATCTTCCTGCAGCTTCTTGTCGATTTCCCAGACCAGCTTCCGGCGCTGTTCATAATCCGCAATCGTTGACTGCTTCTTGATCAGCTTTTCTACATCTTTGTTGCAGTACTTCGTGTAGTTGCGTTGCGAGGTGCACCAGTAGTTCTCGTAGAGGTTCACATCTGGATCATCGACGCCGACGCCGGTCAGGTTGAGGCCGACCGCATAGTCCTTGCGAGCCACTTTGGCGTGCCACTGCGAAGTTTCCACGACCTCCAGTTCCGCATCGACGTTGATCAACTTGAGCTGATCGATCAGAATTACGGCCGGGTCACGATAGATCGCGATGTTGCGGGTCGAGATCTTGACCTTGAGCGGCTTGTCCTTCGTGTAGCCGAGGCCTTCCATGATCTTGCGGGCTTTCGCGCGGTTGGCTTTTACATCTGGATTGTAGCCTGGGATTGAGTTCATCATTTCCGTTGGCATGCTCCAGCGGCCCTCTGGCTGGGGCTGCATCGCCGTTCCACGCTGGTATTTGCCCTGGCCGAGGATGTCGATGAACGCTTTGCGATCAATCGTCAAAGCGAGCGCCGTGCGAATATCCGGATTGTCAAAGGGCGCCGCGGATGAGTTCACGATCAGGTTGGTGGTGACGCCGGTAGCGACAACTTTACAAACGGCGTTCGGTGCCTTCGCCTTGACGTCTTTCAGCAGTGGCAAGGTGACATCGGTGGTGAATGTCATGTCGAACTCACCGGCGGAAAACGCCAGGATGCGTGTCGACCGGCTCTTGATGATCTTCCACTCCATGCCATCGAGGTAAGGCAGCCCCTTCTTGAAGTAATCGGGGTTCTTCGTGAGTGTGATCGACTCGTTTCGCTTCAGTGAAACGAACTTGAACGGACCCGTGCCGACCGGATTCGTGCGCATATTCTTCGGCGAGACGTGGCAGGGATAGACTGGCGAGTAGCCAGAAGCGAGCAACATCACGAAAGCCGGCTGCGGACTATTCAGATTGAATGTGACCGAGGTCGGGCTCGATGTCGTGACGTCTTTTAGATTGAGGTACCAGATCTTGCGCGGGTTCTTGCGCAGGCGGCCTTTGGCTTTGCCCTGCAGGAGGTCCCAGGTGCACTTAACATCGGCCGAAGTCATTGGTTTGCCATCGTGCCACTTGACGTCGTCGCGCAAAGTGAAAGTCAGCTTGGTCTTGCTCGAGTCCCAGGACCACTTTGTGGCCAGCTCCGGGATGATGGTGTCGATGGTGTTGATCGACTTTTTCGGATCGAACATCACGAGATTGTTGAAGACGACGGAAAACGGCATCACCGTCGATGTCGTCGCTTCTTCGTGGATCGATGCGCTCGGCGGATTGCCGCGGTGATACATGCGCAGGATGCCGCCGGGTTTTTGCGCGAAGGCGACCGTCGGCAGGAGCGCGCTGGCTGCGGCGGACGCCGCGAGTAGCAGAATACTGGTGTATTTCATATGGGATCCCTTGTTTCCTCAGAAGTCTCTTGTTTCCGCGAAGGGTGAAGCCCGCTTCGATTGCCGTCAAGAACGATCAGCTTGGATTGCGGAGTAGGTGTCAACCTCCTCCTCAAACGGCGCTGTACCTGACTGCGAGGCAGGCCGTCCGTCGTTGATCGATGCGCGGTGCAACGCAAGACGAACTGGTTATCTTTGCGGCGACAGCTTAGCTTAGCCGTAGGGCCCGGCCGAAGGCGCGCCGATGATTAATTGATTGTGAGGTTAGCATGCTATCAGTCGATGGCAACTGACCTTTCCCGATCCGATAGGGAATATAATTAAGCGCAGTTCGCAGTCGACTGTGACGTGAACTGCGCGTCCGCCCTCGGAACCAGTTTCAGAGCGTTTTGGTGCACAAGATATGCAGACATTAGATAATCGCCGTAGGTCTTTGCGCTACTTGCAGGGTCTTATGGTTTTCATCGCGCTCATCGTGCCGACACTGTCGCTTGTTTTGCTCGGAACCGTTTGGTTGTGGCAGAACAACTACCTGCTGCTCTGGGCGGCAATTGCCTCTTGTGCCGCTGTTGTCGTCTACTCGCTCGAGCGTTGGCTCGTGTCGCCGGGCATTGAGAAGGCCGCACGCCGACCAACGGCGGACGGTATTAGAACCGAACCACTGGCTGAAGACGGAATCAGCGAAAGTGAGCGCCGCGCCATCGCTCAGGTGGAAGAGATTGCTGACAACATCGACCCGAACACGCTGACCGATCGCGATTCTGTGTTCGCCTTGGGCGTGCAGACCGTGGAAGTGGTCGCGCGCAGCATGCATCCGGCCCAAAGTGATCCTTTATGGCGGTTCACGGTACCCGAGGCGCTGGCGCTCGTCGGTCAGGTCAGCAGCCGCCTCAACAGCTTCATTGTTGAGAATGTGCCGCTTGGCGATCAACTCACGGTCGGTCAGTTGCTGACGGTGTACCGTTGGCGCTCGATGGCGACGGTCGCGGAGAAAGCCTATGACGTTTGGCGCATTCTGCGATTCATCAATCCTGCAACAGCGGTGGCTGGCGAGTTGCGCGAGAGACTTTCGAATGAACTGATCAAGGGTATGCGGACCGAGTTCACGCGCAAACTGGCTCAGGCCTACGTGCGCGAAGTCGGCCGTGCTGCGATCGATTTGTACAGTGGACGGCTTCGGCCCGACCTGGAGTTTTCTTCGGCCGAACTGACCACTGACGAGCAGGCCCCGGCGCGCCGTGCCGTGCGATTGCTCGTGCTTGGCCAGCAAGGCGTCGGCAAGTCATCCACGATTAATGCGCTGTCTGGAGAAGTGCGTGCAGCCATCAATGTCGTATCGCTCGGTGGTGGCTATCTGGGACACGAGATTGAGCGCGAAGACGCGCCAAAAATCAATCTGATCGATAGTCCGAGTTTTATCGACCCAGATGGCAAGGTTGAGCCGATGCTGCACCAGCAGGCGGCATCCGCTGACGCCATCATTTGGGTCCTTTCGGTGACGCGTCCCGATCGATCATCCGATGTCGATGTGCTGGAAGAATTGCGCGCCGCGTTGTCGAGGAACATGCGCCGGCCGATGCCGCCCATTGCCTTCGTGCTGACGCATATTGACCGCGTACGACCGTTTTATGAATGGTCACCGCCGTACGATGTCGCGGATCCGAAGTCAGAAAAAGGACGATCGATGCGCCAGGCGATGCAGGCCGTCGCTGACGATATGAACGTAACTCCATCAAGTATTGTACCCGTGATGGCAGAGTCTGTTGATGGCTCATACAACATAGAAGCGCTGTGGGCTAACTTGATGGAACTGCTCCCCGCGGCAACAAACCTGCAACTGGCGCGTGCTCTGGACGAACGCAGTCGTGCTGGCGTCAAATGGGGGGGCGCGTGGCAGCAAGCAATAAACGCTGGCCGCGTACTTGGAAGAACGGTTCTGGGCGGCAACCGCTCGAAAGACGATGAGGCGTAGGGAGTGGACCGATGGCTCGATGCCAAGCTTGCTGTGGGTGATCGGCTGAGCTTGAAACGTGTCAGCATGTGTTGTTGCTGTTGGTATATGTCCTGCAGAGATGCGCGGCGGCTGCGCAATGCACTCCGGATCGCCCGTCTTGTCAGGAGGCGTCGTCGGCTTGGCGGTTCCACGCGCACCAAACTATGACGCTGCTGCAAGCACCGGGAATTCGCGTGACCTGTCGAGGGCGGTTCTTCGAGAACGTTTCGGCGTTCCGTTCTGCGCGGCGATTGCACATGAACCGTTCTACCAGCTTATTGTTCCAGCCCGAATATCTTACCGATTCGCGAGTGTCACGGCGGTCAAATGTCTGACAGGGAAGGAATAGGGCGCAGCTATTTTACGTGTCTGATCTTCATTTCCCCGCGATACAACATCATTGGCAACAAGGAGGCAGACAACAGCGCGGTGGCAGCAATCAGAGGGGCTGAGAAACTACCAGACGATTCGTACATCCACCCTGCGAGTGCCGGCCCCGCAATTTGTCCGAACGCGAAAGCGGCGGTCATCATGGCAACCAGTCGTTGCGCGTTACCGTTGCCAGCCATGCGATGCGCTTCGTTCAAGCCGGCCATCGTTACCACCATGAAGGTTCCGCCGACGCAAATGGCGCTCGCCGTAACGGTTGCGATGTTTGCTGCGATGGCTGGCAGAAGCAAACCGGCGGCCATGACCAACTGGCTGAAAACCCAGATTTGCCGGTTGGTATACACCCGGTGCATATGCGCGGACAGCAGCGTAGAAATAGCTGCAGCTATTCCGAAGATCGGCCAACCCCAGCCGAAAATGAGCGGCGATGAAATAGATTGCTGCGCCATAACCGGCAGATAGGTTGCGGGAATGACATAGCCGGCGCCCATCGCGCCATACGGCAGAATAATTCGCCAAGCTTGGGCGCCGTTGCCGACGGAATTGGCTTGGCCGCGTTCGGCTGCAACAAACAACTCCGAGTTGGACAACCAGAACACAAACCCGGTTGCGATGAGTGCAGAACAGCCGAATGTTATCCATCCAATGGTACTGGAAATAGCATTCGCCATGAACACGAGCATCACGAGGCCGGTCAGCGCTGTACCAGCACCGACGCCTGCGAAGACTAAGCCTTTCAGGTCCGGCCGTCCGGCCTCGGCAAGGCGCCGGACAAAATGCGTGCTCACGACCACGAGAACGAGCGCGCTGCAAACACCGGCCAGCCAGCGCGCAACCAACCACAGCACATAACTTTCCGTTACTCCCATGGCAAGCGTTGACAGACCGACGCCCAGCAATGATCCGACCAGAGTGGCTCTCGGCGCCGCCGTAAGGCCAACTCCGAGCAAAGCGCCCATCGCATACCCGACGAAATGGACTGACGCGAGTGCGCCCGCTTCGCTGATGCTCAGCAATCCTTCGGACTGCATCACTGGCAGCAACGGTGTGAATACAAATCGACCGATCCCCATCGAGAATATGAGAACGGAAAAGCCGAGAACAGCTGTAGGTAGCGGTGGCGAGTAGGACATTGAATGACTTCGTGATCTCTAGAATTCGGCCTACTTTACATGATGATTGATATCTATAATAATGAATTAAAAAGATATATGAGTTCTTGAAATGAGAAACATCAACCCTCTTAATCTGCACGCGCTTGAGATGTTCCGCCACGTCGCCATCGAAGGCAGCGTACTAGGTGCTGCAGCGAAAATGAACCGCGTGCAGTCGAATGTGAGCACGCGCATCAGGCAGCTCGAGGAGCAGGTGGGGGCGACGCTGTTTGTCAGAAAGCCTCGCGGCTTGAGTCTTACCGAAGAAGGCGAGGTTCTTCTTCGTTATGCTGAGCAAATGCTCAGTTTGTCGGACGAAGCGCTCGACGCGCTGCACTCATCCCATCCGGCTGGCGACTTTCGCATTGGAACCATGGAGAGCACAGCGGCGGCGCGTCTGCCGTCAGTATTGTCCGCATACCATCAGAACTTTGTCGATGTGCAGATCCATGTTGAGACGGACACCGCCGGAGGTCTGACAAACCGCCTGCTGTCCGGTGAGATCGATGCGGCCTTCATCGCAGAACCGCTGTCACACGATGTTCTCAAATCTCAGCCGGTATTTGTCGAGCAGCTCATCTTGGTTTCCCCGCCGTCCTTCGCTTCGCTTCGCAATCGGCAGGAGATTAACGGTGCAACGATCATCGCGTTCGAAGAAGGGTGTGCCTACCGGCGCTATCTGCAAGAATGGCTCAGCGAAGAGAAAATCCAACCCGGCCAAATCCTGTCTGTCGGCTCCTATCTGGCAATTCTCGCTTGCGTGTCGGCAGGCATGGGCTATGCGGTCGTGCCGAGATCGGTTCTCGATGCAATAGCGAGTGAAGGTGACTTCAAGTGTCATCCGCTGCCGAAGCGATATGCGCGCATTGTTACTTTGCTGGCTTGGCGGTCAGACTATCGCTCACGAAAACTCGAGGCGTTGAGATCTCTTCTGCCCAGCGTGCGCAGGTAGATGCGGACAATCTTCGATCGGTTTCCGACCTGGCGATGCGGGCCAGGATTGATTGATGATGGTTCGGCAGGCAAAGTTGTCGTCGCCGCGATCTACCGGTGATCCACGCCCACAGCAGCGATCACGAGGAAGATTGGCTTTCAATTGCGGCGTTGACCAACGTAGTTTCCTTGCAGCATCCATCTTCGGGAGATAGCCTTTTGAACAAGCCGGGGCCAATTCCGGTGAAGCAGGGCCGGCCGCGCGTCATCGAGCGCGGGGCGAGCTAACTAGGGAGAACGTGTATGCGTAAGATTACACTGATTGGTATTGCAGCGGCGGTTGCCGTGTCGGCGATTGCTGCGCCGGCATTGGCACAAAAGAAGGGTGGTATCCTGAAAGGCTACCACCGCGGAAATCCACCATCCGGTTCACCGCATGAAGAGGCCACGATCTCGACCGTCATGCAGTACATGGGCGTCTTCAATAATCTCGTTATGTTCGACCCAAAAAAACGAATTGAAAGTGCCGAAACGCTGGTGCCCGATCTCGCGACGAGTTGGGCATGGGATGCTTCGAAGACAAAGTTGACTTTCAAATTGCGCTCAGGCGTGAAATGGCACGACGGTAAGCCGTTTTCGGCCAAAGACGTCAAATGCACGTTCGACCTTCTTCAAGGCAAATCCAAGAGCAGATTGAGGAAGAACCCACGGTCGATTTGGTATCACAATCTCAAAGAGGTGACGGTCAACGGCGACAGTGAGGCAACTTTTGTTCTCGGTCGGCCCCAGCCCGCGATTTTGTTAATGCTGGCGGCGGGGTATTCACCAATCTATCCGTGTCATGTTTCGCCGAAGAAAATGAGGACCAATCCGATTGGCACGGGGCCCTTCAAGTTCGTTGAATTCAAGCGTGGCGAGCACATTAAGTTTGTTAGAAATCCGGACTACTGGAAGAAAGGGTTGCCTTATCTTGACGGGCATGAGTGGCGGATCATCAAGAGCCGCTCGACCAGGGTTCTGGCATTCACCAACGGTGATTTCGACATAACCTTCGATTCCGATGTTACGATACCGTTGATGAAAGATGTGAAGGCGCGCGCGCCAAAGGCGGTTTGTGATTTGAAGTCGACCGGCGTCAGCACCAACCTGATCGTCAACGCATCAGCACCTCCATTTAACGATGCGAAGATCCGCCAGGCTATGTCTTTGGCTTTGGACCGAAAGTCGTTCATCGACATTCTGAGTGAAGGTAAGGCTGTCAAGGGCGCCGCGATGCTGCCACCGCCGAATGGCAAATGGGGCATGCCGCAGGAGATGCTGGACCAACTGCCCGGCTACAATGATGGCGACGTTGCCAAGAACCGGGAGAAGGCACGCAAAATCATGGAGGGGCTGGGCTACTCGGCATCCAAGCCCCTCAAGGTGAAGGTGTCGACGCGCAATATTGCGATTTATCGTGATCCGGCGGTCATCTTGATCGATCAGCTTAAGACCATTCACATTGCCGCTGAATTGGATGTCGTGGATACGTCGATCTGGCACGCCAAGGTCGCTCGCAAAGACTATTCAGTCGGCCTTAACCTGACCGGTGTCGGCGTTGATGACCCGGATGTGAACTTCTACGAGAACTACAAGTGCGAATCTCAGCGTAACTACACCAAGTACTGCAACAAGGACCTTGAAAAGCTCTTCGATGCGCAGTCCATGGAAGCCGATGAGAGCAAGCGCAAGAAGCTCGTTTGGGAAATTGAAAAGCAGTTGGCGCTCGACGTTGCGCGGCCGATTATCTCGCATTTGAAGGCGGCCACCTGTTGGCATCCCCATGTCAAAGGCGTCACGCTGCACTCCAACAGCATTTACAACAACTGGCGTCTCGAAAACGTCTGGTTGGACAAGTAGAAGCTGTCGCCGGAACATTGATCCTGTGCGAACAATCGCACAGGCCGGGGCAATGAGAGGCAATCCCTGTAGCCCTTCGTCGGGCTGCAGGGGCACTCTTTCTATGCTTGCTGTTCGGTAGGCCACCCAGTGCTCGTTGTGGCGCTCAAGCGTTGCTGGCTGGTGTGGGTGCTGCAGTTCAGGCACAGGACGTCCTCTAACCCGGAGGCTTGAGCAATGCACGAGAAGTTCATGCGACGCGCGTTGGAAATTGCACGTCAGAGCTTGGAAATACCAGGCGCTTTGCCTTACGCCGCAGTCATCGTGAAGGATGGGCAGATCGTCGGAGAAGGCTTGAACAAGTCGTTCGCAAATCATGATCCCACCTCCCATGGCGAAGTGGAAGCGGTCCGCGATGCATGCGCCCGGCTTGGGACGACCCGGTTGGACGGCTGCGATCTCTACACGACGGCAGAACCCTGCTCGATGTGCGTTGCAACGATGTATCTGGCGGGTATCGCCAATCTCTACTACGCCAGCGCGGCGGCAGAGTCGGCGGCTTTCCTTGGTCGTTTGGCCGCTAGTGATGACAAATATCGGCGGCACCGTAGCAATGACGACCTGCGCCATCAGGTCGGTCTGCCGCTCGTTGAACGGCAAATGCCGTCAAAGCAGGTTCTGGCAGATGAAATGTTGAACCTGTTTGATGATTATGCCAACGGTGTTGGTTCCTGATCTTCTAATCAAGATGTCGTGGCATGGGGCCGACACGGCCATTGACGTGCCCGCACAAATGCAAAGGTCACGACCCTATCAGGTCAACGTGGCCGTCACGCCTTTGCGGTAGCGCTCATCAACCAGAACACACGAGTTGACAATCTGGGTTTCCGGGACCATCCAATATCGTTTGAGCAGAGGCCGGATCTCGTCATCACCCGCCAGTGTGAAGCCATGCTTGCGGTAAAAGGCAATGGCCCAGGTGGCCGCCTTCCAGGTTCCGATCAAAATGGGTTTCTTCGTTTGGCTTTTGAGATGATCCAACAGCGCGGCCCCGGCGCCTGTCCTCTGACTTTTCGGGTCAACGTATGCATGCCGGATAAGCGTGACATCCCGGACATCTTGGATACCCATGACTGCGAAAAGCTGATTGTCGCCGACGCAGCCTGAGAAGTTTATGCCGGCAGCCAACTCGCTTTGTAGTTCTTGTGTCGACATATATGGCTGATGAAAGCACGCATCGGGTATCACGCCACGATAGGCTTCGGCGGCGTCGTTTATAATCGCCAGAATCCGATCGAAGTCGGACTGCATGCACGATACGATCTTGTGTGTCATGGAATGAGAATGCTTGTCTGTTGATGCGCTGGCGTGGTTCAGCTAGGTCTGGGTAACAGTCTATTGGGGTGTCATTATGCACAAATCCGGCATCCGCCAGGAAATCCTTGATCGTGTTCTAGCCCGTCGTGGACGTGTCCATCTGTTCGATAAATTCTCCGCCGCTGAGACGGCAATGCTCATCATAGACATGCAGCCGACGTTTGTCGCTCCGGGCAGTCCGGCTGAAGTTCCGGTTGCGCGCGGTATCGTCAGGAACATCTCCGAGACGGCTGCCTCTCTTCGTGCCAAGGGTGTTCTTATCATTTGGATCACGCATGCAAACCGGGCAATCGGTTCGGGCAGCGACTGGGACGGATTCTTCAATGTATTCGTTGCCGATGACGTTCGCCAACGCACGATCGATAGCCTCGCTCAAGAGAGCGGGGATACGCAGGTTTGGCATGAGTTCGAACTTGCAGAAGCCGACCTGCATATTTTCAAGAACCGCTACAGCGCCCTGATCCAGGGGGCATCGCCACTGGAGCGGATCCTGCGCAGCCGCGGAATTCGCAACGTTTTGATCGCTGGGACGAAGACCAATGTGTGTTGCGAGGCGACGGCCCGCGATGCGATGATGCTCGACTTCAATGTTGTGATGCTGTCGGACTGCACTGCTGCGCTCTCGGACGACGAACATCGTGCAACTCTTGAAACGTTTATCCAGCAATTCGGCGATGTACTGACGGGAGTGGAGGCCAGCAATTTGGTGGACGCCTGACTGGCCTCTATCGCTCCCCGAAATTACGCCCGCAAAGTGCGAGTGACGCGACCGCATGCGGACCTGCCGCATCGGCCCGCTCGTGACGAGGCCGTCAAATTCTCGATAGGCTCTTTGAGCTTCGATGCAAATACAAACATTTCTGCCATTTGTTTTCACGCGCCGTTAGGAATTGAGCGTTAAAATTGGGATAATTGTGTATGGAGTTTTGCCGTGCTGAGTTCCGCGTTCAATATTGCCCGCTCGGGGCTTGCTGCCGAAGCGCTTCGCGTGGAAGTCGCTGCCAGCAATATCGCCAATGCTTCGTCTCCCGACTACGTTCCTCTTCAGGTTTCCAAAACTGCGCTCGGGCATCCCGGTGGCGTGGCAACGACGGTTCGTCCGGTCCTCGGTACCGATCTCTCCGGAACTGGGTCGAATGTCGATATCGCAAGAGAGATCACGACACTTGTCGAGGCGCAAGCCGCCTACAAGGCAAATCTCGCTGTTATCGTGACCGTCGATGAAATGATGGAGACTCTGCTCGACGTTGTCGGTCATGATCATTCGCACGAGCACCGGGACTAACAGCTTCGAGTATCAGTCTCCTGCCTTTCGCGATTGGAGAATCCCGCAAGCACGCCCGCAATCAGAGACCATTGCTGGATCGTTGACTATTTCTGAAGCACATAGGCACCGGGAGCGTCTGCGATCGGCATGCGCATGCGTGGCGGTGGCACCAGCGCGCCGGAACGTCGATCCAGCCACGCAATCCACTCGGGCCACCACGAACCTTTCTTCATGGGCGTTTCCGCCGCCCACGTATCGGGATCAACGTAACGATCATGGTCTGATGTCAGAGCGATTTGATATTGGCGGTGCGGATGACCGGGTTCGGAAACAATGCCGGCATTGTGACCGCCGCTGGTTAGAACGAACGTAATCTCCGTATCTGCCAGAAGGTGTGACTTGTAGACCGAGCGCCAGGGCGCAACGTGGTCGCTCGCGGTGCCAACCGAAAAAATCGGCACGACAATATCTGTGAAGGCCACGGGCCGACCGTCGACGACGAAGCGGCCCTCCGCGAACTCATTGTTGAGATACAGTTTGCGCAGGTATTCTGAATGCATGCGATAGGGCATGCGGGTGGAGTCGGCATTCCATGCCATCAGGTCGATCATCGGCGAGCGTTCGCCTAGCAGATAAGCACGCATGTTGCGCGACCAAACGAGATCGTTCGAGCGTAGAAGCTGAAATGCACCGGCCATCTGCTTGGCATCAAGAAAGCCTTGTTCCCACATCATGTCTTCGAGAAAATTGAGCTGGCTTTCATTGATGAACAGCTGCAGTTCGCCCGGTTCACTGAAGTCAATCTGCGTCGCGAGAAACGTCAAACTTGCAATCGGGTTATGACTGTTGCGGGCGAGCTCGGCCGCGGCAATCGACAGGAGGGTGCCGCCGAGGCAGTACCCCACGGCATGGATGCTGCGGTCAGGCACGATTTCCTGCACGGCGGCAAGTGCTTCCAAGACGCCAAGCTCGCGGTAGTCGTCCATTCCCAGGTCGCGATCTTCCGGGCCGGGGTTTAACCACGAGATCATGAACACCGTGTAGCCCTGCTCGGTCAGGTACTTCACCATCGAGTTCTGCGGCGACAAGTCCAGAATGTAATACTTGTTGATCCAGGCGGGAACGATCACGATCGGCTCGGGTCGAACCTCTTTCGTTGCCGGCGAATACTGAATGAGTTCAATCAGCCGGTTGCGCCGGACAACCTTTCCCGGCGTGGTCGCGACGTTCTTTCCAACGAGAAAATTTTCGACTCCGACTGGCCCCTTGCCGCCGCGATACCGTTCGATATCCTCGACGAGGTTTTGATATCCGCGCCAAAGATTCTGGCCGGATTCCTTCTGTGTGCGATGCAGAACCTCCGGGTTGGTCAGCAGAAAGTTCGACGGGGCAAAGACGTCCAATATCTGGCGTG
Source organism: Hyphomicrobiaceae bacterium (assembly GCA_051010015.1). Taxonomy (GTDB): domain Bacteria; phylum Pseudomonadota; class Alphaproteobacteria; order Rhizobiales; family Hyphomicrobiaceae; genus CAJQQK01. Next base: position 27,563 of record JBPCVZ010000503.1, read on the forward strand.
CAGTAAACTCTAGCACGCGCTCGTGCTGGGAGGTCACCCCGGGTACGCCGGTGGTGGCGTTGTGCCACCACTGCTGCTGCAGGAGAAATGCTTGATGGTAGATGTTGAATGGCCATTTTTGCCATTCCTCGCTCCGGAAACGGCGATCCTGCGGCAGCGGTTCGATGCAGGCGTCACCATCGGGATGTCCGGCCACTGTGTGGGCAAGATAGCCGGCGAATTTCATCCACTTGCGCGCCGCCTTTTCAAGCAACGCGATCTGTTTGCCTGGTGCTGAGGCCAGATGCAGAATCCAGTCATGCCGTGCCTGCGCCAAAGCAGCAGGTGACAGTCCCTGGGTTGTGCGCGAAATCGCTGCATGGAAGGCTCGGTTGTAGACCTCCTCGAGGGCAGTCGCCGTGTAAGAGTCGCGTTCAAACGGATGTGTCGCGAGGAATCGGGCCGCCGGTCTCGGGAATTCAGATGTTGTGCCCGGCGCTTTCTTTTCGACGTTCGTCACTGGCTTGGCCGTTGCCGACGGCGCCGCCGCCGCATGGAGGCGCCGGGCTGACAAGCCGTTCGTCAGGTCTTGGGCCATGTGACTCTGCCCTTTGATGTGTGAGTTGGCGCCTGTCGGCCGGCGCGCCGAAAGCCGCCCGTTCTAGTTGTCACTGTTGGCGACCCGCCAGGCGGCAAACCCGCCCGCAAGCGAAAGCACGTCGGTAAATCCCATGTCCTGCAGCGTTTTGGCGGCCAGCGCCGAACGCCCGCCAGTTCCACAATAAAGAACGATCTTGCGGTCAGGTTTGAGAGCATCTATGTGGACCGGGCTTTCGGGGTCCGCGTGGAATTCAAGCAGACCACGGGATGCGTGCACCGAACCAGGGATGGCGCCGTCTGCTTTGCGTTCTGCTGCATCGCGGACATCGACGATGACGGCATCGGGATCGTCTTCGACATACGCGAGATCCTGGACCGATAGCGACTCGATCTCTGCATTCGCTCTGGCAAGAAGCGCCTTGAAGCCGACTTTCAATTGTCCGGTGCTCATTTCGATTGCCCTTCAGCAAGTCGTCGTCCGTTTACCCGCGGAATTTCCTTATAGGTCGAGGCAGCGTGGTCGCGTTGATGTGCATCAAGCGCGAACCATGTCCGCAATGCAGCGCCGGGCGACAAGGCACTGAATCCGGACAGGACTTCTCGTCTTTGACGTCACAGTGTATTCACGGGGACCTTCAGGAAAGTCCGGCCGTCGCGATCTTCGGGCGGCAGTTGTCCGGCTCGCATGTTAACCTGCAGTGATGGAATAATGAGACGGGGCATGTCGAGCGTTTGATCGCGTGCTTCGCGCACTGCGATGAAGGCGTCGCGCGTCGCATTGCCGCCGACATGGATATTGCTTGCCTTTTCCTCCGCGACAGTGGTTTCCCAGCGAATGTCGCGTCCATTGGGTCCGTAGTCGTGGCACATGAACAGGCGGGTTTCATTGGGTAGGCTGAGAACTTTCTGGATGGAATCGTAGAGCGTGCCGGCATCGCCGCCTGGAAAATCGGCGCGGGCACTGCCGCCGTCGGGCATGAAGAGTGTGTCTCCGACGAATGCCGCATCTCCGACGACATGGGTCATGCACGCCGGTGTGTGTCCAGGCGTATGCATTACGAATGCTTCCATTGATCCGATCCGGTACGTGTCGCCGTCATCGAACAATCGATCGAACTGGCTACCGTCCCGTTGGAATTCCGTACCTTCGTTGAAAACTTTGCCGAAAGTGTCCTGAACCACAGTGATATTGCGTCCGATTCCGATACGACCGCCCAGTTCTTTCTGGATATAGGGCGCTGCCGAAAGATGATCGGCATGAACGTGGGTTTCGATAAGCCATTCGAGCTTGAGACCGCGCCTCTCAATATCGGCAATTATTTCATCGGCGTGTTCGAAGGTGATGCGGCCTGCCGAGTAGTTGATATCCATGACCGAGTCGATGACACAACAGGCGTTCGTTGCTGGATCCTTGACGATGTAGCTGATTGTGTTGGTTGCCGGATCAAAGAATGCCTTGATGTCCGGCTTGATAGTGAGATCGACTGAATCGGAATGCGAATTGGTGTTCATTGGTGCCGCTTCCCTACGTGTTCTTGGTCGTGATCTGTCGCCGATTGCTCGGTTTACGGGGTGACCTTTCGAAATGGCCAAGTCAGCTCGTGAGGGATGCGCCTTTTTGTCTAGTTCGGCTCCTCCGATAAGCACATAATCACTGAATCTTTTTCACCGCGTTTGATCTGGATCAGTCAGCTTTTGCAAAACGACGCCAATTCGTTGTCGGGTGCAGGATTTGATGAAAGTCAATGCTCAACAGCGACAACGCCGAGTAGCATTGCGCCGAGAGGAGTTTTCTGATCTGGCAGCCGAAAGGCAATGTCCGACGCTTCGGCAAACCATCAAGTTTGCAGCGAAGCGAGAATTAAGCTTCAGCATTGAGAAGCGGATCTGGAGTTTTCGCCATTTGGAGCCCCTGGGAGGTGACAACCTATGGCATTTGAAGATTTGATCACCAGGATCAATTTGTTCCTAAGTGAGGCCATCAATCAGCCAGAAGACGCCCATGAGCAACTTGAGCAACTGCATCTTGAGCTCAATCAATTGAGGGCGACTGGCCAGCCCATTCCGGATGATCTGGCACGGCTTGAACGCCGCTTGGAGGAAGAGTTCACATCCGTCCGACGGCCTCTGCCGGGGCTTGACGACGAGTGAGCGAGAACGGCGTCGTTGCAATAAATGATGCAATCGGGCGTGTCCTTGCAGACGGTCTCGCAGCCATTGAAAACGACAGGAGTAGACCAATGGACGCAACAAAAATTCACGACCTTGCCCGCCGGTTGTACAGGGCACATGGTACATTGGCGGTTGCCGAAGCGGCTCGCAAGGCAGTCTGCTGCGAGCAGGATCAGGACTTGGAGCAAGCACGCATCTGGCGGCGCATTCAGGCAGCGCTCGTTGAGAGAAAAGGCCCGCATTTCAGCTAATACCACTTGATCTTGGTCAATGCCGGCCTAGGCGAGAGAATATACCGAAGTCCGAATCGGCCGGTGGGACGTGCTTGGAAAGCCGGCGCCGTATCGGCCGCTGGTGGCAGAGGGTTACTTCGATGCAGAGACGAGAACCAGAGGTTGCTAGCAAAGTCCCGGAATTCAACGGCTTTCTTGAGTTCATGCGGCCTGACATGCAATTTGCAAACAGCATGCTCTCGCCTATTCTGTCAGCGAACATTGCGATGCTGAATTGGAATGCCAAGTACTGCGAACGTCTGGCGCAAGGATATAAGCAGTGGTTTGATTTCCTCGGTCACCGTCTGGAGGAAGACGCATCGTTGGCTGAGAAAATGCAATCTGCCCAGGATCCGACTGAGTTTGCTCAGGCCTGTTCAAGCTTCGTCGAGAAAGCCGCAAAAGACTATCGGGATGAATTCTCGGAACTGACAAGGCTTGCTGACGAAATGTCGAACGATGCCTCGGATTCTCTTCAGGACATGAGCATCACACCGGAGGTTGGCGCCGTTTCGGGGGAGTGAGGCAGGTTCGTTCGTGATGGTTGCCCTCAATGAGCCTTGTCGGGTGTTCGCCGTGCAATCGTGAACATGCCGTGCCTGCCAGGTGCGTCGCGCGGCTGCAATTCATTCTGCATCAAGATCGTTCGAAAATGAGTTTTGATTTCTCGACATTGCTGTTGTTGCTCTTCGTGGTCATGGCGTTGCAGCCCATCCTTATGGGGCGCTGGTATACGCTACGCCGGGCACAGGCAATTCGCCTAATCGAAACCGCGCACAAGACGCGCGTCATTACGATGATTCACCGCCAAGAGAAGCGCAGTTTGTTCGGGCTGAATGTGGCACGCCACATTGATCTCGAGGATGCGCAATCGATCATTGCTGCCATCAAGGAAACACCTGACGACATACCGATTGATCTCATTATCCATACGCCAGGCGGTATCGTGCTTGCGGCCATGCAGATCGCACGGGCGATTGAAGCACATCCAGCGAAGGTGACGGTCTATGTCCCGGTGTATGCGATGTCCGGCGGCACACTGATTGCGCTGGCAGCTGATGAGATTGTCCTGGGTGAATTCTCGGTTCTCGGACCGATTGACCCTCAAATACTTGGCCTCCCGGCAGCGAGCATCCTGAGCGCGCGCGCCGCGAAGCCGCCGGAGCTTGTGTTCGATCTTACACACGTCCTGGCGGACGTCAGCGAGAAGGCGGTCAATCAAGTGAAACGCGGCGCGGTCGAGCTCTTGACGCCACGCCTCGAACTGCCCATTGCCGAAGAAATTGCTGAGAAACTGGCCGGCGGGCAATGGACCCACGACTATGCCCTGACGTCGACAGAAGCGGCCGATGTCGGATTGCCGGTAAAAGTCGGAATGCCGATGATAGTTATGGAACTGATGAAACTCTACCCGCAACCGATACAGTCATCCGCGGTCGAATTCCTGCCGATTGACCTGCCACGTTCTCGCTGATGCGTTGCGCGGGATCGGCTGACGTTTGCCGTGAAAGTCAGGCGAATCTCAATCCCGGATATTGTTCGCCCAGCCGTCTTCTCCGATAAGCGGGACAAAACGGACAGGCGCTATGTCCTCGCGTTCAAACTCTTGATCGCAGGTGCGAGTAATTCGGACGAGTTCCTGGCAACTGAGATCCTGTCCGACCGGCACGACGATGCGGCCTCCGATCTTGAGCTGTTGGATCAGAACGGTCGGCACACTGGGTGCGCCCGCCGATACCAGGATGGCATCAAACGGTGCCTCTTCGATCCATCCTTGACTGCCGTCGCCTTGGCGAACGCGAACATTTTTGCACCCCGAGGCCGCCAAATTGTCCGTGGCAAGCGTCACCAATCGAGGGATGCGCTCGATCGTAAAGACATCGTTCGCGATCCTCGACAGAACAGCGGCGGCATAGCCGGATCCCGCGCCGACTTCCAGGATTTTCTCTCCGCCTTGCAGGCAGAGTGCCTCGATCATGAATGCGACGATGTAGGGCTGCGAGATGGTCTGGTTGGCACCGATTGGCAAAGGCCGGTCTTCGTATGCCTCGTCGTGCAAATGCTCTGGAACGAACAATTCACGCGGAATCGTACTCATTGCCGCGAGCACACGCGGGTCTTTAATGCCGCGCGCCTCGAGTTGTTGTTTAACCAGCGCTTTGCGAAGTGCCGCCGTGTTCTTAATCATGGAAACCAGTTGTTAGTTGCAGGCGTTCAAGACAACCCAGAACAGTTGATCGACAGTGAAGCCGATTCGCGTGCGGGCGCTTTTCGCTCTTTCGCCAGACTACCGAATGATCAGGACAGGAACGCTGCTTCGCGTTAAGACCTCGTTGGCGACGCTACCAAGGAGCATCTTTTCCAGCCCTCGTCGACCGTGTGATGCAAGAACAATAAGGTCGGCTCCGACACTCTGCGCTGTTTCCAATATACCTGTGGCAGGTGCGTGATCTTTTATGTGTACCTCAGCGCAGTTTGTTCCGATTTCGCCAGCGATTGCGGCTGCCGCTGAAAGCTTCGCGCGTGCGCTTTTTTCGGCCATTGCTTCGAATTGACCGACAGGGTCCTTTACCCCCATTTCCGCTTGAGCGGCAACCTCGACGATCGGCCAGCGCTCGGTCACGGTTACCACTGTTGCAGCCGCGTTGAGCGTCTTTGCAAGAGACAGTCCGGCTTCGAGGGCTTTGTGCGCAAGCTCGGAGCCGTCGGTCGCGATCAATATCTTGCTGTACATCCGGTACCTCGGGAGCAGATTGTCAATTCTCAAAAGTCTGTATTGCTGGGCACGTTAGCGCCATGATGCAGATCAATTGCGACATCGAATACGCCAGCGAGCACTTCGACTGAATGCGGGCAGATGTGGCGTCGGCGCGGCGGTTGAGTACTTGTCGAAAGGTCGATCGTTAGAATTAATGCGCCATCAGGACGGGAACGTCGGCTTGATGCAATACATCCTGGGTAACGCCGCCGAACAAGCGTTCGCGCCATCGCGCGTGACTGTAGGCTCCCATCACGAGGAGTGTGCCAGGGGTCGCCGAGGCGTCTTCCAACAAGACCTCCGCGACGCTCTTGTTGCCCGCTTCGATGACTCGGACGCTGGCATTGGCGCCATGCAAGTTGGCAAAGACCCTCATCTGTTCGGCCGTTTCAGCCTGTGGCGCGTCATCACCTATTGTCAAAATGCGCACTTGATCCGCATTTGCAAAGAACGGTTCGGCGGCGCTGACGGCACGTGCTGACTCGGCGGTACCGTTCCAGGCAATCAACACGTCTGACGCGAATTCATCCGTCGCTACAGGTGTTCGTGGTTTTGTCGGTGCGACAAGCACGGGACGTGCGGAATGAATGAGTGCGCCATCATAAACATCGCGCCAGAAGACCGAATCGAATGAATTGGCATTGCCAATGACGATCAAATCTGACGAGAAGGCACGACGCATGACAATTTCATGTGCTCGCCCGGCCATCTCGACAAAGGACGTCTTGATGTCCGCGTGCGCTTCAGAAATGGTTTCGAAAAGGCGCTTAGCCTGGGCGTTCTCTGTTTCAAAACGTGACCGCGCCAATTCGATGTCACGCGCAATCTGAGCCGCCGACCCGGCTTCGCCGACTGTCGTGATGGCATCGTAGTAGGGAACGTAGGGATGCAACACCTCGACCTCGGCATCCACCATGCGGGCAACGTCAAACGCGAGGTGAACAACCTCACTGACATCGTCCCGGCCGTTCACCGGCAGTAAAATCCGCTTAATAGACATGCCGCCTCCATCACTTGGATCGGGCTGGAAAGTCTAGGCGCGAGACCATCAGGCTTCCTTGATTCAGATCATAACGAGGGCTTAGGAACCACTACGTCTCGAAGGTGCCGACCCGCATGGACAACTCAGAGTTGGAACAGCGAGCAGCAAACCTGCGTCGTGCGTTCGCGCTGCAAGACAGCAGGTGGCGGCCGTGATGGGTGATCAAACGGCGAGGGCTCTCGAGTTTTGATCCTCGTCAATGCCGATGACACGGTGTTCATGGTGGCTGGTCCGACGACAGTTCAAGTGAGGGCCGAATATGAAGCCGATAACAACGTGGATTGTAATTGCTGACGGTGCACGTGCCCGCGTGATGCAGAACGCCGGTCCGGGCAAAGGTATCGGCGCCGTTCAAGGCATGGTTTTCGAGGGCGATCATGCGTCGAGCGTCGAGATCATGGCCGACCGTCCCGGGCGCACCTTCGACTCCGTCGGCAATGCCCGCCATGCGATGGAACAGTCATCCGACCCCCATGACGAACTGAAGGCCCAATTCCTGAAGTCGATCGCGAACACACTTCAACACCATATCGACGACTACAATCGCCTCATTCTCGTTGCACCGCCGCAAGCGTTGGGATTGCTTCGAAAGTCGCTGCCAGCAGCGGTGACGCGCAAGGTTACGGCTGAGCTGGGCAAGGATCTGACACACGTGACGAATGCTGACTTGGCGCAACATCTCAAGACGGTGTTGGCGGTCTAGTCCGGCATGTTATTCGCCCGCTGATGCGTCGTCGAGCCGGCGCGCCATGTCAATGCCAGTATCGGCTATCGCTGACTAGACTTGCTGTCACTTCGGGAAATCTATCTACGTTTCGGTTAGGGACGATCACAGTGCAATCTTCATCAATTTTCAAGCGCATCCTCGAGTGGCAGGCGGAACACCCGAGCATCACATGGGCATTTTGGGGGGTCGTCTGGGCGATCGTTCTTGTCATCCTGCTGAAACCTTAAGGTCCAAACAGTTTTGGTGCAGACGAGGAATCTGGACCGCGGGAGACTAGGTCTGCGCCGGTTGGATCTTAGCGATGGCGATGACGTAGTTCTTGCCATACTGCTTCGCGCATCGAGGGCACGTCGTATAGAAGAAGTAGTGGGTTTCGACTGAGCCGCCTTGCTCGGACACAAAGGTTGTCATTTCCTTTTGCCAGACCGGAACCTGCTTATAGGGGCCTTCGAAAACCTTGGTGAGATAGTCACCGCTCAACTCAACCATCTCCTGTCGCGGCACGGGCTTGGTAACGGCGAAATAGTGCTCGCTCCACCATGGCGACATGTCGCGGCTGAGGACGACGAATCCGTTTTCGCTGTAGGCGCCTGCCTTCTCAATCTCCGCAAACGTCTTCTTGAACACCGCCCCGATGTTGATTGGAATATGGAGCAGGCTCAGTGTTGTCGCCCTGACGAACGGCTTCTTGGCAAAATGCAGCCTGGCACCATCCCATCCTTCAGAATTGAACCGCGGGCAACATCCGGTTGGATTGTCGCTGGTATCGTAGCGTGGCAGCGTGTTCACTTCCATCTGCTTCACCTACACATTCAAAACCGCAAAGCGTTGTGACAAGCTATCGTTAGAGCACGTCGTTCTCGATATCCTCTGCCGAGTAATTGAACTTCTGCAAGCCTTCTTCGAGGTAGTCGGCCAGCAGCGGCACGCCGAGAAGGTAGTCGGATGTCTTGTTGACCCGCTCGCTGCGCGCGGTTTCAATGGCCTCCGACAGTTCTTCGCTTTCGTAGGTGCCGCGCCCGATCCACATGAGCGCGACCAGCGAGACCTGCTCATCTTCGTTCAAGCCGTCAATGAACGCTTTGATTTCGTCGGCGACAGTGTCACCGGATGTATCTTCCAGTATGGAGTCGCTTTCGTTTTCGCGCTCAGCGCTGTCGTGGTCGTCCCAAGGCGCGACCTTCACGTCAAACTCGCGTGCCCTGACAATGACATGAGCGACTTTTTCTGGTGCGATTTGCAGCATGCGGGCAACTCCGTATCGATATGTTTGGCCAGTGTGCCGCGGCGAATCTCGAACCTGCCGAGCGAACTGCGGATGGACACGATACGGCAGTGTGTCAATGACTGCGCGCGCCTCCTTGACATCGATCAAGACGTCGCCGCAGACCGCTACGTTTGACCTGCGTCAATGCCCGATCGAACGAGGTTTTTATTCAGATTGCACGCGTGATTTTGCCATTCAGGCCATCACGTTCAGTTCAGAATTCTAGATTGGTAGAGGAGAAGAAGATGTCCAGTCTATTGCCATCAATTTGGGGCGGTAGTGACAACAACGGCGCGCCTTTGCATTCGTTGCACCGGGAAATAGACAAAGTGTTCAACGAATTCAATCGCAGCTTTGGTCTTCCCCGCTTGTCATCGAGCAGTGGCGATGCGGGTACATTTTTCTCGCCGAACATGGATGTTGTCGAGACGGCCAATGCTGTTGAAATCACGGTCGAGTTGCCGGGCGTCCCGGAAAAGGATGTCGAAGTAACGATGGTTGACAACGTGCTGACGGTGAGCGGTGAAAAAAAGAGCGAAACGACTGAAGAAAAGGACGACTATCGCATGGTCGAACGCTCCTACGGGTCGTTCAAACGTTCGCTTCGCGTTCCATTCGAGGTCTCCGCAGACGGCATTGATGCCCACTTCGCTGACGGTGTTTTGAAAATCGTCCTGCCGAAGCCGCCGGAAGTCGAAGCGAAGACACAGAAGATAGCGATCAAGTCAGCTACGAAATAGAAGCTTGAACAATAGCTGCGCCCGCGAAAACGCTGCGGGCGCAGCATGAAGCACGCTGCATTTTTGACTGGGGCTCTAGTCGCCAAGCTTCATGGATACGTGGCGAAGCGTGGGATCGTCGGTATCTGTGGCGATCGTGAAGCCAAGTTCACGGCACATTTGCAGCATCGTCGTATTGATTGACAGCACCGAGCCAAACAGCTCGGTCAAGCCTTCGACCCGGGCATAGTCAATGAGGTGAGTCATCAAGCGCCACCCTAGTCCTCGACCCTGTATGTCTGATCGTGTGACGACAGCATATTCGGCGCGTTGGTAGTCCGGGTCCGCGATAAGCCTGGCAACGCCCAGAAGTTCACCGGAATCTTCCGTCAAGGCCACGAAGGCCATTTCGCGCGCATAGTCGATCTGTGTCATGCGCGCGAGGAAACGGTGTGACAAAGTTTTCGGCGTCGAGAACAATCGCAGTCGAATGTCGCTCGGCGTCATATGTCTTGCGAACGTTTCATAGAGCGCCTCGTCCTGCGGCCTAATGGGGCGAACGAAGATCTTTCCGATTTCCGAGAGTGCGAAGTCGCGTTCCCACTGTTTTGGGTAGGGCCTGATCGACAGCGGTACGCGTGGCTCGCTGACCGGGTCTGCAACGCGAATGCGCGCGTCGAGGGCAATAACACCGGTTGGATCGGCAATAAGCGGATTGATGTCGAGTTCGCGGATGGTGGGATGCTCTATCGCGAGCTTGCCAACCGACACCAATGCTGAATAGACGGCCTCCAAGTCGGCGGCGGGGCGGTTCCGGTACCCCTTGAGCAGACGGTGGACGGTGGTTTCCTCGACGAGACCGGCCGCAAGGCGGGCATCGATTGGCAGGACAGAAATCGCGGTGTCATTGACCACCTCGACAGATACCCCGCCCGCCCCGAACGTAATCGTTGGCCCGAATGTTTTGTCGACGCTGATGCCGATCAGCAGTTCAATTCCATTCGACCGTTCGATGAACGGCTCAAGAGCAAAGCCGGTGATCTGCGCGTGAGGATGACTGGCAGAGATTGTCGATAGCATCTTGCTTGCCACTGTGGTGACATCCTCCGCAGTCGAAAGTCCGAGCTTGACGCCGCCTGCGTCCGACTTGTGCGAAATATCATCCGATTGGATTTTCAGTGCCAAAGCCCGGTGTGACATGAGGAGCTTGTCGGCTGCAGCATGTATTTCCTCAAGACTGGCTACAACAGTCGACTGAACAGTTGGAATGCCGTAGGCACCGAGAATCGACTTCGATTCACTGGCAGACAACACCGTTCGACCAGACGCAAGTTCTGCTGAGATGATCCTGGCCGCCGCTGCCTTATCGCCATGTCCTGTTTCTGGTAACGCCGGTGGCACCTCCATCAATTCCTTTTGTGTCCGGCGATAGTGAACCAGATGCATGAAGGCGCGAACGGCAGAACCCGGTGTATCGAATGTGGGAATATCGCTGTCAGCGAACAATTTTCGGGCGTCCCGTGCCGCCGGCTCGCCGAGCCAGTTGGTGAGTATCGGTTTCGCCATGGCAGGTGCACTGGCGAGATCGACGACGGACTGTGCGATTTCGTTTCCGGATGCCAGCGCCGTCGGACAATAGACGGCAAGTATGGCGTCGCAGTCATCGCTCTGCGTCACGGCTTGCATTGCGTTACGGTAGCGTGAGGCGTCCGCGTCGCCGATGATGTCGATCGGGTTTGCGCCGGACCAGGTGGCCGGCAGCACGGTGTCGAGCGCGTTGCAGGTCTTATCGCTCAGGATGGCCGGCGTGCCACCCAGTTCCGCCAGGCGGTCCGCTGCCAATACACCGGCGCCACCACCGTTTGTCAGGATGGCCAGCCGCTCACCATGCAGTTTTGGTGAAGCGCCAAGAATTTCAGCCGCTTCGAAGAGCTGCTCAAGGTCGTCGACGCGGAGCACGCCACCACGCTTGAAGGCGGCGTCGTAGACATCGTCGGCGCCGGCAAGTGCGCCAGTGTGCGACATCGCCGCTTTGGCCGCCATCTCCGTGCGGCCGGACTTGACGATAATCACCGGTTTGGCCCGTGCGGCCCGGCGTGCCGCTGACATGAACTTGGCCGCATCGGTCAGGGCTTCCATGTAGACCAGGATGGCGCGACTGTGGGTGTCACCGGCGAGATAGTCGAGAATGTCACCGAAATCGATATCGCTCATATCGCCGTTCGAGATGACATGCGAAAACCCGATGCCACGATCGGCTGCCCAATCGATCACTGCCGTCACAAGCGCCCCGCTCTGCGAAACGAACGCGATGTCGCCGGGTGGTGCGTGGCGATGCGCGAAACTCGCATTGAGGCCATGTCCCGGCACCTGCAGGCCTATGCAGTTCGGCCCGAGTATCCGGAGGCAGTGTGGTTTGGCCGCATCAAGCATGTTCTGCTTCAATTCAGCATCAAGTCCACCGGTGATGCATACGGCAGCCCGTGCGCCCTGTGCGCCGAGTTCTGCGATGATGCCCGGGACTGTTTTCGCCGGCGTAGCAATAACGCCCAGTTCGGGCTTTGTCGGCAAATTGCTGATCGAACGATAGCATTCGTGCCCGTCGATCTCTGTGTGTTTGGGATTGACGAAGAAAACCTCGCCGGCGAAACCTGCATCCAACAAATTGCGTGCGGTCCAATAACCGACACTTCCGATCCGTGGGCTCGCGCCTACAAGGGCCACTGCCGACGGATGAAAGAGCTTTTCCAAGTTTCGGATTGTCATCGGACGTATCTCCAAGGCTACCGAAACGATGTCATGGGCCACGCAACGAATGGTCACTTTGACAAAAGTCAACTGCTGGAACAGCGCTCGGCTTCGCCCGCCACGGCATTCTACCGATGGTGAACAATTGGCCGGTGTAACTGCCGGTCGTCCTACAACCAGTAGTGCGGCCAGCCGTAGTAGTCGTGTAAGAACGCCTCGTAGTCGCGGCTGAGTTCAGCGCGTTCATCGTAGGTCGGGCTGTGCCGAATGGTGTCCGCTGTCACGTTCGCCTGCATCATCCGACCAGGCCAATCGATCGACTCGATGGCATCCGGGCGCAGCAGTACGAGCTGGCCCATCAACCACTCACCCGTATCAACAATGAGATACCGGATCGTCCAGGTGGCTGTCTCGACAACAAAGCCGTGTACCGTTCCCATCTCGGCGTCGACTGCGGCAATCGTATAGGCGCAAGTCTCGTTACTGCTGCGCAGGTGCGTGTCACCCGTGCCGCTGGCAGCCTGCTGCGAGACCGGCGGCGATGTCTCGAGGCCCGGAGCGTTCTCCACCTCGCGCTTCGACATCGTGAGCACGACAGTTTCCTCGGGAGACTTGAGGTCACTTACTGCAGCCGGGTCAATGAGGACACTGTGGTGCCGCAGGAAGCCGCCGGTATCGATGACCATTGATCGGATCTGCCAAGTTTGATCATCGAACAGTAAATCCTGAACGGAACCGATGCACCCATCCGTTGCCTCGACATCGTACCGAACCAATTCGCTTGACGTGCGCAACATGGCGACTGCCACCCTTTTTAATGGTCATCAATGCATCATCCACATTCATAGGCCCCCGCCATTGAGATGTATCAAGGCCGCCCGCGGGAGAAAAGATTTAGTGGTGGGCTCTAGCAATTTGGAGGGCGAAGTCTTGGCGTTACAGCTGCCACTGGGTGCCAACATTGCCTTGTTTCTGATCGCAGCCTATGCGGTTTGGATTGCCGGCACACAACTGGCTGTGGCAGCGGAGGAAATCTCGGATCGTCATAAACTCGGCAAAGACATAATGGGTCTTGTCTTTCTTGCGACGGCGACCGAACTGCCGGAAATCGTCACCACCATGTTTGCTGCGGTCGAAGGGCAGGCGAAGCTCCTTCTCAACAATATGTTTGGCGGTATTGCACTGCAAACGGCGATGCTTGCTATCGCGGACCTCGTCGCTCTCAATGTTGCGATAACGCGTTTTCCGGCAAAGCCGACACCGATACTCGAAGGTGTGCTGCTCATGCTGACGCTCGCCGTGCTGCAGGGCGTGATCCTGCTTGGCGACGTTGCTCCGATTGGTCACGTTGGTCTCGGCACGATATTTCTGGCCGGCCTCTACGTGTGGATTATTCAGTTGCTGCGCGATCAAGACCGCAATGCTGTCTGGGTACCCGTCGAGATCCCTGACGTCGCGCCGGGCGACCGCTCGAAAGGCCTGTTGGCGCGGGTTGCCGCGGAAACTGGGCGACGTCTCCACAGTCGGTTCTTACTGGCTGCGGCGACCATCCTGGTGTTTGGCATCGTGCTTGTTGTTGCAGCTGAAGCGCTGGCCGTACAGACGGGCCTCGGCGCCAGCTTCATCGGCGCAACTTTGTTGGCCGGATCGACCTCGCTTCCCGAGCTGAGTACGACGGTGATGGCTGTGCGGCTGCATTCCTACACGATGGCGATATCGAATATCTTTGGCAGCAACCTGATCATGATCGTACTTTTGCTGCCTGCCGATATGATCTATACCCGCGGTCCCTTGCTGCTCGAGGCAGATCCTTCCGCTTCGCTCGCGCTGATTTGCGGAGTGGTCGTCACGGCGGTCTATGTGATCGGCTTGATCGTGCGCGGCTCACGACGTGTCGTGGGGATGGGTTATGATTCTGCGGCCGTGTTGACCATCTATGCCGGCTTTCTCGTTTTGCTCTACGCGCTGCGCAACTGACGGACCGGGGAGTCGATCAAATCGGCGCCCCGGCATCACGCAAATGGAATCGGGCCTGCCGCCCAGTGCGTCGAAGCGCTTGCCCGTAGCATACGTTACGGGCTGCACACTTCTCCTGCTGGTCGACTCACCGCTTGGCAACAGAATTATCTCATATTTGTCGCCCGGCGTTCTAGTTGAGCATGTGATCCCGCATCAGCTGTCCATCCCAGCTAAGCGTTGGCATTCCGATTTGCAGGTCCTGCTCGACGCGTCGGACTCCGGGGACTTCCTCAATCAAGATCCGCATGGCGTCTTGATGATCTTTCGATTGCACGTAGCCTGAGATGCGCACAACGCCATCATTCACCGTCAGATTGATGTAGCTTGTGTCGAGCCATGATTTGCCGTGCATGGAATCCGTGATGGCTTTGTGGATGATGCTGTTGCTGAGGTGCGCGCCACCTTCCGCGCCAGCATGCGCCCGTCCAAAGGCACGTACGAGATCGCTGCGTGCAATGATGCCGACGAGCTGCCCCTGCTGCATCACGGGGACACGTTTGATGCCGTGTTGATCTAGCGTGCTGGCAACCGTGTCGAGCGGCGCGTCGTGTTCTACAGAAACGACAGGCCTTGCCATGATATCGTGCGCCTTGGCACCGTGCGCTTTGACAAATGCCTGTGCCATTTCGTTTGGTTTGGCGTAGCCGTCCGCCCAGCGTGTCGGTCGTGGGTCGGTATCGAGTTCGACGCGGCGGAGCAGGTCGGCCTCGCTTACCATGCCCAACACACCCTTGTTCGGCGACAGCACGGGAACGCCACTAATGCGCCTGTCGGCCAGGAAGCGCGCGATCTCTTTGACCGGCATGTCCGGAGGGATGGTGGCAACGTCTTTCGTCATAATTTCGCTTGCCCGCATTTTGGATACTCCTGCGAGTTGTTCGGTCGTATTTAACGAGAGCCAATTCCATCCGCGAGCGCATTGATGAAAGTCAATCAGCGCGTACGGCGTCACCCGTGCGGTAGCGAAATTGGACTGTCTGTTGCCTGTGGCGCGCCATCGATGACGCCGCGGTTTCGACGGCCGCTGCTCGATCAGTGCGAGAGCAGCAGCGGCACCGTCGTATGCCGGATCATATCGCTCGATACACCGCCGAAGATCGATTCGCGCAACGGTGAATGCCCGTATCCCCCCATCACGACGAGGTCTCCGGCGGCGTCTACCGTGTGGACGAGCAGCGCCTGTGCGACACTTGCGCCGGAACTCGGAATTCGATCGACGGCGACATTGCCGCAATGACGCGCGAGGATTCGCGCGATGTCTGCGCCAGGCTCATCTCCGAAGGCTTGATTTCCGGGTTCCGGGTCGACGATCACCACCGTGGTCTTGTCGGCCTGCTCGATGAACGATATCGCATCGCCGAGGGCCCGGGCCGCCTCGCGGGAGGCATCCCAGGCAACGATCACGTGACGCACATCAATCGCGCTTTTCCATGAGCTGGGAATCAGTAGCACGGGCCGGCCTGACGAGAAGAGGGCACCTTCGAAGGCCCATTCACGCAAACTCCGATCGCTGCCTTCAACCGGTTGGCCGGCTATCGTCAGTTCGGCGAAGCGGGCCTGGATGGCGGCGGCCTCGCGCAAACCTGACAGTTCGCGACTGGTCCAGCGCGCTTCGCCGCTCATGCCGCGCGCCTCGATGGTCTGTTGTGCCGCGGCGGCGACCTGCTGCGCGCGTTGCTTTGCCTCTTCGATTTGTCCGATGTCAATGGCAGCGGCGCCTGCGTCGAGGCTGGCTGCGGCATAGGGGAAAACCTGCAGAGACATGGCAAGCGCATCGAGATGGGCACCGTACTGTTCCGCCAAACCGCAGGCAACGTCGAGCCGCGCGGAACTGTCTTCGGAACCATCCATGAAAACAAGCAGTGATTTCAACGGCACGACAACCTCCAGAACTAAATTCGCATATTGCTAGTTTCCACCGTGTCCGTCCCTTGCACGTTGCGGTAGATCAAACCGGACTGCATGGAGCCCACTCGAGGTTCGACCTTGCGCGTGGGGTGGCAACGTTTGTCTATTCGTCGGTCCGAATTGAGGAGTTCTGAATGATGAGAATCGTGAGAAGCGGCACCAAGAGAGCGATCAGTGCCACGGTGATCAATAGCCAGCCGAGTTCGCTGTAGTCGGCGGCGGTTGTAACTTCGCCTGTGGCGCGGTCCTTCACTTCGCGTGTCACGACGAAAATCTCGTTGAGATACTTCGTTGCAAGGCTCGAGGCCGACAAGGCCAGATTGGTGAATGATGCCATGACGGCAAAGAAGGTGGCCTTGAGGTTGGCCGGTGCATTCTTTGCGATCCAGGCGAGCATCGGGATCATGGCGATCTGCCCGAGTGGCGATTCCATCATCGTATCAATGATAGCAATGAACCGGGCATCCACGATCCCGCTCGTCCACGCTGCCGTCCAATGGTGGAGCCCATAGTAAAGGCCAATATTCGGTAGCGAGAGGATAGCGGCCGCGATGGTCAATAAAGCGACAATGAAGGCAATGGATCGCGTCGCCATGAGGGGGCGAAGCAGAACCATTCCGATAAGCGCCAGGCACGACGAAATAAACGAGAGGATGGACAAGAACTGCTGGTCAAATCGCAGCACGTCGATCTCGAACCAGGTTACACCAGCTCCAGGCAATGGCATGGCACGGAAGACGAAGATCAACACGGCCGTACCGACCAGTGTCCGCGCGTGCGCTGGATCGAGAGCCTGGACGAGTTGCCAAATGAGAAAAACAACAATCGCCATAGACCCTGCAAAGACAACCTCCTGTGCGAGCGGAAAGTTGCCCAGGCCCATCGTGAGCGTAAAGACGACAAAGGCGAAGCTTCCTCCAAAAATCCACCAATTCGGTGTCGTGCTTTCTGGTGACTGAAAGAGCATTTCATCCACCTGCGTCTCCGACTTGCCTTGTCGGCGCAGTTGCAGGGCATGTTGCTGGCGGATGAGGCCGTTGAGAATGACGCCGCTGATTGCGATTGCCGGGATCGTCAGGGCCATCAGATAGAGACGCGCATATATGTTTGCTTTTTCCTGGTCGGTCATGACTTCGACGCCAGAAAACATGAAGATGTTGACGGCCGCGACAACCAGGAAACCGCTAATGATTGCGAAGCGACCAAGGGTTTGCATGGTGGTGTGCATCGCCTTGATCTTGTCTTCTGAGTGGGGATTGCCTTCAGCGTCAACGGCCGGAACCGCTTCGACCGTCATCGCATCGGCGACAACATCCTGAACCACGTAGCCGATTGGCGCGAGTAGCGTGCTCAGGACGTACCATGCTTCGACGCTCATGATTTCACGCATCGCCGACGTATGCGCGATCAAGCCGTACATGATGGCCAGGCTCAGCGCGATCAGGGTTGAACCGAGATAAACGAGGATCGATTTCCAGCGCCAGATCAGATCAACGAGATGTCCCAGCGGCATTTTAAGTGCCCAGGGCAATCCGGCCCAGAACGTCAGCCCCGCAAGGAAGGCTGCGGAAAGACCGAGATAGTCCTTGATGAAGAAGGCACCGACAATTGCCGTCAGTCCCGATATGCCGGCCGCAAAATAAACCATCAGCGGCGGCAGGTAGGACCAGCGTATCTGTCGGAACAGGTCCGCAATGGTTCGATCGAACCAATCGTGAATTGCCGCGTTAATCATTCCGGCACTCTGCCACGGAAAGGGCGATCCATTGAAGCAGCGGGCATCCCGCCTCGTCGAGGGCAACATGTGTCATGACAAAACGGCAGGTGCCCCTGGCCGCCATGCTCATCCACGACCCATCGTGTAGAATTCGTCATTCGGACGCATCGACGTGAAATTCGCCAAACGATTACTGAGACCGAAGAACGCCGTGATGCTGGCGATGTCCCAGATGTCCTCATCGCAAAAGCCATGGCTGCGCAGTCGCTCGAAGTCAGCCTCCTCGATCGTCTCAGAATCTTTCGAAACCTTCATCGCGAAGTCGAGCATGGCCCTTTGACGCGGCGCAATATCCGCCTTGCGGTAGTTGACTGCAACCTGGTCAGCGACCAACGGGTCTTTGGCGCGGATGCGCAGGATCGCGCCGTGAGCGACCACACAATATTGACAGTGGTTCTGACTGGATGTCGCGACGACGATCATTTCGCGATCGGCTTTTGACAGGCCGCTCTCATTTTCCATCAGGGCATCGTGGTAGGCAAAGAAGGCCCGCAGCTCATCCGGCCGATGAGCGAGTGCCAGGAATACGTTGGGAATGAAACCGGCCTTTTCTTGCACGGCAAGAACTTTCTCCTTGATGTCAGCTGGGAGATCGTCGATGTCCGGCACCGGGTAGCGGCTGATGGGGTGGGGCTTGGTCAACGGGTTTCCGGTTCTTGGTTCAAGGTCCTGAGAGCATACTGCGGGATCGTGTTGTGGGCTTGATCGATATCAAGTCACCTGCCTGTCGATGTGCTTCAAGGATTGCCCGTTGTGCAGATTGAACGTCTCTTACCGCGGTTGAGGAAAGCCACATGTCAGATCGCCTCGAAATCCGTCCGAGCCTGCCGGACGATTGGCCTGCCATCGAAAGGCTCTATCGTGATGCCTTTCCGGACGAGAATCTTGTCCCCCTGGTTGTCGATCTGTTGGCCGAGGAAGAGGGT
Source organism: Hyphomicrobiaceae bacterium (assembly GCA_051010015.1). Classification (GTDB taxonomy): domain Bacteria; phylum Pseudomonadota; class Alphaproteobacteria; order Rhizobiales; family Hyphomicrobiaceae; genus CAJQQK01. The sequence continues at coordinate 46,477 of JBPCVZ010000503.1, forward strand.
GTGCGCTCGCTGGTCGGGCTGCTGAATTCCGTGCTTGTCGGCCATGTCGCATTCACGACGTGTGCCGTGACCAATGATGACGTCAACGTCGCGATGCTCGCACCACTTGCCGTGGGGACGTCGTGGCACAAGCGGGGTATCGGCAGCGAATTGGTTCGCGATGGCTTGCATCGATTGGCGCGTTCCGGTGTTAGCCGCGTCTACGTCCTTGGCGATCCGAACTACTATAGTCGTTTTGGCTTTGTGCCCGAGACGGATGTCGCGCCGCCCTATCCTCTGCCTGCAGAGTGGGACGGCGCCTGGCAATCTGTCGGCCTCGGACAGACGGCGCCGCGGCTCCAAGGCCAACTCGTGGTGCCGCGCCCGTGGCTTCGGCCGGCGCTTTGGCAGCCGTGAAACCGGAGACGAGCTGTATCACTTGGCGTGACCATGCAGGAGGCGCGCACGCGACGCGCCGATGTGGTCACTCTGCCGCTTCCGGGCGCGGCACAGGTGGTTCCGACTTTGTAACTGCGTCAGCGCGCTCGTCGTAAACGAACTCCGGCCCGTCGAGATCGATGGCGGGGAACTCGTCCTTTTCGTGCCAGTAGTCCTGGGTGTGCCGCC
>JBPCVZ010000504.1:0-4506 GCA_051010015.1 Hyphomicrobiaceae bacterium
CACCAGGCCGTTGCCGATCCCGCAGCCGATATCGAGGAAGCGGCCACGCTTGATCTCTTCGGGCAGGGCCCCGTCGAGTTTTTCCCATGCGTGCAAGCGGCGGTCTTCGAACTGCTCGTAAACGGAAGCGTCCATGTTTGACAATCCAACCTGATGGTCTCGAGAGGTTGAGTTGATTGTCAAGCATTATAAATTTAAAATCAACTACTTACGCTGTTTTGGGAAGGCTTTACAATAAGCTCTGCGCGCGGTTCGGTGCTAGCCTGGTCCCTTTGGCCCTTACCCCCTCGGCACCCGCGCAAAGCCCGCACCCATTCAGGCCGCTTCGACCTCGACGGGGCGCTTGCGACGGCCTTCGGCGGCGCGCATCTGCTCGGCAATGCGCGGCTGAATCTCTTCGCGCCAGCGCCGCCCGTTGAAGACGCCGTAGTGGCCGACGCCGGGCTGCACGTAATGGTATTGGTTCGGGGCGTTGGTGCACAGCGCATGCGCCGCCTCGGTCTGGCCGATGCCGCAGATATCGTCGTTCTCGCCTTCGATGGTGATGATGTTCGTCTTGCGGATCTTTGAACAGTCGACCAGCTCCGAGCGGTGCATCATCGTGCCCATCGGCAGCGCGTGCGACTGGAAGGCCGTCTCGATCGTTTGCAGGTAGAACTCCGCCGGCAGGTCCATCACCGCGAGATATTCATCGTAGAATTTCTCGTGCTGCGCGACCGAGTCCTCGTCGCCCTCGACGAGATGGTCGAACAGCTGCCAGTGCGCCTCGCGGTGGCGTTCGAGGTTCATCGTCATGAAGCCAGTCAGCTGGATGAAGCCCGGATAGACCGGGCGCATGAAGCCCGGATTGGGAAACGGGACGTGCGAGATGACGTTCTGCTCGAACCACGACAGCGGCTTTTGCTCGGCGAGTTCGTTGACCACGGTCGGGTTGCGGCGCGTGTCGATCGGCCCGCCCATCATCGTCAGCGAGAGCGGCTGCGTCGGCATATCGCGGGATGCCATGATCGCGGTTGCGGCAAGACACGGCACCGCCGGCTGGCAGACCGCCATGACGTGCACGTTCGGCCCCAGCATGTCGGTGAATTCGATGATGTAGTCGATGAAGTCATCGAGATCGAAGCCGCCCTCGAAGGTCGACACCTGGCGGGCGTCGATCCAGTCAGTGACGTAGACTTCGTGCTCGCGGATCATCGCCTGCACCGTGCCGCGTAGCAGCGTCGCGTAGTGGCCCGACATCGGCGCGACGAGCAGCACCTTGGGATCGTTGCGTGTGCCCGTGACGCTTTCGTCACGCTCGAAGTGAATGAGGTTGCAGAACGATTTCTTGCGTACGGTCTCGATTCGGACCGGTACCGTTTCGCCGTCGACAACCGTTTCCTCGATGCCCCATTCGGGCTTGCCGTAGCGGTTGGTGACGCGCTCGAATACGCGGCAGGCGGCGGAGAGGCTGCGCGACAAAGGCAGCGCGGAAAACGGGTTGAAGGGAAAATCGAGCTGATATCGCAAGCTTTGGGATGCCATCCGCCACGGCGAAACAATTGCATGGGCCAATTCGTAAGCGTGGTATTTCATCTAACCGTCGTTCCCGTCATTTGATCGAGTGGCATTTTTGCAGTGCAGCATTATCACACTCAATCGTCAAGAAGAGACTCGCAGACAACCTAATCAAGTAAGAACCTGTCAATTATGAGAATTAACTAATCGCATGTGACCAAATTCTACGGAATATTACCGCATAGCAACATATAAGGTACACGATTCCGTGGCGAACTGCGATGTTCGCGCGCAAATTCGCGTTACCGTCGTCACATTTCGGCCCGCTTCGGCGTCGGGCCGGCACTGCGCAGGGAGGCCCGACATGTCGCTTTATCCGCCGCCAAAGGAGATGTCATCGACCATCTGGTCGCGGTTGCCGGACGATTTTCGACGGCCCGACGGTGAACCGGAATGGGCGCGCGGCAATCGGCCGGGCCAAAAGGTGCATTCCTTCCTCGAAGGTCCCAGTTTCGACCGCAACGGCGATCTCTACGTGACGGACATTCCCTATGGCCGCATCTTCAAGGTGTCACCGCAGGGCGATTGGGCGCTGGTTGCGGAATACGATGGCTGGCCCAACGGCCTCAAGGTCCACCGTGACGGGCGCATCTTCATCACCGACTACAAGCACGGCATCATGCAGCTGTCGCCGGCCACCGGCGCGGTCACGCCGTTTCTGACACACCGCAAGAGCGAGAGTTTTCGCGGCGTCAACGACCTTTTCTTCGATCGATCAGGCCGGATGTATTTCACCGATCAGGGCCAGACCGGCATGCACGATCCGACTGGGCGCGTCTATCGCTACGATCTCGAAACGGAGCGCCTCGATCTGCTGCTTGGCAACGGGCCGAGCCCGAACGGCCTCGTCATGAACCCGGAGCAGGACGTGCTCTATGTCGCGATGACGCGCGGCAATGCCGTTTGGCGGGTGCCGATCCACCCCGATGGCGGGACGTCGAAAGTCAGTATCTTCACGGCGCTCGCCGGCGGCCACAGCGGTGCCGATGGCATGGCGGTGGATGAGGCCGGCCGCCTGTTCGTGTGCGACGCCGGCAACGCCTGTGTCTGGGTTTTCGACCGCGAGGCGGTGCCGGTCTACCGGATCAAGGCCGCCTCACCGGGCCGGTCGACCACAAATCTGGCATTCGGCGGCGACGATCGGCGATCGTTGTTCATCACCGAGTCGTCGTCCGGCACGATCCTGCGCGCCGAACTCGAAATCGCCGGTGAGGTGATGTTCTCGCACGCCTGAGCGCTGCCGGAACTGTGATTGGCGGCGCTCTAACCGCTGAACAGCATCATGATGGCGAGCATGCCGACCGATGCGACGACGACAAAGCCGATCGTCATCGCCGCCGAGGCACCGCTCGGTGATGCGGCCTGGTCCTGCCGGTTGTGGCGTTTGTCTTCGCGCGCCATGTCGGCGGCGATGGCAGCGCCGACGGCCAGCTCGCGTTCATTGAGATCAAGGTCGGGCATGTAATGTCTCCGTTTCGCCCCCGCGAGGCCCCCCCAATTGGGGCTGGCGACGGGGTTTCCGGCCGCAGTCCCTGGTGTTTGGCCATATCGTATTCGGCCGCCTGGCGCCTGGTCCAAGGGCCATGGTGCCGGCTGACTATGCGGCGCTGGCCGGCCGGCGGCAACCGGTCATCGCGCCAGCGAAGCCGCCGGCCTCACCACACGCCGGTGTTTTCCATCGAGGCCCAGGGCTCGGCCTTGGCTTGCGCTTCGCCTTTTTGCAGCAGTTCGACCGAGATATTGTCTGGCGAGCGCACGAACGCCATGCGCCCGTCGCGTGGCGGCCGGTTGATCGTCACACCGGCATCCTGGAGGCGCTGGCAGGTCGCATAGATGTCATCGACCTCGAAGGCGAGGTGGCCGAAATTGCGCCCTTCGCCGTACTCTTCCGGGTCCCAATTGTACGTCAGCTCGAGCAGCGGTGCGCGGGTTTCGCGACCCGTTGCCTCGTCTTCGCTCGCCGCCAGGAAGACCAGCGTAAAGCGTCCAGCCTCGCTTTCGACGCGCCGTACCTCGGTCATGCCCATCTTGTTGCAGTAGAAATCGAGGCTTTTGTCGACGTCGGCGACGCGGACCATGGTGTGCAGGTAACGCATACGGGTGTTCCTTAACGGGTGAGATTGGATGCCGGCTAACTTAGACGTTCACAGCGTCAATTTGAAGGGGAAGTTGGTCCCGCAGGCTCATGTGACACGTGATGGGCCGTGAACGAATCGCGCGTAGCTGCAACCCGAATCAGCTGGGTGCTGAGCGCCTCCTGCGCACCATACGAATCGTACATTTCAACGATCTGTTCCCGGCTTTTTTGAACGTGTGCATAAGCTCATCAACAGTGATCGCGTAACAGTAAAAAATACTGTAATAACGGTATGATACGCGAGATCTGGGGGCTGTTGAGGGATAGGCTCCGTGGGCCCCGGAAGAGGGGCTGAAAAAAATTAACTCTTTTCTTACCGGAGGCGTTTTGGCATGTAGTTGGTCATCAGATGACGAGGGCAGTTCTGAGGGCAAAATGGAACTGCAAGGGTCCTCGTTGTAGTGACGGAGGTTTACTCCGTCACACTGATCCGGTGCCTGCACCGGTGACTGTAAATGTAACCATTACCTGTAGCGGGGTGTGACTATGACGGGGGATTCCAAAACGGGACCCGAAATTCCCGATTTTGCACCGATAACATCGGAAGAAATCGGCGGACTGCCTGAAGGTGCGGGCCTTGAGGTGTTCGAAGTCGCGGGGACCATCAAATGGTTCGATGCGAGCAAGGGATTCGGATTTTTGGTGCCGGACAACGGCCTGGGTGATGTGCTGCTGCACGTAACCTGCCTGCGCGCCGGCGGCTACCAAACGGCTTACGAAGGGGCTCGCGTGCACTGTCAGGTGCTAAAGCGCCCCAAGGGCTATCAAGCTTTCGCCATTTTGAGTATGGATGAAACAACGGCCATCCATCC
>JBPCVZ010000505.1:0-2655 GCA_051010015.1 Hyphomicrobiaceae bacterium
GATCTATGCCGTGCTGTTCGCCTTCCTCGTGTTTCGCCCGGGCGGTGCGCTCGGCAACCGGTTGCAGGCCGATGATCGCCTCGCGGCCCGTCGGGTTTGAGAGGGCGATGTGGACGACTATCTGATCCAGGTCCTGTCGAACATGGGGATGATCTCGTTCATCGCGTTGTCGGCCTATCTCATCCTGCTGACCGGCGAGATATCGTTCGGGCAGCAGGCCTTCTTCGCGATCAGCGCCTACGCATCCGGCATCACCACCGCGATGTGGGGCTGGGGGTTCATCCCGGCCCTGCTGCTGGGGGTCACGACCGCCGCACTCGCCGCCCTGCTGCTGGCCCTGCCGACACTGCGCCTGCGCGGCCTCTATTTCGCGATCGCGACGCTGGCGTTCGCCGAAATGGTACGCCTCGTCTTCGAAGTGTTCCGCTACCAGGTCGAGATCGACGGCGAGATGGTCGGGCCCAACGGCTCGGAAGGCTTTCGCGGCATCCGTCTGATCTTCGAGCAGGACATCAGCAACTTTCAGTACCTGCTGATCATCTACGGCCTGCTCGCCGTTGTTCTGGCATTGCTGGTCGTCATGGAGCGGACGCGGCTGGGGCGGATTTTCCGCATGCTCGGCGAGGATGAACTGCTCGCCGAGGTGCAAGGCATCGACCGCACGCGCTACAAGATCCTGGCGGTCGTGCTGGCCGCCGCGATCGCCGGCATTGGCGGTACGCTCTATGCCCACATGAACACCTACGTGGAGCCGAAGATCTTCAATGTCATGCTCGGCGTGCACTCGCTCGCCTACGGCCTGATCGGCGGTCTCGGCACCGTGTTCGGCCCGCTGATCGGCGTTGCGCTCGACATCGGCGTCCTCGAATCGATCCGGGTGTTCAGCGGCTATCGCATGATCGTGTTCGGCGGATTGGTCGCGCTGCTGCTGATCTGGCGCCCGCGCGGACTGCTCGACGAGGCGACGGTGCACCGGCTCGGCCGCTGGCTTAGACGACGCGGAGGGTCATGATGCTGGACGTCGACCACGTCAGCCGCACGTTCAACGGGCTTCGTGCGCTGAACGGCGTCTCGCTCACCGTCGAGGCCGGGGAACTCCTCGGCCTGATCGGGCCCAATGGGTCCGGCAAGTCGACCCTGCTCAATGTCATCTCCGGCATCTATCCGCCGGACAGCGGCTCGATCACGTTGCTCGGCACCCGTATCGACACATCGCCGACGCATGTCCTCGCGGCGCTCGGAGTAACGCGCACCTTTCAGACGCCGCGTCTCTACCAACGCATGACAGTTCGCGAAAACCTCGAGGCGGCACGCCTCGTCACGGCGTCGCTGCGCACCGAGACGCCGACAACGACCGTGCAGGAACTCCTCGATCGTGCCGGCCTCGCCATGCGGGCCGACGAACTCGCGACCAGCCTGTCACTGCCGGAACAGCGCCGCCTCGAACTGGTGCGGGCCCACGTCAGCCAGCCAAGACTCGTCCTGCTCGACGAGCCGGCCGGCGGCATGACGCCCGCCGAAACCGCTGAGATGGCCGAGCTCATTCGTTCGCTGATGCAGCCCGACCAGAGCTGCATCGTGGTCGAACACAAGATGGACATGATACAGTCACTGTGCCCGCGCGCCGTCGTCCTGAATTTCGGCGAGGTGATCTGTGATGCACCGTGCGTGGATGTTTTCAAGGACCCGGAGGTCATCGCGGCCTATCTCGGTCCGGATGAAGTGGAATGAGCCATGTTGCGCGTTCGCGATCTGGTCGTCGATTACGGCCGTGTGACCGCCGTTGACGGGATCTCGTTCGACGTCGCCGCGGGCGAGGTCGTCGCGTTGATCGGCGCCAACGGTGCCGGCAAGAGCACGACCCTGATGGCAATCTCTGGCATTGTGCGCGCCCGGCGCGGTGAAGTGGAATTCGATGGCGTCAGCATCGCCCGCGCCACATCCCATGACATCGTGCAGCGTGGGTTGGTGCAGGTTCCGGAAGGAAGGATGATCTTTGCGAGCCTGACGGTCCTGGAAAACCTGTCGATCGGCGGCTATGGGCAGCGACCAGACCACGTGCGCGAGAATCTCGCCGATGTCATTGAGCTGTTTCCGATTCTCAAGGACCGGCTCGACGAACCAGCGGTGAACCTGAGCGGAGGCCAGTTGCAATTGCTGGCACTGGCGCGCGGATTGATGGCGCGCCCCAAACTCCTCCTGCTGGACGAACCGACGCTTGGCCTCGCCCCGCTCGCAGTACGTGAGGTGCTGGCGTTGGTGACGACGCTGCGCGCGCGCGGGCTGTCGGTCCTGCTCGTCGAGCAGAATGTGCGCCAGGCACTCAGGATCGTCGATCGCGCCTATGTTCTGGAAGCAGGCCGTATTGCGCTTGCTGGCTCGCCCGAGCAGGTGCTGGCGGACGATCGCCTGATTTCGACCTATCTCGGACGCGGCGCCCACCATCCCCAAGAAGTCAGCAATCGGAGGTCCCCATGAAATATTTTTTCCTTTGTCTTTCGGCTGCCACTGCCCTTGCCGTCTCTGCAAGCCACGTTCGAGGGGCTGAACGCCCGAAAGTCGACGTCGATTGCCAACCAACCGCCAAGCGGCTGGTCTATGCCTGCGCCTTCGTTGTCAAGGGGCGCAAGTCGGGTAAGGCGATCGACGCTGCTG
>JBPCVZ010000506.1:0-39287 GCA_051010015.1 Hyphomicrobiaceae bacterium
GGATTCTTGCTGCGAGCCCCTTCGTGAGGATCGTAGGCCGAAAACCATGACGACCGGCCTTTTTGGGGCCGGTCGTCATGCATAGAGGTGGCGGTCATCGTCGGCGCGTCTGATACCGCCATCAGAACTTCGTCGAAGCACCGAAGCGGAAGCGTTGGAGTTTGTCGTAATCTTCATATTGCAGTGGGAATGCATAGTCGAAGCGCAGCGGGCCGAGTGGCGAATTCCACAAGATGCTGGCGCCAACCGATGCACGAACCGACGAGTCTGCGGCGAGGTTCACAACGTTGGTTTTTGCAGAATTCGTTGCTCCAAACAATGATCCAGCATCAGCGAATACGGCACCGCCCATGCCTAGGCTTTCCGGAACGAACGGCAGCGGGAACCGGATTTCAGCATTCGCAGCCCAATAGGTCTTGCCACCGAGGGCGTCTTGGTCGCCGCTGAGGTCACGCGGTCCGTAACCGGCCTTCTCAAAGCCACGTACCGTTTCCCCGCCGCGGTAGAAAACGTCAAGCAATCGAACGTCGTCGCCACCCCAGCCCTGAATATGTCCGGCTACGACACGGCCAACCAGCGTGACCTTCTCGAATAGGGGGTAGTACGCCCGGCCTTCACCCTGCACCCGCACGTATTGGACATCACCACCAAGACCGGCGAAATTTGTCGATCCAAGCAGGTAGAGGCCGCGATTCGGAGTGCGTTGATGGTTGCGGGTGTCGTACCGTAGCGCAACACCCAAGGCTGATGTGATTGCCGTCCCTTCAGCATCCTTCACGGCGAGCGAAGCGTCATTTTCAACCTCGTAGATTTCATCACGGCTGATCGTATATGACGTCGTCATCCAGATGTTTTCCGATAGAGGAAAACCGATTCGTGGCGAGAACCCGGTCTTGCGCGTCTTGTAGGATGACGAGTCGCTAAGATCGATCTCCTTATGGAACAGGTCGAAGCCGGCCGAAATATTCTTATCCAGGAAACGCGGTTCAGTGAAGCTCAGGTCGGCTTGCAGGCGGGTCAACGAACCACCCAGCTTCAGTCGAAGAAACTGGCCGTTGCCCATGAAGTTACGCTCGGTGATGGCGATGTCGCCGATGACGCCTTCGGAGGTTGAATAACCGGCTCCGAATGACAATTCCCCGGTCGGCTGTTCGGTCAGTTTGACAATGATGATGACCCGGTCGTTCGCGCTACCGGGGCGCCTTTGCACCTTGACCGCCTTGAAAAAGCCAAGTGATTTGATGCGTTTCTCGGCACGATTGACCAGCAACGGATTGTATGCATCGCCCTCGACCAGACGGAACTCGCGACGCACAACCTTGTCTTTGGTACGCACATTGCCGACGATGTCGATCCGTTCGATGTAGATGCGTGGGCCCTGATCGATGACATAAGTCAGATTGATAAGCTGGCCGGCAGGGTCTCGATCGGCCCGCGGACGTACCCGGACGAAGGCAAATCCCTGCGCGGATGCGGCAAGCGTGACGCGTTCGACGGACTTCTCGATCTGCGAGGCGTTAAAGACGGCGCCTTCGTTGGTCAGTAGTTCACCGCGCATGGTTTCGGGTTGCAGTTCGGGCAGCGAGTTCTCGATCCTGACGCTACCGAAACGGTAGAGCGGTCCCTCATCGACGACGAAGGTGATGATGAAGCCCGAACCATCTAGATCCAATTCGGCATTGGCAGCGGTGACCTGGACATCGGCATAGCCGTTCTTCAAATAGTACTGACGGATCAATTCCTGGTCGAGGCGCAGTCGGTCCTGGTCGTAGGGACTGCCACCCTTGATCCAGTCAAGCCATGTGGCTTGGCTCGTCGTGATAATGTCGCGCAGCTGCGAATCGGAGAACGATTTGTTGCCGATGAAGTTGATACTCTTGATCTTGGTCGCATTCCCCTCGTTGATCTCGAACACGAGATTAACGCGGTTCTGGTCCAATTCGATGATTTTCGGCTCGACCGTCGCGGCGTAGCGTCCCTGCCGCTGATAGACATCAAGAATGCGTTGCGCATCGGATAGCGCGCGCGAACGGGTATAGACAGAACGGGATTTCAGGCGCACCTCGCCCTTCAGCGTTTTGGTTTCGATTTCGCTGTTGCCCTCGATCGCGACCTGATTGATCACTGGATTTTCGACCACGGCAACAATCACCACGGTCCCCTGCCGGGTGATTTGCACATCTGCGAACAAGCCGGTTGAGAACAGTGAACGCAAAGAGGCATTGACCCTCGAAGGGTCGTATGGGTCTCCAACAGTGAAGTCCAGATAAGATCGGACCGTTTCCGGTTCGACGCGACGGTTGCCGCTGACTTGAATGCTGCGCACGATGGTCTGTGCGTATGCGCTGGCAGTGAACGCGAACGTCGTGCTTAGCTGAGCGCCGATCGTTATGGCGACAACAAACACGACAGCTCGCAGAAACCGACTCGCGCCTATAATTGCGTGAGGCATCCCTGCGTTTGCCCTTCTGTGCCGATCCCCCATACGCCTGCACCTTATCGGCTAACGAGTGCACGCATTGTTTGATACTAGCCGGTGCCCCCACCAAACGCCCTATTTAAGCCGTTTTCCGTCGACCTTTGAGCACATCAGGCGGCGTTAACACGACTTAAATTGTTTATCGATTCCGGCCCAAATATGGAAGTGGCAAGAATGTTTCACTGGCTTTGATTCTGCGTCGTCTTGATGTCCAGCCAACGCGCCACGACCCCTCGGTCGTTCCAGGTAGCAAATACCATCAAGCTCAGAACCAGGGCGAATCCGATCTTGAAACCAAACTCCTGACTGGAATCGCTCAGCGGGCGGCCACGCACGGCTTCGATCGCGTAGAACAAAAGGTGACCACCATCAAGCAGCGGGATAGGAAACAGGTTGATCAAGCCGACGCTGATCGAGAGCACCGCGATGAGATGGATGAATGCTTCAGGTCCGACCTTGGCGACCTTGCCCGAGACGTCGGCGATCCGGATGATGCCGCCCAACTGATCCGGCGGTTGCCGCATGATCAAGACGTCGGCGATGTAGCTCAATGTCGACGTGATGATGAATTCCGTTTCCTTCGCACCGAGCATAACAGCTTCCAGAGGGCCGGCACGGTGATGGGTATAGCCGTCGGGCCCAGGACTCCGCTTAATTCCGATCAAGCCCCGGGTCACCTTGCCGCCGATGCGATCGTTCATTGAGACCGGCTTTGGCGTGACGTTGAGCGTGAGTTCTTTTTCGTCGCGCCTAACCACGACATCCAGTTTGCGGTCTGGGCTCGAACTGACCAGCCGCAACACATCATGAAAGCTCTTCACGTCGCGGCCGGCAATGGCCAGGATGACATCGCCCTTCTTGAACCCGGCGAGATCGGCAGGCATCCCTTTCACGACCTCGTCGACGCGGGCGACAGTGGTACGCTGACCGACGATCGAGAACATGCATGCGAAAATTACGATCGCAAACAAGAAGTTGGCGAGTGGGCCGGCTGCAACCACGGCGGCGCGGCGCCATAGCGGCTTATGATGAAACGATCCTGCCCGCTCCTCTGGCGTCATGCTCTCGAGCGGTTCGCCCGAGGGTGTGCTGGCGGCGCTGGCGTCGTCCATGAACTTGACGTAGCCACCGAGCGGGATCCAGGCAAACCGCCAACGCGTGCCATGCTTGTCGACAAACCCGAAGATTTCTTTGCCAAAACCGATCGAGAAGGCCGACACTTTGACGCCGCACCAACGCGCGACCAGAAAGTGCCCCATCTCATGGATGAACACGACAATGGTCAGCACGACGAGAAACGACATTAGATAGAGCAGCGTCGTGCCCATGGACGAGGTCAAACTGGCAAGGAACGTCATTTATGGCTCCAGCTTTGATCAGTGTTCATTCGAATCACTCATCGGTACATGGTGTTAATTTGTTAGCTTGACGCCCGTGCTCAATGCAACAGTTCATCAATCGGCGGTCTAAAGTTTCGACGCAAACGGCTCAAAGGCTTGTATTGCAAATCAGTTCTTGGATTGAACCATCACATCCCGTGCCAACTTGCGGGCTTCGGCATCGATTTCTAACGCCGCTTCAATGTCCGTAGCCGGATCAAAAAGCCCACTATTCTCCGCCTTAATCATAGTTTCGGAGACCGTTGTGGCGATATCGAGGAAATGTATTTCTCTTCCTAAAAATGCGGCGACGGCAGCCTCGTTCGCGCCGTTGAGAACCGCCGGAGCACTGCCGCCGCGTTGCATTGCATCACTGGCAAGTCCGAATGCGGGGTATTTCTGATCATCAATCGGTTCGAATCCAAGCTCGAATCGTCTTTCGAAATCAATCTGTTGCGTTGTGTTCACAAATCGCTTCGGCCAATACAGGCTCTGTGCGATCGGTGTGCGCATATCCGGTGGCGCCATTTGGGCTACGACCGAGCCATCGCTGAACTCAATGAGACAATGCACGATCGACTGGCGATGGATAACGGCGCCGAATTTTTCTCCCTCGAGACCAAATAGATGATGCGCCTCTATGAGCTCCAGGCCCTTGTTCATCATGGTCGCGGAATCTACGCTGATCTTCGCGCCCATCGACCAATTCGGATGCTTGACTGCGTCTTCGCAGGTGACGGTCTGCATTTGTTCGGGACTGAAGTCTCGAAAAGGCCCACCCGAGGCCGTCAAAAAGGCACGTCGAACATCACCAAGATCGCGCTGATCGAGCACCTGAAACACAGCGGCATGCTCTGAATCAACCGGCAATACCTCCGTATCGGCTTCGGTCATCTCGCGCATGAATAATTCGCCCGCGATGACCAAGCACTCCTTGTTGGCTATAGCCAAGCGTTTGGCACGCCTTGACGCGCGCAAGGCCGGACGCAACCCGGCCGCCCCGACGATCGCGGCCATCACGCAATCAACCTCGCGGTCGGCAGCCTCATCGAGGCCGCTGCTCCCGGCGGCCGCCTTGACCGACGTCCCGAACAGCGCCGACTTCAGTTCTTCATAGCGATCTGGATTGGCGATCACCGCGATTTCGGCGTTGTGAGCACACGCAGCAGCAGCCAGATCCGTGACATTCTCATTGGCACTCAAGGCCTTGACTGCAAAACGACCCGGATCCGCTGCTTTGACAACGTCCAGAGTGCTTTGACCGACCGAGCCGGTAACGCCCAAGATGCTGAGGCTTGTTGGTGCTTCCGGCACAGATGGTCCTTCGGTTGGCGCCGCACCTGGTGTGCGCTTGGCAGCCAGATCACCTGCTTGTCCGTCGATCAATTGCTGCACGTTGCCCTCAACCCGCCTGCGAGGCGCCCAAATGACGTTGTCAGAACCCTTGGAGTAATGCCTCAGCGGGGCTTTTATAGTTAATACACAGTGCGATGAGGCACGCCAGTGCGAAACTTGCGATAGCACCGTCCATACGATCGAGAAAACCGCCGTGCCCCGGAATGAGACCGCTCGCGTTCTTTACCCGCCCAAGGCGCTTCAGGCTCGATTCGGCGAGATCGCCGACCAGCGCCGCAAGCCCGAGCAGAAAGCCCAACGGACCGAGCCAGAGTGGATTCGTGCCCGCCAAAAGCAGATGCGCAAGGAGTGCAACGGTCGTGCTGGCCGTCAGGCCTGCTATCGCACCTGACCACGTCTTCTTTGGTGATATGGAAGGCCACAGACGGGGGCCACCTGCAGCCCGCCCCGCGAACATCGCCACAGAGTCATGCGCCCAAACGCAGGCGAACACCAAGAGGACTGCCGCCAGACCTTGCTCGCTGTCGCGCAACCAGATCATGCCGACCGCAGCGATCCCGATATAAGGCACGCCAAGTGCCGATAGCTTGCGATACTCCTTGGAGCGACGAATGGCGATACCGATAAAGCCGGCAACCAGTACATAAAGGGCATAGTCCACAAGATTGGCGGTGGTCAAAATGATCGCCATCAACAGCGCCACGACATGCACAAAGAACATGTCGTCGAACTCACAATTGCGCACTAGCCGGCCCCATTCCCAGGCCAGGACCGCGGAGACGATGGAAACCAACACGGCCAGGGCATAAGGCCCGGTGACGGTTGCAGCAATACCGACGGCGGCAAGGACGATGGCCGAGACAACGCGTTTGACCAACTCACCGCCTGTCGGTCGGACAAACGGTGGTGCAGGTTGGTTTTGTGACAAATGCTCGGACATTAACGCCGGTTACCTAGGTTCTAAGCCAATGAGCGTTTCGACAGGCCACCAAATCTACGGTCGCGCATTTGATACTGGGTGATTGCCTCCGCGAGATGCGTCTTCGAGAAATCCGGCCAGTTGATATCGAGAAAGAGAAACTCCGAATACGCCAGTTGCCACAGCAGAAAATTGGACAAACGCTGCTCTCCGCTGGTTCTGATCAGTAATTCCGGCTCCGGATGGCTTTTCGTGGTCAGCGCGTCGGCGAATTGATCGGTTGTGATGGAGTCCGGGGCGATTTCGCCGCGCACCGCGGCACCGGCGAGCTTTTGGGCGGCCGCCACGATTTCCTGCCGCCCACCGTAATTGAAGGCGATGATGAGGTTGAAACTCTGGTTTGACTCCGTGAGTTTCTCCGTTTCCTCGATTAAACGGAGCATCTCTGGTTCGATGTTGGTGCGGTCGCCAATCACGCGCAATCGGACACCGGACTGATGCAATTCGGCGCAATCGCGCTGAATGAAGCGCTTCATCAAGCCCATCAGGTCGTTGACCTCGGCAGGTGGACGCGTCCAATTCTCGGAGGAGAAACTGTAGAGTGTCAGGTATTCGAGTCCTAACTCCATGGCAGCCTTGATGGTTCGTCGAACCGCTTCGACTCCCATACGGTGCCCCAGCGCACGTGGCAAATGGCGGGCGGCGGCCCAGCGGCCGTTGCCGTCCATGATAATCGCGACGTGGCGCGGTGCCATACCGGATCGGTCATGTTCTGGCTGCGCAAAATCGTCCGCCACGTTGATAGAAACCTTTCGAGATCAGTCTGGCACCATCTTGATGCGTTTATGCACTGCGCCTATCGTTGGCGCCGCTAAACGGTATTGATTTCAGTCTCTTTTGCCGCCAGCAATTCGTCAATTTCCTTGATGACGCGATCTGTCGCGTTCTGCACGGCGGTGCCCAGCTTCTTTTGCTCGTCTTGACTGATATCACCGTCTTTCTCAAGTTTTTTGAGATGGTCGTTGCCATCGCGGCGCACGTTGCGCACGCTGACGCGAGCATTTTCGGTATACTTTCCAGCGACTTTCGCCAGTTCCTGACGCCGTTCCTGGGTCAACGGAGGGATGGGTAGCCGCAGGACCGTGCCGTCTGTGACAGGGTTGAGGCCGAGGCTCGATTCTCTGATGGCTTTCTCGACGGCTGAAACCGCTGATTTGTCCCAGATCGAGACTTGGATCATACGTGGCTCCGGCACCGATACACTACCGACCTGGTTCAGGGGCATTTTCTGACCGTAGATATCAACCACGATCGGATCGAGCAGCGCAGCACTGGCGCGCCCGGTTCTCAAACCACTGAATTCCTTCTTGAGACTTTCGACGACCCCGTTCATACGGCTTTCGTAGTCTTTGATCTTGAATTCTTCGTTTTTCGCCATCGTTCCACTCCACCTGTGCCGAAACCGGCAGAATCACCGTCAGGTCAGTCCGAATCAGCCTGTTCGGCTATCATTCATATGCCCGCCACGTTTGATCCGGTTGTATTGACCGATACCGGCACGCCACAATCCTATTCGATCACGGTGCACCGCGCTTCGCCGCGGAGGACTTTCAGCAGATTGCCCTCTTCCTTGATGGAGAACACAAGTACCGGAAGATTATTGTCGCGAGCAAGCGCGATGGCCGCGCCATCCATTACTCTGAGATCGCGCGCCAACACCTCACTATACGTAAGCTTATCATAACGTTCTGCGTCCGGGTTGGTTTTTGGATCAGCAGAATAGACGCCGTCCACCTGCGTCGCCTTAGCGACTGCATCGCAACCGAGTTCGATCGCACGCAGGGCCGCGGTCGTGTCTGTTGTAAAGAAAGGATTGCCGGTACCAGCCGCGAAGACCACCACCCGTCCGAGACCGACATGGTGCAACGCCTTGGGGCGCACATAGGATTCGCACACGGTCGGCATTGGAATCGCCGACAACACGCGCGATGGCACCTCATGTTTCTCGAGGGCGCTTTGGAAGGCCAGCGCGTTCATCACGGTGGCCAGCATCCCCATATAATCCGCCGTGGCGCGGTCCATGCCCGACGCCGCACCGGCGAGTCCGCGGAAGATGTTGCCGCCGCCGACCACCACGGCGATTTCGCATCCGGCAGCTGCGGCCTCCGCAACATCGCGTGCCAGCCGTTCAGTGACCGCTGTGTCGATCCCGAAACCTTGTTCACCCATCATCGCTTCGCCTGATAATTTCAGGAGCAGGCGCTTGTATTTCAGGGGGGTAGTCATCTCGGAGCTCTCGTCGATGCAACATGCTGCGCTCTTATATGCGCGACTCTGGGCGAAAAGCACACACGAAAAAACCGGTTGACGCAGTCAACCGGCTCAAATTCTTCCGTCATCGTTTACGGCACACGGCCCGATTAGGCTGTTCCGGCGGCGGCGGCGACTTCGGCGGCAAAGTCGTCGTCTTTCTTGTCGATGCCTTCTCCAAGCGCAAAACGGACAAATTCCGTGATCTTGACGGGGCTCCCGAGTTCTTTCTCGAACGCCTTCAAGGCCTGTTCGACGGTCGCCTTGCCGTCGACCACAAAGGTTTGCTGCATCAAGACGACTTGCTGGAAATACTCCTTGCGTAGACGCCCTTCGACCATTTTTTCAATGATTTCCTGCGGCTTGCCGGAAGCTTGGGCCTGCTCGAGATAGATCGCGCGCTCCTTTTCAACAACCTCTTGGTCAAGTTCCTCTGGCGTAAGTGCCAGTGGTGCCACTGCGGCTATGTGCATGGCCAGCTGACGCCCAAAGGCGGTCAACTTGTCCGCGTCGCCTGCACTCTGCAAACCAACCAGCACGCCGATCTTGCCCAGACCATCGCTGACTTTGTTGTGGACATAGTCGGCCACCACACCTTCGGCGACATTGATGACGGCGGCGCGCCGCAACGACATATTCTCACCGATGGTCGCAATATTCTCGGTGATCACGGTTTCGACCGTGTCGGATTTGCCCGGATAGGTCATGGCGAGGATCTTGGCGACATCGCCGCCGGCTTCAGGCACGAGCGACGTGATCTTGCGGACCATGTCCTGGAATTGATCGTTGCGCGCAACGAAATCGGTTTCGGCATTTATCTCAGCGGTCGCCCCTTGCTTGCCTGATGCGATAACTCCGATCAGACCTTCCGCCGCGATGCGATCCGATTTCTTGGCCGCCTTGGAAAGGCCCTTGGCACGCAGCCAGTCAATGGCAGCGGCCACATCGCCGTTGTTTTCGTTCAGCGCCTTCTTACAGTCCATCATGCCGACGCCAGTTTTCTCGCGAAGGTCTTTGACCATGCTGGCCGTAATCGTTGTCATAGCAATTGCTCTCTTGTTCGGAACCCACGTTCCTGCCGCGGGAACGCGGGCGATGAAGGGTATATCGCCTCACCGCCCGTCTCGTTCAAGTTTGGTTCTGCCGGAGCGGCAGATTACATCAAGCAGCGTTGGCGGCGACGAGTTTCTTGGCGCTGCCAACCCAATCCGCCTCGGTGATCGCTGCGACATCCATCTTCAACTCTGTCGCGAGCAGTGCGAGATTGGCTTCGTCGAGATCGGCGATTTGCCAATAGTGATAGACGCCGAGACCGCTCAGCTGTTGTTCGATGCGGGGATCGATACCGGCGATAAGCTTCAAGTCATCCGCTTCGCCACGCGGTGCTTCGATGCCCTCGAAACGTGCCGTTGCCCCAACCGCATCCGTGGCATCAGGCAGTTCTTCCATGGCCGGTGCTTCGGCGGCACCCATGTCGACGCCGCTTTCTGCCTGGCCACGCCCGATTCCGTCCAGTGCTGCACGGGCAATGAGATCGCAATAAAGGGTGATCGCACGGCCGGCGTCATCGTTGCCCGGAATTGGAAAATCAATACCGTCGGGATCACAGTTCGTGTCGATCACCGCCACGATTGGGATGTTGAGCTTGCGTGCCTCGGCAATTGCGATCGCTTCCTTGTTGGTGTCGATCACGAACAGCAGATCGGGCGTGCCGCCCATGTCCTTGATGCCGCCGAGTGACTGGTTGAGCTTTTCACGCTCGCGCGTCAGGTTGAGGAGTTCTTTCTTGGTGCGGCCAGTGCCGTCTCCAGCGAGAATGTCATCAAGTTGGCGCAGGCGGCGAATCGACAGCGAAATCGTTTTCCAGTTGGTCAGCGTGCCGCCCAGCCAGCGATGGTTCATGAAGTACTGGGCCGAGCGCGTCGCGGCATCGGCGATCGATTCCGAGGCTTGTCGTTTGGTGCCGACAAACAGCACCCGGCCGCCCTTGGCGACGGTGTCGGACACCTTGACGAGGGCTTGATGCAGCAAAGGTGTCGTCTGGGTCAAATCGACAATGTGGATGTTGTTGCGGGTACCGAAGATGTAGCTCGACATCTTGGGATTCCATCGATGGCTCTGGTGGCCGAAGTGCACGCCGGCTTCCAAGAGCTGACGCATCGTAAATGCGGGCAGCATAGGCAGTTCCTTTTCCGGTTAATCCGCCGCAAACCGGAGAAGGCCATCTTCGACAACCGCGAACTGGTCGCCATCGACTGCCCACCGGAGCGCTATTGCAGGGCTTTTCATCTGCATAGCGCATGGCTTGCGTGAGAGATGGATGGCGTCTTAGTACGACAACGCCGATAATTCAAGGGAAAATCGGCTGAATCGGCTCAGGCGGCAATTTCATTGACGTCGAGCACGCCGTCGATGGCGGAGAGAACGCCGCGTGACGGCGGCGTCGTGTCGTAGCGGCCCGGCAGGACGAGTTCGCAGACCTGGGATTTGTCGGCGACATCGACGAGAAGGCGGATCTCATCGCGCCCTGGCTTAAGGCTGTCGCGCAGTTCCGCCAGCAAGGCTTCTGATTTGCCGTTGGACAGCGCGTGCCGGTCCAGCGTGATGCGCAGCGGACAGCGCACGGCGCCTGCAGCGCTATTCAGGCTTTCGATACCTTGCACCCGCATTTTGATGGTGTCGCCGTCCCATTCGGCCTCGATCCCCACGACGACCGGCGTTCCCGGCTCCAACAGATGCCGGCTGGCATTCAGGGTATCCGAGAAAATCACCGCTTCGAACTGACCGGTGGTGTCGGAGAACATGGCGAATGCAAATGCATTGCCTTTGGCAGATTTGCGTTCCCTTGCCGAGACGACAATTGCGGCTATTCGCCCACCGAGGCGGCCCTGTTCGACGCCTGCTTCGAAAGCTGCAAAGGTCTGCACGCCCATGCTCTCGAGAACGCTGTCGTATTCATCGAGGGGGTGGCCGGAGAGATAGAAGCCGACAGCGTCGAATTCCTTCTCCAGCCGTTCCATGGGCGTCCACGCCTTGGTCGGTCGAATGTCGAGACTGGCTGGTGCATCGCCGCCGCTACCGCCGAAGAGGTCTTGGATGCCGCTCTCTGCATTCGCGCTCATGCGATTGGCGAGCGCCAGGATCTGTTCTGCGTTGCCGTGTACGACCGCGCGATTGGCCTCAAGTGCGTCGAAGCTGCCGGCCGAAGCGAGCGTCTCGATATTGCGCTTGTTCAGCGTCTTGCTCGGCAAACGACGGGCAAAATCACTGAGGTCCTGATAGGTGCCACTCTCTTCGCGTTCGCGCACGACGGTTTCGACGGCCGCGACTCCGATGTTTTTGAGCGATGCCAGGGCATAGCGGATCGCCCCGTGCCCGGCGCTGTCAGTTGACGGTTCGGAGACGAATTCGACATCGGATCCGTTGACGCACGGCGGCTTCAAGTCGATGCCACTACTCTTGGCTTCGGCCGCAAATACGGCGAGCTTGTCTGTGTTCGCCATATCCAGTGTCATCGAGGCGGCAATGAACTCGGCGCGGTAGTTCGCTTTCAGATAGGCGGTATGGTAGCTGACCAGCGCATAGGCGGCGGCGTGCGATTTATTGAAACCGTAACCGGCAAATTTGTCGACGTGCTCGAAGATAAAAGCTGCATCGCTTTTCTTGACACCCTTTTCGACCGCGCGGCGCACGAACTCCGCCTGCTGCTGCGCCATCGCGGCCTTATCCTTCTTACCCATTGCACGACGCAACACGTCCGCTTCGCCAAGTGAGTAGCCGCCCATTACCTGGGCAATTTGCATCACCTGTTCCTGATAGATGATGACCCCGTAGGTTTCACCCAGGATTTGCTCGAGCATCGGGTGGAAGCAGTCGACCGGTTCCTCGCCATGCTTGCGATTGATGTAGGTCGGAATGTTGTCCATCGGGCCGGGCCGATAGAGCGAAACCATGGCGATGATGTCTTCGAAACGGTCCGGCTTGAGCTTTTTCAGGCTCTCGCGCATGCCGGTCGATTCCAACTGGAAGACGCCGACCGTGTCGGCCCGTGCCAGCAGTTCGTAACTCGCAGCGTCCGTCAGTGGCAATGATGCCAGATCAAGATCGATGCCACGGCCGCGCTTGATCAACTGCACGGCCTTCTGGAGAACCGTAAGCGTCTTGAGGCCGAGGAAGTCGAACTTTACCAGGCCTGCGGCTTCGACGAGCTTCCAGTTGAACTGGGCAATTGGAAAGCTCGACCTTGGATCACGGTAAAGGGGCACGAGCTCATCGAGCGGACGGTCGCCAATGACCAAACCGGCCGCGTGTGTCGATGCGTGCCGATAGAGCCCTTCGAGTTTCTGGGCGATTTCCAACAGGCGCGCAACCATCGGGTCATCATCGGCTTCTTCGAGAAGGCGCGGCTCCTCCTCCATCGCCTCTGGCAGCGTGACGGGGTTGGCCGGGTTGTTCGGCACCAGCTTGCACAACCGGTCGACTTGGCCATAGGGCATCTGGAGGACCCGTCCGACATCGCGCAGCACCGCGCGGGCCTGCAATTTGCCGTGCGTGATGATTTGCGCGACGCGGTCGTCGCCATATTTTTCCTGAACGTACTTGATGACCTCTTCGCGCCGGTCCTGACAGAAGTCGATGTCGAAATCCGGCATGGAGATGCGTTCTGGATTAAGGAACCGCTCGAACAGCAGCCCGAACTGCAGCGGATCGAGGTCGGTAATCGTCAGCGAATAGGCGACCAATGAGCCCGCACCCGAACCGCGGCCCGGGCCGACCGGAATACCCTGCGCCTTAGACCACTGGATAAAGTCGGCAACGATTAGGAAGTATCCGGGAAACTTCATGCTGTTGATGATGCCGAGTTCAAACTCGAGGCGGTCCGTGTAGTCCTGTCGTGTGTATCCCTCTGCGAGTTCTGTCGCGGCGAGGCGGCGCTCCAGGCCGTCGCGTGCCTGTCTCGCCAACTCATCGGCCTCGGCCTGCAGCCGCTCCTCGGGCGTGGCGCTATCGCTTGCCGCGACGAAGCTCGGCAGGATCGGGGCCTTGCCCAGTGGGCGCATATGGCATCGCCGCGCGATTTCGACGGTGTTTTCGACGGCCTCTGGCAAATCCGCGAACAGCGCGGTCATCGCCTCGCTGGACTTCAGCCCGTGCTCAGGTGTCAATCGCTTGCGGTCGTCCTCGACGACATAGTTGCCACCGGCAATGCACATCAGCGCATCGTGGGCTTCGTATTCATCGGCTGTCGCGAAATGGCAATCGTTGGTCGCCACGAGCGGGATGCGATTGTCGTAGGCCAGCTGGATAAGACCTGGTTCGGCATCGCGTTCTTCGGGCATACCGTGCCGCTGCAGTTCGACGTAAAGACGATCGCCGAACAACTCAGAAAGCGTCGTAAGGCGCGCCGCGGCGATGTCCGGGCGGTCGTCGGCAAGGGCCCGGTTGATCGGCCCTTCCGGACCGCCGGTCAGCACGATTAGGCCATCGTGGTGCTCTTCGAGCCGCTTGATCATCACGTGTGGTGGTTCGGTTTCGACCGGGTCGAAAAAAGCCTGGCTACCGAGCTTCATGAGATTGGCGTAGCCGGCATCGTTCATCGCGAGCAGAGCGATATCGCCTGAGAGTACGGCGTCGGGTTTGGCACCATTGAGTGCTGCACGTGACGGATCGACGTTGCTGTCGCCGAAGTCGACGCTCAGCGTCAGGCCGGCGATCGGCTGCACGCCGGCGTCAGCCAGCTTGTTCGAAAACTCCAGTATCCCGAACAAGTTATTTTGATCGGTGAGCGCGATCGCCGGAAAATCATTGGCAACACTCAGCTTGGCGAGCTTGGCGATCGGCAAAGCGCCTTGCAGCAAAGAATACGCCGAGCGCACACGCAAATGGATGAAGGCTGGAGCTGTGTTCGACATCGTGCCTGCGTAGAATCGATTCTGGTTCGCTCGAAATTAGCACACGTTCCTGGCGTCACAGCAATCTCGGAACCGAATACCCACGCGTTATATTGGTCAGCGGACGAGCGTGTCATCACCCATGGCAGCGGCCTCGATTGGCTGCAACCAACCTTGGTAACGCACGATAAATCCGGCAAGGGGGTGCGTTATCGCAACATCGAAGCAGGCGTTGCCGTGGGCATCGACATATTCCCTCGTATCGCTGCGCGGCACGAGAATCCGTGGCAGGGGAAACAGTCCGAATAGTCGCACTGCATCGACCGGAAAGTGCAGGTCTCCGATCTGGCGCTCCAGTTTGATCCGGAAAGTGAGCGCGCCGAAGCGTTCCCAGATTTCTCCTGTAGGCGCGCCGGGATGCCGAAATAGGTGGGATTTGAAGCGCGCGCTGCCAAAGCGGCGCTGCCATAATTCCCCGGTCGCCGAACGCTTCATGTCGACGCGCACCGGCACGTTGTCCGTCGCACCCGGGAAACCCAAGCTCCATCCGACCAGTCGTGATAGCAGACCCTTGCCCCGCTCGACCCGGGCACTGCCGAGGAACGCACGGGTGTCGAGGACGTCATGCAGATCACGTATCGCCGGTGGCAATTTGGAAAACTCCTCGTCCAATGCCGTTTCGAACACCGTCGTGACCGGTTGGGACGTGATCTCCGTTGAAATCGCGAACGGAGCTAGCCCCTGTTCGATGTCGGCAAGTCTTAGGTCCTGCAGGCAGGGCCGCGCGCCGCTCGGCATGCGATGCGTGTTTTGACATAAGCGGAGTGCGAGCAAATAGGCGGGAGTCGGTGGAATTTCCGGTCCGTCCCCGGCCTCGGCGATAAGCGTCCAGCGCCGCTGCGTCCCGCCTGATTCCGCCTCGCGCCCGGTAACATCGACGATCATGCCACCTCGATCCGATCCAAACGGCTTGAGCCGTTCGGCAGTCCAGAGCAGTGGCCCTGTCAGTAGCGTCGCTGATTTCATCAGGCCAAGTCGGACACACCATGCGATCAACCAGAGCCCTCGATGCATGACGATCAGTTCCAGCCCGGCTGAGAAGCGGACGGTGCGCGCGCCAAAATATGACGGAAAGATCTGCAGATCAGGCGCGCCGATCGGGCTGGCGTAGCGCTTGATGAGAGCTTTGCCTTCCGAAACATGTAGAGACGTGCGATGCACTGCGCACCAGCCCTTCACGGTTGTCCACTCACCACCGCTTCGAACGCGGATCGCCTTGCCCACCTGAGCAAGGATCGCGCGTACGACGGAGCGGCCGCGCGGCGCGCGGTTGCCGGGCAGGATAACGCTGCTGATGCTTTCGATCGATATGAGGCCTGCTGACAGCGCCCGCACTGCGGCCGCTGACACTGCCGGTACGCTGCTGCACCCGGATAGGGCGACCCGGCCCGCCTCTATTGCTGCCCGATCGAGTTCACTGATGCCGGCAACAAAAGCGCCATCGTCAGCGAGGTCGATATAGTGTGCCCCCGTCGTCAAGGCGGCGCGCACCACGCGATACGGGTCATCGCCGTAGAGCTGAAAGGGCCCGGCCGCGTCAATGACCACCGTCGGTTGCCATTCCTCGAACGCCTCCGCCAAGTCGCCGTAAGCGTCGATGCTGGCAGGCGTGCCGCCGAACGCCTCGCAATGTCGCTTCGCTGCCGCCAGGCTGCGACCGGCGACGATCACCGTAATGTCTGCGTGCTTCGCCAGCCGGCGACTGAGGCGGCTGCCAAAGACGCCATAGCCTCCGATGATCAGAACGCGCGGATGAGTGGAATTTTCGGCTTGGCTCAAGCGACACGGGCCTTATGCGACAGATTGCGGTTGCACCTCGTGCAGGGTTCCGTCTGCGAGACGCAACACGCGATGCATGCTCGCCGCCAGTTCCATGTTGTGCGTCGCGATCAACGCAGCCACCCCGGTGTGTTCGATGAGACCCATCAGGTCGGCAAAAACGCGACCAGCCGTCGACGGATCGAGGTTGCCGGTCGGTTCGTCCGCGAGCAACAGTCTCGGTTGATTGGCAAGCGCGCGTGCAATGGCCGTGCGCTGCTGCTCGCCACCCGATAGTTCCGCGGGCCGGTGGCCGATCCGCGCACCAAGTCCGAGCAGCTCGAGCAATTCCTGGGCGCGTTTGCGCGCCTCGCGCAGCGGCGTACCGCGGATCATTTGGGGAATCACGACATTTTCCTGGGCGGAGAATTCCGGCAGCAGTTGATGAAATTGGTAGACGAACCCCATTTCAGTACGGCGAATGGCGGTGCGGTCGGCATCATTCATGCGTGCACAATCCTGGCCGTTGACAATGACGCGGCCGGCATCGGGTGTCTCGAGCAATCCGGCGATATGCAGCAGCGTCGATTTGCCGGCGCCGGAGGGGCCGACCAGCGCTACGGCCTGGCCGGCCCGGAGTATGGCGCTGGCATCGGCAAGAACGCGAATTTCGCGTGCGCCCTGATGAAAGGTCCGCTGCAAGCCATCCAATTGGAGAATCGGTGCTTGCTCTTCGACGCTACGCTGCATGACCGCCTCCTCACTCATACCGAAGGGCTTCGACGGGATCGAGTTTCGAGGCGCGCCACGATGGATAAAGCGTTGCGAGCAATGTCAGGACCAGCGCGAAAATCACGATCCAAGTGGTCTCCGTCGCGTCTATGTCGGCGGGCAACTTCGACAGGTAATAAACCTTGGGATCCATCAATGTTGTGCCGGTCATCCATTGCACGAACTGGCGTATTTCTTCGATGTGCCAGCAAAAGACAATGCCAAGAATCAGTCCGGCAAAGGTGCCAACGACGCCGATCGATGCGCCGGTGATCAGGAAGACCCGGGTAATTGCACCCTTGGTGGCGCCCATCGTGCGCAGGATGGCTATGTCGCGGCCTTTGTCTTTGACCAGCATCATGATGCCGGAGATGATGTTCAGTGCCGCCACGAGGATGATCAGCGACAAAATGATGAACATCACCGTGCGCTCGACCTCGAGCACCGTGAAGAATGTCTGATTGCGCTGCTGCCAGCTCGTAAACAGGTAGTTTCCCGTTACCGCCTGCTTCATGCCGGAAATGTAACGTCCGACCTGTTCCGGGTCGTCGGTGACGATTTCGAGCACGTCGACCTGTGCGCCCTTGGAGAAATAGCGCTGTGCTTCGTGCAGTGGCATGAACACCATCGAGCGATCGTATTCCGACATGCCCAGTTCAAAGATCGCTGTGACCTTGTATGGCCTGGTGCGTGGCGCCGTACCAAACGGTGTTCGCGCACCGCGCGGCGAGACCAGGGTGACAAACTCCCCAAGAGATACGCCGAGCGCCTGCGACAAGCGGGAGCCGATGGCGATCCCGCGCTGCTTGTCAAAGCCCTCGATGGTGCCCTGTGTGATGTTATCGGCGACCAGTGGCAATGCCCTAATACCTGGCTCGGTCATGCCACGGACCAAGCCGCCGAGGGCCTGCACCGGCGATGACAGCATCACCTGCCCCTCGATCAGCGGAATGGCATGGCGTACGCCGGGAACCGCTGCGAGCTTTTGGGCGACATCGTTGTAGTCGGAGAACGGACCGGTGCCGGCAGTCCTCTGTACAACCGCATGGCCGTTAAGGCCGAGAATCTTTTCGTAGAGCTGATTGCGGAAGCCGTTCATCACTGCCATCACGATGATCAGTGTGGCAACGCCAAGCATGATGCCGATGAATGAGAACCCGGCGATGACCGAGATAAACCCCTCCTGGCGCCGCGCCCGCAGGTAGCGCATCGCGATCAGCCATTCGAAGGCTGCAAACGGTCGGGTGCTGCCTGCTGCGCTCATGCGGACGTGCTCTTTCCTGCAGCCTGCCGCGCTAACACAAAACGCGTTGGCTTTTGATCTGGTCAATCAGCGTCTCGGCGACACGATCAATGGGAATTTCCTGCTTGTCGCCGGTCTTGCGATCCTTCACTTCCGCCATGCCCGCGCCTGCGCCTTTCGGCCCAATCACGAGCTGATACGGCAGCCCGATTAAGTCCATGGTGGCAAACTTGGCCCCGGCGCGTTCGCCTGTGTCATCGTAAAGCACTTCGATACCGGCGTTTTCGAGGCGCTCGTAGAGTGTCGTACACACGCTATCGGTCGTGGCATCACCCGACTTGAGATTGACAAGACCCACTTCGAAGGGCGCGACCGGTACCGGCCAGACAATGCCGTTGTCGTCATGACAGGCTTCGACAATTCCCCCGACAAGGCGCGATACACCGACGCCGTACGAGCCCATTTGCAGCGCGACCGGCGTTCCGTCCGGGCCCTGCACCTTGCAGTTCAAGGGTTCCGAATACTTGGTGCCGAAGAAGAAAATATGGCCGATCTCAATGCCGCGTGCCGAGACCTGTTTGTCTGCTGGCACTTCGGCATCAAATTTTGCCGCATCGTGAATCTCATCCGTTGCCGCGTAAAGCGATGTCCACTTGTCAACGATCGGCGAGAGGTCGCCATCGTAGTCGAGATCGATTGGTGGAATGTCGCCGTCGAGCAGGTCCTTGTGACAGAAAACAGCGCTCTCACCCGTCTCGGCGAGAATGATGAACTCGTGCGAAAGGTCGCCTCCGATCGGACCGGTCTCGGCCGCCATCGGGATCGATTGCAGGCCCATGCGCGCGAAGATGCGCAGATAGGACGCGAACATTCGGTTGTACGATTTGCGCCCGTCTTCTTCCGACATGTCGAAGGAATAGGCATCCTTCATCAGAAACTCGCGTCCGCGCATGACGCCGAAGCGTGGTCGGATCTCGTCGCGGAATTTCCACTGAATGTGATAGAGATTGCGCGGCAGGTCGCGATAAGAGCGCACACCGTCACGAAAGATCGTGGTGATCAATTCCTCATTGGTCGGCCCATAAAGCATCTCGCGCTCGTGGCGGTCCTCGATGCGTAGCATTTCCTTGCCGTAGTCCTCGTAACGTCCGGATTGTTTCCAGAGGTCCGCCGATTGAATGGTCGGCATCAAGACCTCGATCGCGCCCGCTCGGTTTTGCTCGTCCCTCACGATATCGGCGATCTTGTCGAGAACACGCAGGCCGAGCGGCAGCCACGAATAGATACCGGCGCTTGCCTGGCGCACCATTCCGGCACGCAGCATCAGTTGGTGCGATACGATTTCCGCCTCTTTCGGCGTGTCGCGCAGGACGGGCAGGAAATATCGGGAAAGGTGCATGGGCTTGTTCATAACCGAGTAGATGCGTGAGGCCCGCCAGAAAGGCGCTGGCTGGCATGCACGGCTCTTACCGGTTCAGCAGCGTCAACGCAATGAGACCGTTCGCGGGGCTGTGTGTGATTGCGTGGTGTTATGCTCAATTCTGCACTTTGTTGGCCAGCTCGGAAATGCCGAAGAAATCGAACTCGATCGCGGTCCAGATAAGTGCGAACACGACGATCGCGACGACCGTATTGATCAGGATGATGCGGCCAACGCGAATTCTTGCAGGCGCACTGGGTGGCGTTCCGGCCACGGTCTCGCCGGCCTCGCCCTGCGTGCGCACACCGAAAGGCAGTACGGCGAACAGAACGATCCACCAGACGACGAAGAAAATCGCGATGCCGAAAACGAGGCTCATGCTTCTTCTCTAGGCCTCTTCGAGCTCGACGAGGGTGCCGCAGAAATCCTTGGGGTGCAGAAACAGAACCGGCTTGCCATGCGCGCCGATTTTTGGCTCACCATCTCCCAGAACGCGAGCGCCCTCGGCCACCAGCTTGTCGCGTGCGGCGGTTATGTTTTCGACCTCGTAGCACAGGTGATGGATACCACCGTCAGCGTTCTTTTCGAGGAACTTGGCAATTGGCGAGCCGTCACCGAGCGGTTCCAGCAATTCGATCTTGGTGTTCGGCAGATTGATGAAGACGGTCGTCACGCCATGGTCCGGCTGCGCGACGGCTTCTGTGACATCCCCACCAAGCGTGTCGCGATAAACGGCCGCAGCGGCCGCGATATCCTTCACCGCAATCGCGACGTGATTCAGTCGACCAATCATGATTTCAGCTCCGAGTTTGCTGTTCGTTGCGCTCTTTGTAGCAACGATGGACGCTAACGTCCTTTATCCTTTCGTGCGCAACTGCGTCATGAGCACTTTGACGACCGGTTTCTTGCCCCAGGCATTGTCAACGGCTGAACGCACCGCGCGCCGGACGGCCTCGCGCAACAGGTCGGGGTCCTTGCGTCGTTTCGGCGGAATGCTGTCAATCGTACCGTCGACCGCATCCAGGACGATATCTTCCATCGCCTCATCGCGCGCGTCGTGTGACGGGACACCGTCCAGTGCGACATCCAGCTCGCCGATCACATTGCCGCGTTGATCGATCGCCATCGCGACGGCAACGAATCCGACGACCGCCAGTCGACGGCGCTCCCGAACGGCGCTTTCGCCTTCCGCGACGAACAACCGGCCATCCCGGTAGCGCCGACCAACCGGCACATCATCGATCAGCTTCGGTTTGCCCGGCGCCAATCGCAACATCTCGCCGTTGACGATCATATGCGCATGGGCGATGCCGGCTTCACTGGCAAGGCGCGCGTTCTCCTGCAGATGGCGGACTTCGCCATGCATCGGCACCAGCGTCTGCGGCTTCAACCAGGCGAACATCTGCGCCAATTCTTCCCGGCGCGGATGGCCGGTAACGTGGACCAGTGCATCGGCGTCGGTGATGATCTTGTAGCCATGCTCGGCAAGTTGGTTCTGTACGGCCAGCACGGATTTCTCGTTGCCCGGGATCGTGCGCGACGAATAGATCACCGTGTCCCCGCGCGTCAGTTTGAGGTCGCGATGGCTGCCTTCGGCGATTCGTGCCATCGCGGCGCGCGGTTCGCCCTGGCTACCGGTCGCGATCACAAGTGCCTCGCCGCGCTCCATGTAGCCGAAGTGCTCCTGGTCCAGGTATGTGAAATCTTCCGGCAGATATCCCGTATCGATGCCGACCTGGATGACGCGATGCAGTGATCGACCGGCGACGATCAAACGACGGCCGGTTGCCGTGGCGGCTTCGGAGGCGGCATAGACCCGGGCGAGGTTCGATGCGAACGTCGTCATCGCCACCTGACCGGGTTGCGCGGCAATGATGTCGGTCAGCGACTTCGCGATGTCCGCTTCCGATGGCGATGTGCCGTCGCGAAAGGCGTTGGTCGAATCGCACACCAACGCCATGACGCCTTCCTCGCCGATCTGCTTGATGCGCTCGACATTGGTTGGTCGACCGACCAACGGTTGCTCATCGAGTTTCCAGTCGGCTGTATGAAACACGGTGCCAAGGGGCGTGCGCATGACGACGGCCGATGTTTCGGGGATCGAATGCGACATCGACACGAATTCGAGATCAAACGAACCGGCCTTGAATTGGCTGTCGAGCGGAATTTCGCGGATGTCCGGCGTCAGATCGCCGCCGAATTCCGCGAGTTTGGCCTTGAGCATGCCGACCGTGAAAGGCGTGGCATAGACCGGACAGCGCAGCATCGGCCAGCTCTCGATCAGCGCGCCGAGATGATCTTCGTGGGCGTGCGTGATGACTATCCCATCGAGTTGCGCACGCTGTTCGGCAATGAATTTCATGTCGGGCAGAACGACATCGACACCCGGCTCGCTCTCGCCTGGAAAGGTGAGGCCGAGGTCGATCATCAGCCAGCGGCGATCATCGGCCGGCCCGAGCCCGTAGAGATAGACGTTCATGCCGATTTCGCCGAGACCGCCGAGCGCGACCATAACGAGTTCGTCATCAGGTTCCGGGCTTGAACCGCTAGCGTCACTCATGGCGTCTCTCCGGAACGGGTATGGTGGCGGCCAGCGCAACGTCGCCGTGCTCGACCCGACATGTTTCGCCTGCGTGCGTTGCCAGAAGCAGCGCGCCGTTTTCAGCAAGTCCCGCGAATGTACCGGCCAACTGGCGCTCGTTAGTGTTGACGGTCAGTGCCTGTCCGAGCGGGTGCGCGCGGGCCAGCCAGGCCTGTCTGACGGTTTCGAATTCCCGGCCATTGTCCCAGGTCGTCAGCCACGCGGTCATCATATCCGCGAGATGTTGGACGAGTTGGCTGGGGCTCGGCGCCGGGCCATGTGCGTCGAGTTTCGTTACGTTTCGGCCATCGACGTCGGGCAGGACGGCGATGTTTATACCAATGCCAATCATGACGACGATGTCACTGTCATACTTGGAACTCTCGACAAGGATGCCGCCGACTTTGGCTGAATTGATGAGCAGGTCGTTCGGCCACTTGAGTTGTAGCGCCTTACCACTGGTGAGATTTGGGGCGATGGCGTCATGGGCGGCGACGGCTGCGACGAATGATAGGTGATGAAAGACGGAACGGGGACATTCCGGCGTGAACATGTAGGTCGCTGACAGATTGCCCGGCGGCGATGACCAGGGCCGGCCGGAGCGGCCACGACCGGCTTCCTGTGCATCCGACCGGAGCCATATCGGCCCGCGCTCGCCGTCGGCCGCCCGCCGATGGGCTTCCGTATTGGTCGAGTCGATCGTTTCGAACTCAACGATTCTGGTGGCTGATGGTAGCAATCGGTGAGCTTTCATTGCGGCTGTGGTCGGCTGGTTGGCCGTGTCGCGTGGGGAAGCCGTCGGCTGCCCCCATCTCAAATACGTGACGCGCCAGCCTCGCTTTAAAATGGACAATGCTGTGAAAATAAGGGTGTGCCGCTGTTACCACCTATTTGACATATGTGAAGGATTGCGCCGCCGCCAAGGCGTAGTCGGTGAACGGTCCAAGCCAGATGACACCGAATATCATGATCAGTGCCGACGCCGTCATGACGGTTGCGGCTTTGAGCCGAACGTTTTCGAACTTGTCCTTCGAGTCGTCGAAGAACATCACCTTGATGATACGCAGGTAATAATAGGCACCGACAACGCTCGCCAGGACGCCGATCACGGCCAGCGGATAGAGCCCGGCCTTGATCGCCGCCAGGAACACGAAATACTTGCCAAAGAAGCCGACAAGCGGTGGGATTCCGGCGAGCGCGAACATCAGGATCATCAAGGCGAATGCCATCGGCAGGTTGGTCCGTGCCAAGCCGGCCAGTTCATCGATTTCCTCAACCGACTGATCGGCACGACGCATCGACAGGATGCACGCGAAAACACCCAGCGTCATGACCACATATATCGCCATATAGACCAGCACGGCTTGGGTACCCTCGACGGAGTTCGCGGCGAGGCCGACCAGTGCAAATCCGACGTTCGCGATGGACGAATATGCCATCAGGCGTTTGATGTTGGTCTGCCCGATCGCGGCAAACGCGCCAAGTAACATCGAGGCAATCGCGACGAAGGTGATGATCTGCTGCCATTGCTCGGCAATTGCTGGAAATGCACCGACCGTGACGCGCACCAACAACGCCATGGCGGCGACCTTTGGCGCGGTCGCGAAGAATGTTGTCACCGGGGTTGCCGAGCCCTCATAGACATCTGGTGTCCACATGTGGAATGGCACGGCGGAGACCTTGAAGGCGAGGCCGACGAGCAGAAACACTAGGCCGAAAATCAGCCATAGGTTGGTCGCCACCTCGGCGCCTTTGGCCGCGTTCGCGATCACCTGGAAGTTGGTCGAACCCGCGAAGCCGTAGATCAGCGAGCTGCCATAGAGCAGCATGCCGGATGACAACGCACCCAGGACGAAATACTTGAGCCCAGCCTCGCTTGCCCGCACCGAGTCGCGCCGGTAGGCCGCGATCACGTAGAGTGCGAGGCTGGAAAGTTCCAGCCCGACATAGAGCGCGATGAGGTCGCCTGCCGATATCATCAGCATCATGCCGGCGGTTGAGAGCAGGATGAGCACGGCGTACTCGAATTTCAGGATGCGCAGGTTCCGAAACTCATCGAAGGCGAGTATCGTCGCAACCGCAGCCCCGCCGAGCGTCAGCAGCTTCATGAAGCGCGCGAACGGATCGTCCACGAAGGCGCCATCGAACAGGCGCGTCGTACCGTTACCGTACGCAACGATCGTGAACCCAGCCGCGATCATCACGCCGATCGCGAGCCAGCCGACGGTTTCCGCTTCGCCCTCTGTTTCAGGTCTGAAGACGCCGTACATCAGCAGCGCCATCGCGCCAACTGCCAGGATGATTTCCGGCAGCATGGGTGCATAGATTTGCAGCGATTCTGGCATGTCTTGGATCGGGCCTTGTTGCGGGGTTGAGCGGAACTAGGGTGCGCGGATTATTTGGCGAGCAGTGCTGTCGACGCTTGGATCGCTGCGTCGTAGTTGGTCACGAGGTTTTTGACGGAAACGGCCGTGATGTCGAAGACCGGCATTGGATAAACGCCAAACAGGATCGTCAGCACGACCAACGGTGCGATGATCGCGATCTCGCGCATGTTCATGTCGGAGATGTTCATGAGCTTCGGCTTGTCCATTTCGCCAAAGATCATGCGCCGGTAGAGATAAAGGGCGTAGGCCGCGGATAGAACGACGCCCGTAGTGGCCAGGAAGGCGACCCAGGTGTTGACCTTGAAGGCGCCAAGCAGCGTCAGGAATTCGCCGACGAACCCGGAGGTGCCCGGCAGCCCGACGTTGGCCATCGTGAACACCATGAAGCAGAACGCGTAGATCGGCATTCGGTTGACGAGACCGCCATAGGCCGCGATTTCGCGGGTGTGCATGCGGTCGTAGACGACACCGACACACAAGAACAGGGCGCCCGAAATGATGCCGTGGCTCAGCATCTGGAAGATCGCTCCGTCTACACCCTGGGTCGTCGCCGTGAAGATTCCCATCGTCACGAAACCCATGTGGGCAACCGACGAGTAGGCGATCAGCTTTTTGACGTCTTCCTGGGCAAGCGCGACCAGCGACGTATAGATGATCGCAATCACCGACAGCATGAAGACCAATGGCGCCAGGTCCTGGCTTGCCAGCGGAAACATTGGGATCGAAAAGCGCAGGAAGCCGTAACCACCCATTTTCAGCAGGATGCCGGCAAGAATGACGGAGCCGGCGGTCGGGGCTTCAACGTGGGCATCCGGCAACCAAGTATGCACCGGCCACATCGGCATCTTGACGGCGAACGATGCGAAGAATGCGAGCCACAGCCACCACTGCATGTCGGCCGGGAATTTCACCTCCATGAGCTTGGGGATGTCGGTCGTGCCGGCATGCCAGTACATCGCCATCATGGCGAGCAGCATCAGCACGGAGCCGAGCAGCGTGTAGAGGAAGAATTTGTAACTCGCGTAAACCCGCCTCGCGCCGCCCCAGATGCCGATGATCAGGAACATCGGAATGAGGCCGGCTTCAAAGAACAGGTAAAACAGGAACAGATCGAGCGCACAAAAAACACCGATCATGAGCGTTTCGAGCACCAAGAACGCGATCATGTATTCTTTGACGCGATCCTGGATCGAGTTCCAGCTTGCCAGAATGCAGAGCGGCATCAGGAACGCCGTCAGCACGACGAACAGGATCGAGATGCCGTCGACGCCCATTTTGTATTTGACCGGTCCGAACCATGCGGCTTCTTCGACGAGTTGAAATCTCGGAGAGGACGGGTCGAACAGTCCCCAGCAGATGTAGAGCGAGAGCAGGAACGTGCCCATGGTCACGTAAAACGCAATCCAGCGCGCATTGCGCTTGCCGCTCTCGTCGTCCTTGAGGAACATCATCCAGAAGACGCCGAACAGCGGCAGGAACGTCACGATCGAGAGCATCGGTATGCTGGTCAAATTCATGGCAGCAAGCCCCCGCCCTGGAACATGAAGTAGACCGTGATGAGGGCAACGCCGATCATCATGGCGAATGCGTAGTGATAGACGTAACCGGTCTGCAGGCGCACCACGCGGCCCGTGACATCGATAACCCGGGCCGCAATTCCGTCTGGGCCGACGCCATCGATGATTCGGCCATCTCCTGTCTTCCACAGGACACGGCCGAGCCGGTGCGCCGGTTTCACGAAGAGCCACTCATAAAGTTCGTCGAAGTACCATTTGTTGAGCAGGAACAGGTAGACCGGCCTGAACGCCCGTGCCGTTGCCGCCGGTAGTGTCGGCATCTGGATGTAGAACAGCCATGCCAGGCCGAAGCCCGCAACCATGGCGATGAACGGTGACCACGGCACCCACTTCACGTTCTTCGCGACGTCGTGCATGTGATGCAGGATATCCTTCGACGGTAGATGCAGGATCGCGCGTTTCCAGAATTCTTTGTAGTCGTGGCCGATGAAGTATTCGGTGAACGCGAAGCCCGCGACGACCGAGCCGAGCGCGAGCACATAAAGCGGCACCAGCATCGACATCGGGCTTTCGTGGGCGTGCCTGAACGTTTCGGGTTCGGCGCGCGTTTGGCCATGGAAGGTCATGAACATCAGGCGCCAGGAGTAGAATGATGTCATGAAGGCGGCGATGACCAGCGCCCAGAAAGCGTAGTTGTGCGGCGTATGGGCGGCATAGGCCGCTTCGATGATCGCGTCCTTCGAATGGAAACCGGCAAAGCCGGCGACGCCCGGAATGCCGACGCCGGTGAGGGCCAGCGTGCCGATCAGCATCATGGCCCAGGTGATTTTGATCTTCGGTGCGAGCCCGCCCATGTTGCGCATGTCCTGTTCGTGGTGCATCGCATGGATCACGGAACCCGCGCCAAGGAACAGCAGTGCCTTGAAGAACGCGTGCGTGAACAGGTGGAAGATCGCAACCGAATAGGCGCCGACGCCGCACGCGACAAACATGTAGCCGAGCTGCGAGCACGTCGAATAGGCGACGACGCGCTTGATATCGTTTTGGACGAGCCCGACGGTTGCTGCGAAGAAGGCGGTCAGTGCCCCAACCGCGGTAACGACCATCAACGCGGTTGGTGCATATTCGAACACCGGTGACAGTCTCGCGACCATGAACACGCCGGCGGTGACCATCGTGGCCGCATGGATCAGCGCAGAGACCGGCGTCGGGCCCTCCATTGCATCCGGCAACCAGGTGTGCAGCAGGAATTGCGCGGATTTGCCCATCGCGCCCATGAACAGCAACAGACACAGGCACGTCAGGATGTCGACCTGATAGCCGAGGAAGCTCATCGACTTGCCAACGAGCGCTGGTGCCTCACGAAAAACCTCGTCGAGACCGACCGAATTGGTGATGGCGAACAATCCGAAGATGCCGAGCGCAAAGCCGAAATCGCCGACACGGTTGACGACAAACGCCTTGATGGCGGCGGCGTTGGCCGAGGGCTTCTTGTACCAGAACCCGATCAGCAGATAGCTCGCGAGGCCGACCCCCTCCCAGCCGAAAAACATCTGCACGAGGTTGTCGGAAGTCACCAGCGCCAGCATCGCGAAGGTGAAGAGCGACAGATAGGAGAAGAACCGGGCGCGCGCGTCATCTTCGTGCATGTAGCCGATCGAATAGAGATGCACGAGACTGGATACCGTCGTCACGACTACCAGCATCACCGCCGTCAGCGTGTCGATGCGCAACGACCAGGCCACCTCCAGTTCACCGGACGTGATCCAGTTGGCGATCGGAACCTTGATCGTCTCGCCGCCAAATCCGACTCGCCAGAACACGATCCACGACAACGCAGCCGATACGAACAGCAGCGCCGTCGTGAGGATTTCCGCGCCCCGATCCGTGATCAGGCGGCCGAAGAAACCGGCTATGATGGCGCCGATCAGCGGCAGAAAGACAATTGCCTTGAACTCCATGAGATCAATCAGCCTTTCATCATGTTGATGTCTTCGACCGCGATGGAGCCGCGATTCCGGTAATAGACGACGATGATCGCGAGCCCGACGGCGGCTTCAGCGGCAGCAACCGTCAGCACCATCATTGCGAACACTTGACCGACGAGGTCCTTATTGAACGACGAGAACGCAACGAGGTTGATGTTCACAGCGAGCAGCATCAGTTCGACCGACAT
This sequence comes from Hyphomicrobiaceae bacterium, assembly GCA_051010015.1. GTDB lineage: Bacteria > Pseudomonadota > Alphaproteobacteria > Rhizobiales > Hyphomicrobiaceae > CAJQQK01. The sequence goes on from JBPCVZ010000506.1 coordinate 28,248, forward strand.
CAGGATGACGATGACGTTCTTGCGATTGAGAAAGATGCCGAAGATGCCGATGGTGAACAGCATCGCGGCAACCGTCAGGTAATGTCCGATTCCGATTTCCATTATTCGGCCGGCTCCTTGCTGCTGGGAAACACCGCTTGTCCTGATGCCACCTTGACCACGTCCAGCGCCGTCTCGGGCGTGCGGGCAACCTGCGTTGCAATCGACTGTCTGCGGACGCCTTCTTTGTGGCGCAACGTCAGCACGATCGCGCCAATCATCGCCACCAACAGGATCAGACCGGCGGCCTGGAAAAAGAAGATGTACTTCGTGTAAAGGATGCGCCCGAGTGCCTCGGTGTTGGAGACGTTGTCGCCAGCGAGCGGCGCCGGCGCCGCCGGATTGCCGACGATCTGGCTCGAATAGGTCTGGAATCCGAGCACCATGATCAACTCGAGCATCACGATGCCGCCGACAATGGCCCCTAGACCAGCATTCTTGATGAAGCCGGCCCGCAGCTCGGCAAAGTCGACATCGAGCATCATGACGACGAACAAGAACAGTACCGCCACCGCGCCGACGTAGACAATGACCAGCAGCATCGCCAAGAACTCAGCTCCAAGCAGCACGAACAGGCCGGCCGCATTGAAGAACGCCAGGATCAGAAACAGGACGGCGTGCACCGGATTGCGCGCAATGATGACCATCACCGCGGACGCCACGGCGGCAAATGAAAAGATATAGAAAAAGAACGCTTGCAGGCCCATCGCCTCAGTCCATTTCTCATGTCTCCGGAAGCCGAGCTCCGGGGTTGTTATTTCCTTTGTCCCGCCCGACGCTGCGCGGCTTCACGCGCGACCGCCTTGCAGTGCTTGCCCCACAGTCGCCGCACGATCGCCTTGCGGTACGGCCAATATCCGAGCGCCGCTGCAAGCGCGAGGATAATTCCGCCGCGCCATGTCAGGCCGTTCATCATGCACTCGCGCATCAGCCAGCCGAGTGAGGCGAGTGATCCGGCAAGGCACAGTATCTGGGCCCAGCCGTGCTCCCACTCGAGCCGGCGCTGGTCGGCAGCAATCTCGCCATAACGGTCCAACTCGTCGTCCGTCAATGACGACAGCAGGTCCAACCATCCGGCGGGATCATCGGTATTTTGCGTCGAGAGCAAGGTTCTTCGCGATCTCCCGCTCCCAACGGTCGCCATTGGAGAGCAGTCGTTCCTTGTTGTAATAGAGTTCTTCGCGCGTTTCCGTCGCGAACTCGAAATTCGGTCCTTCGACGATGGCATCGACCGGACAGGCCTCCTGGCACAATCCACAGTAAATGCACTTCGTCATATCGATGTCGTAGCGTGTGGTGCGCCGTGTACCGTCATTGCGGCGCGGTCCGGCCTCGATCGTGATCGCCTGGGCCGGGCAGATCGCTTCACACAGTTTGCAGGCAATGCAGCGTTCTTCACCGTTCGGATAACGGCGCAGCGCGTGTTCACCGCGAAAGCGCGGTGACAGCGGGCCCTTCTCGAACGGATAGTTCAACGTCTTCTTTTCAGCGAAGAAATACTTCATCGCAAGGAAGAAGGCGGAGATGAACTCCGTTAGGAATAACGACTTGATGCCTTGGGCGATGCCCATAGCGTTGCACTCCTCAATGCGGCTCAGCCGGCGCCCGATACGATCATCGGGCCGACAAAATAGCCGAGCACGGTGAATACGGCGAGATCAACGATGGCGACGGTTCGCAAGATCCCGGCGGTTTTTTCGGGTTCCGGGCCAACGCCCTTGCTCTCGACGCGTGACGCAGCGACCCGGATGAACAGGAAGCCCATGAAACCGACAATGAACCCGATGATGGCGCCGATTAAGTTGGGGCTCATGCTGCGCCCCAATTCGGTCCGAACTGAAGGACGGCTGCGACGACAACCACCATAAGCAAGGAAATGGGCAGGAAAACCTTCCAGCCAAGCCGCATCAGTTGGTCGTAGCGATAGCGCGGCACGATCGCTTTCGCCATTGCGAACAGGAAGAACACAAAGACGATTTTCAATAGGAACCAGAACAGGCCCGGTATCGCGTTCAACGGCCAGATGTCCAGGGGCGGCAGCCATCCGCCGAGAAACAGGATCGTCGTCAGCGCACACATGGTGGTAATCGCGACGTACTCTCCGAGCATGAACAGCAGATAGGGCGTCGAGGCGTATTCTACCATGAAGCCGGCGACCAGTTCGGATTCTGCTTCCGGCAGGTCGAACGGCGGCCGGTTGGTTTCAGCCAAGGCCGAAATCACGAAAATCACGAACATCGGCAGCAATACCAGCCAGTACCAGTCGAGGATCGACGCGGCAAAGCCCATCTCGGTGCCGATTCCGGTCTTTTGCGCGTTGACGATGTCACCCAGGTTGAGCGAGCCGACGCACAGCAAGACCGTCACGATGACGAGCCCGATCGACACCTCGTAGGACACCATCTGGGCGGCCGAACGCAGCGCCCCCATGAATGGATACTTCGAGTTCGAGGCCCAGCCGCCCATGATCACGCCGTAGACGCCGAGCGATGAAATCGCGAGGACATACAGGATGCCGACATTCATGTCGCTGATTACCCATATGCCCCAGCCATCGGCATTGACCGGGATCACGGCCCAGGCGGCCAGTGCGCAAACCGTCGTCGCGACGGGTGCCAGCAGGAAGACACTCTTGTCGGCGCCGGCGGGAATCACAGGTTCTTTGAGGACGAACTTGAGCAGGTCGGCAAACGACTGCAGCAAACCAAACGGTCCGACGACGTTAGGCCCGCGGCGCTGCTGCACGGCGGCCCAAACCTTGCGATCCATCAACAGCAGATAGGCAATGATCAGCAGCAGCGCGACGATCAGCAACAGACTTTGGGCAATGATGATCAATGCCGGCCAGCCGTAAGCCCAAAAGATATCGTTCGCCTGTTCCCACATTGCCTGCTCGTTTTCCATTCTTATGCGCTGCAGGGGATGACCGGTTGGACCCCGGCTCTGCAGGAAGCTTGCTCTATTCCGCCGCCTCGACGCGTGAGGTGGTTGACCGGCGCAGGGCACTCAATTCCGCCATCACGGCTGAAGCCCGCGCAATTGGATTGGAAAGATAAAAATCGCTGATCGACGGCTCAATGGACGTGTTCAGCAAGGCCCCCGTATCGGACTGCGCAATATCGGCGACGCTTGCCCGATCGCCCGGTGTGATGGTCCCGATCTGCGCCAGATGTGGCGCCGTGGCATACATGGCGGCGCGCAGCGCGGTCAAATCGTCGTAGGGTAAGGTCTGTCCGACCCGATCTGACAGCGCCCGGATGATCTTCCAATCTTCGCGCGCATCGCCGGGCGCAAAGGCTGCCTTCGCCGTCAGTTGGGGGCGACCCTCGGTGTTGACGTAAGTGACGCTTTTCTCCGTGTAGGCCGCGCCAGGCAGGATGACGTCGGCCTTGTGGGCACCAACATCGCCATGCGTGCCAACGTAAATGACGAATGCCGCGCTGAGGTCGGAAATGCGCGGCGAATCACAGCCGAGCAAGAACACCGTATCGAGGTCATGGATCGAAGTATCGCCAGCTGTCGTCGGAAGAAACCCGAGGTCAAGCGCGCCAACCCGGCCGGCCGCCGTGTGCAGGACATTGAACGCGTTCCAATCGGCATCCTTGCCGGCCATCGCCGCATCCGCAATGCGTGCGGCGGCAGCGTACAGCGCTCCGCCATCCTGCCGAGCGGTTGCCCCACTGCCAAGGATGATCATCGGACGCGCGGCTGCTTCGAGCACCTTCGCGAACGGATGCGTACCATCGCGCAGCGCATTGAGGTCCGCGGCAGTTTCTCCGATATGATCGTAGTCGTAGTAGAGGTTCTCGGCCGCTCCAACGACGCCGACGCGCAGGTCGCTGTTGCGCCAGCGCAGGTGGATGCGCGCGTTCAATACGGCCGCTTCGACCCGCGGATTGGTACCGATCAAAAGGATCGCATCGGCTTCATCGAGCGCCGCTATGGTCGAATTGAACAGGTAGCCTGCGCGGCCATTGTCCGTGTTGATCGTCTCACCGTCCGCGCGGCAGTCGAGGCAACCGATGCCGAGGCGGGTCATCAGATCCTTGAGCGCGAATACTTCTTCGCACCCGGCGAGATCGCCGGCGATCGCGCCAATCTTGTTCGCCGGTGTCTGCGTCAGGCGCTGGGCGACCACGTCGAGTGCCTGATCCCAGGTCGCCGGTTGCAGTTTGCCGTCAACGCGGACATACGGGCGGTCGAGACGTTGGGTGCGCAGGCCGTCGGCCACGTGCCGGGTCTTGTCGGAGATCCATTCCTCGTTCACGTCATCGTTGGTGCGCGGCAGGATGCGCATTACTTCGCGCCCACGTGTGTCGACCCGGATGGCGGCGCCAACGGCGTCCATGGCATCGATCGACTCGGTCTTTTTCAACTCCCATGGCCGGGCATTGTGCGCCCAGGGGCGGTGCGTCAGTGCACCCACCGGACACAGGTCCACGACATTGGCGGAGAGCTCGGACAGCATGCCCTCCTCGAGATAGGTCGTGATCTCCATATCTTCGCCGCGGCCGATGGCGCCGAGTTCCTCGACACCGGCAATCTCCGTCATGAAGCGCACACATCGGGTGCACTGGATGCAGCGCGTCATGTGCGTCTTGATCAGAGGGCCGAGATGTTTCTCATCCACGGCGCGCTTGTTTTCATCGTAGCGCGAGCCGCCGACACCATAGGCCATCGCCTGGTCCTGCAGGTCGCACTCGCCGCCCTGGTCGCATATCGGACAGTCCAGCGGATGGTTGATCAGGAGAAACTCCATCACGCCTTCACGCGCCTTCTTGACCAGTGGCGTGCGGGTGTCGACTCGGTTTGGCGTGCCATCCCGCGTCGGTCTCAAGTCGTTGACGCCCATCGCACATGCGGCCATCGGCTTTGGCATGCCGTCCACCTGGACCAGGCACATGCGGCAGTTGCCGGCAATCGACAGGCGTTCGTGATAGCAGAACCGGGGTACTTCGCGCCCCGCCAGTTCGCACGCCTGAAGCAGCGTCAAACCGTCTTCGACTTCAATTTCCTCGTCGTCGATGAGAAGTTTTCTCGACATGCCGGTCGCGTATCCTCGGATCAGAACGGGCGGTGTGCCAGGAAGCGGTGCCTAGCCGGATTCGATACGTTGTTGGCATGGTTGTTACAATGAGTTTGCGTTGTACGCTAGAGCTTGGAAGCGGTCTATTTGGCGCGGGCGTGGGTAAATCGGCTGGCGGATCAGCTTTTGGCCGAAAGGCCGCTGTGTTACAGTGGTTTCAATGGATGGTGCACTTCCAAATAAGCGCCTGACGGTGGCGGAATATCTGACCTGGGCCGAAGGCGCTCCGGCCGGCCGGTATGAGCTCTTCCGGGGGGAGGTGGTCGAAATGGCACCGGAACGGGCACGCCACAATTTGCTGAAATTCGCTGCTGCCACTGCTTTGCGCGACGCCATTCGACGGAGCAGCGTTCAGGCCACGGCGTATACCGACGGCATGACCGTCGTAATTGACGACTCCACCGCCCGCGAACCGGATGCGCTGGTCCAATTCACCCCGATCGCGCTCGACAGCCTGATCGCCGACGCCCCCGCCATCGTCGTCGAGGTCGCGTCGCCGTCTTCGGAAGGCAGCGACATTGCAACAAAGCTCGCCGAGTATTTCTCTGTTGCGAGCATCCAGCACTATCTGATCGTCGATCTCAATGCGCTGGTCATTCATCATCAGCGCCAGGCAGACGGCAAGATTCTGACCCGCATCATCCGCGACGGTGACATTACGCTGGAGCCGCCAGGCTTGGTCATCCCGTACGACGAAATGGTGCCGAAGCTCGATTGAGCTCGGTTGGGCCTACTCCGCCGCGATCCGCGCCGCCTGCGCCTGGTCTATCCGGTCTTCAATGACATGGCGGAAATTGCGGATCAGGCCCTGGATCGGCCAGGCCGCGGCGTCGCCCAGGGCACAGATCGTGTGGCCTTCGACCTGCTTGGTCACGTCGAGCAGCATGTCGATCTCGTGCTTTTCGGCATCACCGCGTTCGAGGCGTTGCATCACGCGCCACATCCAGCCGGTGCCCTCGCGACACGGCGTGCACTGACCGCAGCTTTCGTGCTTGTAGAAGTACGACAGGCGTCCGATCGCCTTGATGATGTCCGTGGACTTATCCATCACGATCACGGCAGCGGTGCCGAGCCCGGATTTGGCTTTCTGCAGCGCGTCGAAATCCATCGTAATGTCCTGGCACATGTCCTGTCCGAGACATGGTACCGACGAGCCGCCGGGAATGACGGCCAACAGATTGTCCCAGCCGCCGCGCACGCCGCCAGCGTGGCGCTCGAGCAACTCGCGCATCGGAATGCCCATTTCCTCTTCGACGACGCAGGGACGTTCCACGTGGCCGGAGATTTGAAATAACTTGGTGCCGGTATTGTTGGGGATGCCGAGACCCGCGAACCATTCGGCCCCGCGCCGCAGTATCGTTGGTGTCACGGCGATCGATTCGACATTGTTGACCGTCGTCGGTGCGCCGTAGAGCCCGGAGCCGGCCGGGAACGGCGGCTTCATGCGCGGCTGGCCTTTCTTGCCTTCAAGGCTCTCGAGCAGTGCGGTCTCCTCGCCACAAATGTAGGCACCGGCACCGTGGTGGACGTAAAGGTCGAAATCCCAGCCGTTCTTGTTGTTCTTGCCGATCAGGCCGGCTTCATAGGCTTCATCGACCGCGCGCTGGAAGGCCTCGCGCTCGCGGATATACTCGCCGCGAAAATAGACATAGCAGGCATGCGCACGCATCGCGAAAGAGGCAACCAGACAGCCTTCGACCAGCGTGTGCGGGTCGTGTCGCAAAATCTCCCGATCCTTGCACGAACCCGGCTCCGACTCGTCCGCATTGACGACCAGGTAGGAAGGGCGCGGGTCTTCCTTCGGCATGAACGACCATTTCAACCCGGTCGGGAAGCCGGCGCCACCGCGACCGCGCAGGCCGGACGCCTTGATCCGTTCGACAATCTCATCGTGGCCGAGCTCCAGGATCTGCTTGGTACCATCCCAATGTCCGCGTGCCATGGCGCCTTTCAGGCTGACATCGTGCAGACCGTAGATGTTCGTGAAAATGCGATCTTTATCCGCGAGCATTGCTGCAACCTTGCTTATTTGTCCGGTCTCGTGGGGCGACTCGTCTGTTTCTTAGCCCTTGCTCTCACCCGAATAGAGATCGGGATCGGTGAGCGTCGTCAGGCCGCCCTCGGGGCTTGATGCTTTGCGACCGATTTGCGAACCGGGCACCGGCGGCGTGCCCGCGGCGAACTGCTCGATGAGCTGCTCGAGCAGGTCTGGCGTCAGATCCTCGTAGGTGTCCTTCCAGATCTGCACCATCGGCGCGTTGGCGCATACACCGAGGCATTCGACCTCCTCCCAGGAGAACTTGCCATCCTCGGAGACGTGATGCGGCTCGGCAGCGATCCGGCGCTTGCACACCGCGACCAGGTCTTCCGCGCCACGCAACATGCACGGCGTCGTACCGCACACCTGGAGGTGAGCTACCTCACCGATGGGGGACAACTGGAACATCGTGTAGAACGTGGCGATCTCATAGACCCGAATATAGGGCATGGCCAGCATGTCACCGACATAGCGAATCGCCGGTTCCGGCAGCCACCCGGCATGCTGCTCCTGCGCGCGCCACAACAGTGGGATCACCGCCGATGCCTGCTTGCCCTCGGGATACTTCGCGATCGTGTCATTGGCCCAGGCGAGATTTTCGGGCGTAAATTCGAAACTGGCGGGCTGCTCGGAATGCAGACGGCGCACGACCATGGGCTCAGGTTCTCCTGGCTGGATAAATTCTTTGTCGCACAGCCAACGACCTGCCAGCCGGACGGGCAATGCGAATCCGGCGACAGCGACGGCAACGCGGCTGATCTCTTCGACTACGGCGGATATTATATCGATGCAAGCGCTTCGACGCGGAAATCAGTTCACCGACGCGCGTGTTTTTGTAGCGGCGGCGACAGGCCCAACGTCTGCGGCGACGAAAAGTCTATTCGACTCAATTTGATTTGCGGAAACCATTGAGCGAACCCGGCGCTCGACCCGTCGAGCGCGTGTCGCGGTCGCTGTCATTGCGGCCCTGGTCAGAAGTGTAGCTGTTCGGTTCGTATGTCGATTCGAGCACGAAGCTCGGCGGGGTGCGGACATTGATCCAGGCTGTCACCAGGACAAACGTGGCGATCGGTGCGAGAAACAGGGATGCCTGGGAGCCGACACGCATGAACCCGGTCCAAAAGAACGCCCACAGCAGGCCCACCGGAAGGATCCACCAGCCACCCAGTTCGGTCGCCGGCGTGGCCGCCCGGAACGCCGCGAAGAGAAAGGCGATCGCCAGCGCAAAGACACCCAGCAGCACGGGTACCAAGGGTTTGTTGGCATGGAGTTCACCCATCGGCCAGTCGTTGCGCACGGCGAAAATGCGATACGTCGCCAGTGACAGCCCCCAGCCAAACGCCAGCGCGGCTGCGAAAAAGGGCAGGTCCAGATTCGTCATAATGAACTCCGAGCACGAAATACCGGTTCGGAGCCTAGCACAGGCAATTGTGGCCTGAAACTTTTTTGCAACTCGGCAACAGGGAAGTGCATGACGCAGGCGAGTCGTCCACACCAATCGTCCGCTCAATGACTCACGTGAAACATTGTCCGTTAACGGATAATTAATCTCTTAACCGGTGCTACCGGTCAATTTCTCCAAAGACAACGTCGAGTGATCCGATAATCGCGCTGACGTCGGCCAGGAGGTGACCACGGTTCATGTAATCCATGGCTTGCAGGTGTGCGAAGCCCGGTGCCCGGATCTTGCAGCGATACGGCTTATTCGAGCCATCGGCGACCAGATAGACGCCAAATTCGCCCTTTGGCGCTTCGACACACGCATAGACTTCACCGGCCGGTACATGCACGCCTTCGGTGTAGAGCTTGAAATGATGAATCAGGCCTTCCATCGAGCGCTTCATCTCGCCGCGTTTCGGCGGCACCACTTTCGGATCGGCTACGCTGACAGGGCCCCTGCCCTCGTCCGACAGCAACTGATGACAGCATTGCTTCATGATCCCGATCGACTCTCGCATCTCCTGCATGCGTATGAGGTAGCGATCGTAGCAGTCTCCGTTCTTGCCGATCGGAATGTCGAATTCCATTTCATCGTAGCACTCGTAGGGCTGAGCTTTGCGCAAATCCCAGGCTGCACCGGAGCCACGCACCATGACGCCGGAGAACCCCCACTGGAAACCCTCATCCAGCGAAATCACGCCAATATCGACATTGCGCTGTTTGAAGATCCGGTTGCCCGTCAGCAGTGTTTCGATGTCGTCGAGTACCTTCGGGTGATATTCACAAAAATCTAAAATATCCTCGACGAGTTCGTCCGGAAGGTCCTGGTGGACACCGCCGATGCGAAAGTATTTCGCGTGCATGCGCGAGCCGGAGGCGCGCTCATAGAACACCATCAGCTTTTCACGCTCTTCGAAGCCCCAGAGCGGCGGTGTCAATGCGCCGACATCCATGGCCTGCGTCGTCACGTTCAGGAGATGTGACAGGATGCGGCCGATCTCGGAATAGAGGACGCGAATGAGCTGTGCGCGTTTCGGCACCTTGAGGCCGAGCAAGCGCTCGGCGGCCATGCAGAACGCGTGCTCCTGGTTCATCGGCGCGACATAGTCGAGGCGGTCGAAATACCCAATCGCCTGCAGATAGGTTTTGTGTTCGATCAGTTTCTCGGTGCCGCGATGCAGCAGGCCGATATGCGGATCGACCCGCTCGACAACCTCGCCATCCAATTCCAGAACCAGGCGCAAGACGCCATGCGCGGCGGGATGCTGCGGTCCAAAATTGATGTTGAACTGACGGATGTCGGTTTCGGCCATTGCTATTCGTGCTCTCTCGGTTCGAGCTGATCTAGTTCGGTTTCGGCTCTTCGGAGGCTTTTTCGTCGCCGGGCAGGACGTAGTCGGTGCCTTCCCACGGGCTTTCGAAATCGAAATCCCGGAACTCCTGCGTCAGGCGAACCGGTTCGTAGACAACCCGTTTCACTTCGTCGTCGTAACGCACCTCGACATGACCGGTGAGCGGAAAGTCCTTACGCAGCGGGTGTCCCTGGAAACCATAATCGGTAAGCAACCGGCGCAAATCGGGATGACCCGAGAACAAGATGCCATACATGTCGTAGGCTTCACGCTCGAACCAGTTGGCGGCAGGAAAGACGCCGACGGCACTGTCGATTGGGTCGCTCTCGTTGGCTTCGATCTTGACGCGAATGCGCTGGTTCGCACGGGGCGCCAGGAGATGGTAGACAACGTCGAAACGGTTCTCGCGGGCCGGCCAGTCAACGCCACAGATGTCAATCAGCACTTCGAAGCGGCAGCGACTGTCCGTGCGCAGCAGCTTCAACAGTGGCAGGATCTCAGCCGCTTGCGCATAGACGGTGAGTTCCCCGAAGGCGATTTCTGTGCGCACGACGGCGCTGCTTGCTTTGCCAGCGAGATACTCACCGAGATCACTCAGTTCCGTTTCATCGACTTCCACGTCGGCAATCCTTATTCATCCTGGCCGGCTGGCTTTGACCTGGCCGGTCGGAGCAATCACGGCCGAACTGGCGCCCTATCGCGCAATCGTCCCTGTTCGGCGGATTTTCTTTTGCAGCAGCAAGATACCATACACCAGTGCTTCTGCGCTTGGCGGACAGCCGGGCACGTAGATATCGACCGGAACCACTCGGTCGCAGCCGCGCACGACAGCATACGAGTAGTGGTAGTAACCGCCGCCATTGGCGCACGATCCCATCGAGATGACATAGCGCGGTTCCGGCATCTGGTCGTAGACCTTGCGCAGGGCGGGCGCCATTTTGTTGGTCAGCGTACCGGCGACAATCATCACGTCCGATTGCCGCGGTGACGCGCGTGGTGCGAAACCGAAGCGCTCGATGTCATAGCGCGGCATTGAGGCCTGCATCATTTCTACGGCGCAGCACGCCAAGCCGAAGGTCATCCAC
>JBPCVZ010000507.1:0-3221 GCA_051010015.1 Hyphomicrobiaceae bacterium
GAGACCCGGCCCCAAAACGCCCGTAAGCGATCAACCCGCGCCTCTGGCGGATTGCCAGCAATAAGAGCCGATGTAATGCCGCCGATCGAGACGCCGACTACCCAAGTTGGCTGACGCCCTGCCTCGAGTATCCCTTCGTAGACACCTGCGTGGTAGGCGCCAAGAGCACCGCCGCCTTGGAACAGCAGGATCTCATGATCAAATTTGTGCTTCTTACCTGACTTGCGCTTGTTCAATGATACAATCCATTTACGCGAAAGAGCCCAGTCCGATTTGACCACCCAAAAGGCAATCTCCAAAATGAACAGGTCGTCCCTTGAGATGGGAGCAGGTTACACGGTCATTCTTGCTCAATCAATTGATCGGAGCCTCGGGCAAGCATCGCCTCAATCCATGACCCATAATTGTTCGCAATCGAACTCAATCGACTTTTTTGCGACAGTATCGAGCGTGTAGCGGACACAGTGCCGCGCGCCGTTGCGAATGTTACGGAGACATCAAGCAGTCAGGACAAGGAGCTATTCGCAAAAGTAAAAGTTAGTGACGGCATAAATCGGTGAATTCGGCATATCGTGAGCTTGCTTGACGGCCTCGCTTGCCGTGTCGAACGATAACGTGACCAAACTGATTCAGCCAGGAGCCTGTAACGACCTGCTCACACAAGTCCTGTGCAACGGCGCCCGCGAAATGCTTGCCCAGGCCGTCGAGGCCGAGGTCGCGGCGTTTCTCAGCCAACATTGCGATATCAAAACCGAAGCCCGCCGGCAACGTGTCGTTCGCCATGGTCACCTGTCGGAGCATGAAGTGACGACGGGTATCGACCCCGTTGCCATCAGGCAGCCACGCGTGCGCGACAGAGGGGCCATTGGAGATGATGACGGACGCTTCCGCTTCAGCCCTGCGATCCTGCCGCCCTACGCGCGTCGCTCGAAGAGCCTCGAAGTGCTGTTGCCCCACCTTTATTCACCAATGACTTCAGCGAAGCACTGGCAGCCTTGCTTGGGCGCGATGCACCGGGCTTTCCGCCTCGACGATCACGTGACTGAAGGGGGGAGGCCGACGAGCACGATTGCTGGCGCAAGCGCGACCTGTCCACCCGTCACTATGCCTATGTCTGTGCGGATGGCATCCACTTGCAGGCCCGCCTCGAGGATGAAAAGCAGTGCATCCTCGTGATGATCGGCGCGACGCCGGAAGGCCGGAAGGAGCTCATCGGTTTCACCGACGGCGCGCGCGAAAGCGCGCAGGACTGGCCCGAACTGCTGCTCGATTTGAAGCGCGGCGGCGAGAAACGTTTTCACCGCCTTGCTCCGCCGCGTGCGCGGCTTAACAATGCGGTGAGAAGGTATTTGGTCGAGCCGCAAAAGGTGTCAGGGATTTTCGCGGCCCAATCGGTCAACGATGCTACTGGTCGTTCACATAACTCACCTCCGGCGAAAAACGACTCACTGTATTGACGCGCACAAGGTGAAACGATTGTAGTCGCTTCCAGCTTGCGTGATGAATTGAAGTTTCGTTTTGATTCAGATTGATAAAGCGACGAGCGTGTAGTTTAAGCAAGCTGTAAGGCAGTCGAAACTACGCAAAGGCAAAGAACGAAAATGGTAAAGGAACCGCCCGACCCAACTCTCCGCGAGCGGATTGCCGGCGGTACAGTCTGGATCCACGGTAAGGACGGCGCCGACTACCTGACCCGGCCGATCTGTCCTGACGATGCCGCTGCAATGACGCGCAGCTACGATTCGTTGCCGGATCGCAGCAAGTGGTTCCGCTTGCTCCATTCAGTGCTCCATCTGAGCGAGGAGATGGTGGCCAAATTCTGCGCGCCCGTCCCCAAAACGGAGTTCGCCGTCGTTATCGAGGGCAACGGTCCGCTTGCCGGCTAGCTTATCGGCGGCGCGCGCATCGCCGATATCGGCCCGGGCAAGGTGGGCGAATTCGCCGTGACACTGCGCGACGAAGTGCAAGGGCGTGGCCTCGCCAGGCAGGCATTGGAGTCGGTCGTCGAAGTCGCCCGTGAAATTGCCTGCGTGTCGGTATGGAGCACAATCTCCGCCCATAACACGGCCATGCTTGGCCTTGCCCGCCGGTTCGACTTTACCATCCGCCGTGATCCGGATGACCCCTCCTTGCTTGTGGCGGAGAAGCTGCTCGAGCCCGATTAGTTGGCCAGCGCCCGAAACTCTATGATCAATTGTACCGAAGGTCGTTTCTTGGGAGGACGGGGTCCGGCTCGTCCTTCGCCGTTGCTTCGGAGTAAGCTGATGATGTGTAGGTCGCCTTCAACATAATTTGTTGCGCCTGTAATAAGCTTTGCACCGTTCATGGCGAGTTTTGGCGTAGGCGGTCCCGACCTCCTCGATGCTAACTAGTCGGCCCGTTGGCGCCTATGCTGCGGTGCGGTCTAGCAGTCCGCCGAAATTCTTGATTCCAGACGCTGCACCTGTCTCCAAGGGTCCCGCGGAGAGAGGTGCACGCGGATAACCTTACGGAGGAACTCTCCCTGGCCATGGAGCGCGCCGCTGCCTCAGGGCTGACCTGACTGGCACCATCACATTGCCATTCTTGAAGTCTGATGAACGGCATTCTTTCCAATGACCTGGTTCAGCCGAAATATGTGCGGTCAATTGTACCGATGATCCTCAGTTTGTAGACTCGGATTTCGGCTGCCACCGGTCGCTGTGTAATTTCGGGCCATTACAGCCAGACTGCGAATAACGACCGTAAAACTTGGAATTTCCAGGACGATGAAAATGATCTTCCGCGTCTTGATCCCAGTTTTCAGGACCCATTTCATCGAAGCTGGTGGCTCGCGGCTGGGTTTGCACTCGTCGGAAGAATTCAGTTAGAGTTCTGGAGGTTAATCCAGTGGTTCGCCATCACTCCTCGGTGCACATTTTCGCACAGCAAGTCCCGACAAAACTGAGGTGAGAACATGAAAGTATTTATTGTAGGTGGAGTTGCTGGCGGCGCCTCCTGCGCAGCCCGATTGCGACGCTTGGACGAGTCGGCCCAGATCGTCATGGTCGAACGCGGTCCCTATGTCTCCTATGCGAACTGTGGTCTACCCTACCATGTAGGTGGGATCATCTCTGATGAATCAGATCTGCTGGTGGCAACTGCCGATACTTTCCGCGACCAGTTCGCCATCGACGCTCGAACGGGCTGCGAGGCGATCACGATCGATCCAAATCAGAAAACGGTGACACTCAAGGACCTGG
>JBPCVZ010000508.1:0-3417 GCA_051010015.1 Hyphomicrobiaceae bacterium
GCCAAGTTGCGTTCGCTCACCGAGGATGCCGGCCGCTCATTCGACGATCTCGCGCTGCACTACAAGATGTTCCTCGACATCGACAATCCCAAGCACAACACCGACGGCGTCCGCGAGCCCGGCACCGGCACCCGGGCCGAGATCATCGACGACCTCAAGCGCCTGTTCGACCTCGGCTTCGACAACATCATCGTGCGCTACCGTGGCGACAGCGCGCAAGAACTCACGCGCCAGATCGACAACTTCGTCGACGAGATCGTGCCGAAGGTTTGACGGGCGCTGCCGCCAATCGAGGAGGCGCGGGCCGCAAGACTAGTCCTTCGCCTTCGGCAACCGCGCGAGCAGGCACAGCGGGATCGCCAGGAACGCGATCATCGCGTACATCAGGAAGGCATTGACGTTGCCGAGCATGACCGCCTGGCGGGTGATCTCGCGCGAGAAACTCGCCATGCCTTCGAGCGACTCGATAGACCATCCTCCCGATGAACCGGGCAGTCCCCAAAGCTTATTGTAGGGCGAGGTGTGCTCCGCCAGGCGGGCATAGTTGCTGCCGGTTGCGCGCACGATTTCAGCGACCGCGATCGAAATGAACAAACTCGATCCGAAATTGCGGATGAGGTGATACATCGCCATCGCCTCGGCGCGCAACTCGGGTCTCAGCGTATAGAACGTCACGATCGTCATCGGCACCCAAGTGACGCCGATGCCGGCGCCCTGTACGACCGACCAGAAGCCAAGCCGGGTCTCGCCGACGTTGAGATCGAACTGCATCATCTCATAGCCGCCGTAGCCCTGCAGGAAGAATCCGGCCATCATCATGATCCGCGGATCGATGCGCGCAGTCACCATGGCAATGAAGAAACCGAGCAGCGTGCCGAAGCCGCGCCATCCAATAAAGACGCCGATCGCGGTGTCCGGATACCCGGCATGGTTCTGCAACAGCGGCGGCAGCAGCACGACCGGCGCGAAATTGAGCATGCCGAAGATGAACACCAGCATCATGCCAAGCGCGTAGTTGCGGTCGTTGAACAAGGAGAGGCGCACGAACGGGTCCTTGGCGGTCAGGCTGTGCACGATGAACATGTAGAACGCGATGACCGCGAGGAAGGTGGCCGCGATGATCTCCGACGACTCGAACCAATCGAGGCGCTGGCCACGCGAAAACATCAGCTGCGCACAAACGATCGCAATCGAAAGCGTCAGGAAACCGCCCCAGTCGAGGCGCGTCGCGTGGCGCTGGCTGCGCGTTGGAACGGCGACCCGGCACAAGAGCACGGCGACGATCGTCACCGGCACGATCATCCAGAACGCCCAGCGCCAGCCCAGCGCATCCGAGACCTCACCCGCCAGCGTCGGCCCGATCGACGGCCCAATCATGTTGGCCATGCCGAAGATCGCCATGATGAAGCTGTGCTGGCGCCTCGGATAGGCATCGAGCAGCACCGCCTGGCCAAGCGGGATCAGCGGCGCGCCCGCACCACCCTGCACAATGCGCCAGAAGATCAGTTCTTCGAGCGTCGTCGATGCCCCGCAAAAGAACGTCGACAACCCGAAGATGGCGGCGCCGTAGACCATCGTGTTGCGCCGCCCGAAGCGTTCCGAGATCCACCCTGTCATCGGTGTGACGACGGCGGTTGCGACGATGTTGAAGGTCATGGTCCAGGAGACTTCGTCCTGGGTCGCACCGAGCGCGCCCTGCAGCTTCGGCAGCAGCGCCGAGGAAATCAGGATCGACGAGGAATAGATCGTCGTCGCCGAAATCACCGCCAGCAGCACCAGGACGCGTCCCGCCGGCGACAGATCGTAGACGGCTGGCTCGTCGTTCATGGTGGCGGGTGCCCGGCAGAATCGCTTCGCAAAGTCGCATCACTCAACGCGTTCCCGCGCCGGGGCGCAATGCGTCAGATTGCGGATAAGCGACGCTCTGGCAGCGCTGCAACACGCTCGTCCCACCATTTCGCCAAGTGCCGTCGAGGCCGCTTATTCGCCGGCGGCAGCCAGCGCGCGTGGCTCGGGGTTCAACTCCCGCAACCGCGGCATCACGTGCTCGCCGAAGAGCCGGATGTTGGCGAGCGTGTCTTCATGGCTGATGTGCCCGCCCTGGCCGAAGAACAGCAGGTGCCCGAAGCCGCCGACACGATCGTTGAACGCCTTGATCTGCTCAAAGACATCATCGGGCGTACCGGCAAACACCGTGTCGGATGCCATGAACTGCTCGACCGTCGCCGAACCGGCATCGACCGGCTCGCCGTTCTCGTCCATGACGATGGTCTTCTTGGCGCCCTTGAGCATCGCCACGTTGGCCATCGTCGAGTTGTAGCCCGGTGGGTTCGTATACTGCTCCGCGACGACGCCGGCGGTGCGAGCATAGTCGGCGACCTGATCGGCGCGCCGCAGGCCCTCTTCGCGGGTCTCCCCGACGCCAATGCAGGCGGCATAGGCGAAGCGGTCCGGCCCTGCCTCCCAGCCGAGTTCCCGCGCGCGCTCGCGATAGGCCTCGAACATCGGCCCGGCGATGCTGCCCGAAAGCAGCGTCGCGATGACGTGCCCGCGCTCGGCGGCCATCACGCCGCTGGCGGTGCTGAGCCCCGTCATCCACACCGGCGGCGTCGGCTGCTGCATCGGTCGCGGCCAGACGTTGACGTTGCGGTAGTGGTAGTATTCGCCTTCCCAGTTGAACGGGCCGTCCGTCGTCGACATTGCCTTGATGATCAGGTCGTGCGCTTCCCAGTAGCGCCGCATGAGGCGCGCCGGATTGCTGTTGGCGGGATGGATCTCGTAGGGGGCGCCCTTGACGAGCCCCATCTCGAGGCGCCCGCCGCACAGCACGTCGAGCCACGCCATCTCTTCGGCGACACGTACGGGATCGGGCCGGTTGGCGATCGGATTGCCGAGCGACAGCAGCCGTGCCCGCTTGGTTTCGCGGGCGATGATGGCCAGCGCCATCGGCGCCGAGATGGTCATGCAGGTCGCCGTCGAATGGTGCTCGTTGATCATGATGTCGAGCCCGGCGTCGTCACACGCGGCGAACTCGTCAAAGTAGCGGTGGAGCAGCGTGTGGGCGACGTCGGGCTCGACATGCGCGCTCGGAAACTCGACCCGCAGCGACCCGCGGTTCAAGCCCTCGGCCCAGGCGGGGTGATAGGCCATTTCAGAAAAGTACCAGACACGCATGGGCGCCTCTCTTCGTGTTGCGAAACAGGGATCAGTCGGCAAACGCCGTGACATGATCGGCGAAGGCTTGCGGCTGTTCCCACATCGGAAAGTGACCACAATCCTCGATCGCGGCGAAGCGAGCGCCCGGTATCGCCGCGGCGAACGCCTCGCCGTAGGCCGGCGTCACGATGCGGTCCTGCGCGCCCCACACAAGCTGCACCGGCTTGTCGATGCGGTGCAGCCAGTTCTTCAGGCGCGGGT
>JBPCVZ010000509.1:0-8697 GCA_051010015.1 Hyphomicrobiaceae bacterium
CGACGCGTTCCTTGTTCCAGATGGTGTGGTACGGCGATGTCACCATGAACGCGATCGGCGCATCGTCGACGACGATCTTCTGGATTTTCGCATAGAGCGCCCTGCGCTTGTCGAGGTCGTTCTCGGAACCGGCCTCGGCCATCAGCTTGTCGAGCGCCGGGTTCTTGTACTGTTGCGTATTGTGCCACGGCACGCCCTTGCGGATGTTGGTCGACAGGTACGTACGGTGAATTCCGATCACCGGATCGCCCCAGTTGAAGACCGAGTCGACGGTCATGTCGAAGTTGTGGTTCGAGACCGTCTTGATCCAGGCGCGGATGTCGGCCGACGCCTTGATCGTCACGTCGACGCCAATCTTCTTGAACTGCGATCGGATGTACTCGGCAATGCGCTTGAACGTGCCTTGGAACAGAACGACATGCATGGTTGTCTTGAAACGAATGCCATTGCCATCCGGCTTGAGGCCGGCTTCATCGAGCAGCGCCTTCGCTTTGTCCAGGTTGAATTTGTACGGATCGACAGCGTCGGAATAGAACACACTCCCGGGGTGCACGGGCCCGGTCGCTCGCTTCGCGAAGCCACCCATGATCGCCTTGAGGATGAACTCCTTGTTGATCGCGTAGGCGAGCGCCTGGCGCACGCGTTTGTCGTCGAACGGCTTGCGGGTCATGTTGAAACCGAGCCATTGCAGCGCACCGACGGCTTCATAGCCCTTGTCCGTCATGCCGAGGTGCTTCGAACGTTTCAAGCGGTTGAGCTCGATCGGGTCCGCGGCCCAGGCGTAAAGGTCGGCCTGCTTCTTTTCCATCGCGATGACGCGGCTCGTCGATTCGGAGATCTTCTTGTAGACGATCTGATCGAGGTAGGGCCGGCCCGGAATGAAGTACTTGTCGAAGCGCTCGAAGATGATGTATTCGCCCGGCTTGAACTCCTTCAGCTTGAACGGGCCGGAGCCGACGACGTTCTGGCTGTTCTGCGGGTTCTTGCGGATGTTGACGCCTTCCTTGCCGTAGATGTGCTTCGGAATGACAGTGCCGAGCTGCGATGACATGGCGAGGAGAATGGCCGGGTGCGGCTTGCTCAGGCGCAGGACGGCGGTGTGCTTGTCGGGCGTGTCGACTTTTTGGACGACGCCGTACATCGTCTTGAACGGATGATTGGCCTTGGTTGTCGCGATCGAAAAAGCGACGTCTTCCGATGTAATCGGTTTGCCATCATGGAACACCGCGTTCTTGCGCAGCTTCACCGTCACCGCGAGGCCGTCCTCGGAAATCTCCCAGCTCTCCGCCAGGTAGGGCTGTGGCTTCCAATTGTTGTCGAACCGGAGCAGCGCGGCGTGGAGCTGGACGCCCGGAATGCCGGTCGGCGTGCCAGACGCAATGTTGGTGTTGAAATGTCCGCCGATGAGCCGGTTGATAAAGGTGAGCGTGCCGCCTTTTTTCGGCTCGGCGGCGCTGACGCCTCCGCCGAGCAGCACACTGAGTGCGATGCCGGTCAGGGCCACTGTTCGAAGTTTCATGTTTTCCTCTCCTTACCGTGCGGCTTGATTTCATTGGCTGTCCCGCCCCCGCACGGTGACAGTGTTGGTTGGACCTGACAACGATAAATGTCGCGGCCCGATCGCCAATCAGCGCGCGGGCGTCAGGCGGCGGATGACGTTGCCAACGAGGTCTGGCCGGAACTGAGCCTTCGTGCCGATGCAAACGATACGGCATTGTGCGGCATGCCGGGCGTCGACAACGGACCAGCGATGCCCGACGATCTGAACCTCGCGGCGCTTTCCGTCAGACGTCAAGGTAAAGCCCTTGGCGCGAACAATGCCCAGTTCCGGCGCCGTCAATTCCTGCATCAGCTGCTCGGCATCAATTGGATGGTCAAGCGCAAAACTCTCGCTCGCGAAAAGATCGCCGTGATGCAGCGGTCTACCGGGTTCGCTTGCCTCCTGGTCGGTGTGGATGCGCCCGAGGGCGACATCGATCGGCAAATGCGCGTGACGCGTTTCGACGCTCTTGCTATCGCCGAAGTCGCCCGTCAGCCAATCGCGGGTCTGCGATAGAGCGGCGGCATCGATCAGATCCGTCTTGTTGAGCACGATCAGGTCCGCGTCCTCGAGCTGCCGCCGGATCGTGTCGCCCATGTAGGTATCGTTTGCACGCGTGCGCACGGTCTCGGCATCGGCAAGCACGACGACGCCATCGAGGCGATAGTGCGGTAACAATCCGATACTGCTGGCGATCGCGCCTGGCAGCGCGACGCCGCTCGCCTCGAGCAGCACGTGGTCCGGTGGCGGGCTCAGCTGCGCGAGGTCGATCATCGCCAGCATCAGGTCGTTGCCATAGCTGCAGCACACGCAGCCGCCGGCTATCGAGATCATGTTGTCGTCCTGCGCCTCGATCAGGTCGGCGTCGATCGGCAACGCGCCGAATTCATTGACGAGGACGGCGATTTTCAAGCCGTCCGCGTGGCGCAGCAGATGATTGACCAGCGTGGTCTTGCCGGCGCCGAGATAGCCGCCGATCACCGTGACCGGCAGCGCCGTATGGTTCACTGCTGCCATCCGGTCAGATATCTGCTGCCGCGAACACGCGCCCGCCGAGGACGGTGCCCCAGACGCCGACGTCCTTGAGCCGATCGGCGCCGACTTGCGTCGGATCCTCTTCGAGGATCGCGAAGTCGGCACGCTTGCCGGTCTCGATCGACCCGATCTCGCCATCGAGTTTCAATGTGTAGGCGGCGCCCAGTGTGATCGTGCGCAGCGCATCATCGACGCCAATGCGCTCGTTCTCGCCGAGCGTGCGGCCCGACGCCGTTTGCCGATTGCACGCGCACCATGCGGTGAACAACGGACCGAGCGGTGTCACGGGCGCGTCGGAGTGAATCGCCATCGGCACGCCGGATCGCAGCGCCGTCGCGCATGCGTTCATGCGCTCGGCGCGCTCCGGCCCGACGGTCATCGCGTAGTGCTGGTCGCCCCAATAGAAATGGTGATTGGGAAACAGGTTGACGCACATGTCGAGCGCCTTCATGCGGCGGAACTGCGCGGCGTCTGCCAGCTGGCAATGCTGCAGCGTGAAACGGTGGTCAGGCGTCGGGTGGAGCCGCAGCGCCTCCTCGATGCAGTCCAGGACCAAGGCCGTCGCCTCGTCACCGTTGGTGTGGGTGTGCACCTGCACGCCCTCCTTGAGGGCGAGCTGATACATTTCGCGCAGCTGCTCCGGCGGCACGTACCACAGTCCGTTCGGCGCGCCGTTGTAGTAGCCCGGCCACCGGATCCGCGCCGAAAATCCCTGGATCGAGCCGTCGGCGACCACCTTGATGATGCCCAATCGCAGCTTGTCCGTGCTCATGCCGCGCAGCTCGATGGCGCGTGCCACGATCTCCGGCACCGTCATGTTTTGCAGGCGGCGCAACGACACGATACGGGCCGGATAGCTTGTCTCTCCGGTCACCCGCACCATCATCTCGACGGCGTCCTGCGGCAGCAGGTTGGCGAGGTCGGCGGCCGTCGTCACACCACTGCGCACACACAGCCGCGCGAACTGGCGCAAGCCAAGCTCATCACAGGCGAGGAGATCGCGGTCGAAGCCGACATGAATGCCAACCGGCGTCATCGCGTCGGGGCCCTTGAGCTCACCCGTCGGCAGGCCGTCATCGCCAAGCGGGACGCCCGGATGATTGACGCCGGGCTTCAGCAGCTCTGCCAGTTCCAGCGCCTTCGAGTTGACGTTGAGGATGTGTCCCGACGCATTGAGCACGCCGATCGGTCGATCTTTCGAGACCTGGTCGAGGTCATGACGGCTGACGCGCCGGTCACCGTAGTAGATCGCGTCGAGCGACCAGCCCGCGAGTGGTGCTTCGGCATCTGCAAGCCCGTCCTGAGCTTCGCGCAGGCGCTCGACGACTTCGTCGATCGATTTGGCGCCCGGCCAGGTCTTGCCGTCCGGATCGGTGCGGTCGAAGTAGCCGCAATAGACGTAGCGCCAGAACGTACCCTCCATCGTATGGCTGTGGCCTTCGACCAGGCCGGGCATCATCACCTTGTCGGAGAACTGCTCATCGAGCGTGTGCTCACCCCAGCCGGTGAGTTCGTCAAGCGTACCGGCACCCAGAATGCGCCCGTCCCGCACCGCCACATGTGATGCCTCCGGTCTTGCCGGGTTCATGGTGATGATTTTCCGGGCGCGATAGATCGTGATCATTGTGACATCCTAGAGTTCTGAGCCAGCCGATTGGCACCCGTTGATCGTCACCCACTCCGTCATTCCCGCGCAGGCGGAGATGACGACTGAGTTTGGTGCGACCGCCCGTCGAGATTCGCGTTCCGGCAGATCGCTACCGGTGCAACTCTAGCAAATTCTGCGGCCGTGCGTAGCCGTTCAGCACATTCTGAATATCGCGCAGCGTTTCGCGCATGAAGGCTGGCGGCGACCTTGGCCGATCTGCATAGTTGCGCAAAGCGCGACCGGCGCAGTTTCTGTCATGCGCATGGAGATCTCTCATGAACGGCATCGACTACATCGCACAGATCCTGAAAGACGAGGGCGTCGAGTGGATGTCCTGTTTTCCGAGCAACCCGATGATCTCGGCGGTGGCACGGATCGGAATCCGGCCGATCGCCTTCCGCCACGAGCGCGGCGCCGTGATGGCGGCCGACGGTTACAGCCGCATCAGTGATCGCCAGAAATTCGGTGTCGTCGCCGTGCAGAACCAGGCCGGCGCCGAAAATGCCATGGGCGGCCTTGCCCAGGCCAACGCCGACAATATACCGATCCTGGTCCTGCTCGGCGGCAACCGGCTCGACCAGCTCTCCGTGCGCCCGAATTTCAACGCCGTCCAGCAGGCGCAGGGCTGGGCCAAGCAGATCGAGGCGATCTACACGCCGGACCAGATCGGCGATGTCATGCGCCGCGCCTTCCACGCGTTGCGCAACGGCACGCCGGGGCCTGTCGTCGTCGAGTTGACGTCGGATGTCTGCCGCGAGGAGGTGCCCGAGGCCAAGCGCACGTACAAATCACCAAAGCCCGTGCGTCAGGTTCCCGAACCCGGGCTGATCAAGCAGGCGGCCAGCGACCTGATCGTCGCCAAGCGACCGCTGATCTGGGCCGGCGCCGGCGTCCTGTTTGCCGGCGCGACGGCCGAGTTGCGGGACTTGGCCGAACTCATTGCCACGCCGGTCTTCTGCACCATGCCGGGCAAGTCCGCGATCGACGAGCGCCACCCGCTGAGCCTCGGCGCCGGCAGCGGCGCGACGACGCTGGCCGCGAGCGACTGGCTCAAGGGCAGCGACGTCCTGCTGGCGCTCGGGTCGAGCCTGACGCGCACGCCCTACGGCCAGGCCATTCCGGCCGACAAACGCATCATCCACAACACCATCAACCCCGACGACATCAACAAGGACGAAGCGGCCGACATCGCCCTGGTCGGCGACACGCGCCTCACGATCCAGGCGCTGATCGATGAAGTCAAAGCACAGACCGGCGGCAAGGGCTGTGGCGACCGGGCCCAGACAGAAGCCGCGCTCGCCGACATCAAGTCGCGCTGGCTGGCGGAATGGCTGCCGGTGCTCACGTCCGATGAATCGCCGATTTCCTACTATCGCGTCATTCACGAACTGAACAAGACGCTTGATCTTGAAAACAGCATCGTCACGCACGATGCCGGCGCGCCGCGCGATTGTCTCGTGCCGTTCCACATTGCCACGGCCCCGCACAGCTACGTCGGCTGGGGCAAGACCACGCATCTTGGCTTCGGCATTCCGCTGATGATCGGGGCGAAGATGGCGGCGCCGGAAAAATTCTGCGTCAACGTCATGGGCGACGGCGCGTTCGGCATGTCCGGCACCGACATCGAGACTGCTGCCCGGTCCGGTGCCGCCATCACGACGGTCCTGCTCAACAACAGCGCCATGGCGACCTACTCGGGCCCGACGCGCGGCACGATCGGCGAGGAAGCGCGCAATGCATACGGTGTCTCGACCATGCACGGCGACTACGCCAAGATCGCCGAGGGCATGGGCGCCGTCGGCATCACCGTCAAGAACGTTGCCGATATCGCACCTGCCATAAAAGAAGCGCAACGGCTCAATGGCGAGGGCCGGACGGTGCTGATCGATATCGATGCCAACGTCGAGGAACGACGGTCAAAATTCTGATGCGTCGCAAAGTCAATCGGACGCAAATCCGATGGCGCACATCGCGACGACGGCAACAAGATGGAAGGGACATGCATGCTCACGTATGATTTCAGGCTGCCGCCGGGGCCGAAAACGGTCGAGTACGCGGTCCTGGCGGAAGAGCTTGGCTATCGATGCGTGTGGTGTCCCGAGATTCCCGCCTTCGGCCACGACATCTGGATCACGCTCGCGCGCATTGCCGAGCGCACGACGCGCATCGGCGTCGGCGCCTCGGTGCTGATCCCGAGCTACCGCCACGCGATGGCGCAGGCGTCGGCCATCGCCACCCTCGAAGCGCTTGCGCCGGGGCGCTTGCAGGCCGGCTTCGGCACGGGCTTCACCGGTCGCGCCGGCATGGGCAAACGCCCGCTCAAGCTGGCCGACATGCGCACCCACATCGAGCAGGTCCGGAGCCTGCTGCGCGGCGAGGTCGTCGACATCGACGGCGGGCTTGCCCAGATCCTCGCCTCCGATGGCTATCTGCCGGACCGGCCGATCGACGTGCCCATCCTCATGGCGGCGCAAGGTCCCAAGGCGCGCCAGCTCGCCAGCGAAATTGCCGACGGCATGATCGCGCTCGGCGCGCCGGCACCTGGATTTGATACCTGTCTCGTTTCGACCAACGGTACAGTGCTCGACGACGGCGAAGACATCACCTCGCCGCGCGCCGCCGCCGCCGTCAGGCCACTTGTCGCGCTCGCCTACCATTTCAGGTACACCAACGATCGCGAAGGTCTCAAGGCGATGCCGAATGGCGAAGCCTGGTTGGCGAGTGTCGAGAAGCTCGATGAATCGGTGCGCCACCTCTCCGTGCACCGTGGTCACACGCTCGATGTGTCGAACGGGCACGATCACCTCGTCGGTGTCGAAGCGGCCAAGGAGATGACGTTCTCGGGAACGCGAGACGAACTGCGGGAACGCCTCGGCAAGCTCGAGGCGGCCGGCGCGACGGGCATCATCTTCGGCACAAGCGGCGTCGATGTCGAACGCGAGCTGCACGCCTATGCCGAGGTTGCCGGCCTCAAGTGACCGGGCGACAATCCGCTACGAGATCGTCGGTCAGGTCGGGCCCGCCGGGCCCTGGACAGCTTGTCGTCCAGTGTCCAACATTCGCCAACGCGCAGCGTAACTGAGAGTTCATCATGTCCGAAGTGTTCACCCCACCGCCCCGCTCGGGCCCACTCATCGGGCTGCGCGCGATCGAACTCGGGTCCACCGTCGCCGGCCCGTTCTGCGCGCGCCTGCTCGCCGACTTCGGCTGCGAGGTGATCAAGGTCGAGCAGGCCGACGGCGATGCCGTGCGCAGCCTCGGCCACCGTCACAAGGGCCGCTCGCTCTACAACGCGTCGGTGCAGCGCGGCAAGGAAGTCATCTCGCTCAACCTGCGCACGGACGAAGGCCGCGGATTGGTGCGGCGGTTGTGTGAGAAGGCCGATATCGTCGTCGAGAACTTCCGGCCCGGCACCCTGGAAGGCTGGGGGCTCGGCTACGAAGACCTCAACGCGATCAATCCCGGCCTGATCATGGTCCGTGTCAGCGGCTTCGGCCAGGACGGGCCCTACAGCCATCGCGCCGGCTACGGCATTGTTTGCGAGGCGATGAGCGGGCTCAGGGAAATCAACGGTGAGCCCGATCGCCCGCCGCCGCGCACCGCGACGCCGTTGACCGATTACATCGCCGGTGTCTATGCCGCGTTCGGCACCGTGATGGCGGTCCTCGAGCGCCATCGCACCGGCCAGGGCCAGGTCGTCGATTCGGCGCTCTACGAAGGCTCCTTCAGTTTCATGGAGCCGCACATTCCCGCTTTCCAGCAACTCGGCATCATTGCCAAGCGGGCCGGCCCGCACCTGCCGGGCAATGCGCCCAATTCCGTCTATCCGACGCGCGATGGCAGCTACATCCTGATCACGGCGGCGTCCGATGCGGTGTTCCGCCGGCTCGCCGAGGCCATCGGCCGCGCCGACATGCTCGACGATCCACGCTTTGCGACCGGCGTCGCGCGCGGTGAGAACATGGCTGCCTGTGATGACGCCGTCAGCGCCTGGACCAGCACACTCGATCTCGCCGAGGCCGAAAAAGCCATGGACGCCGCCCGGGTGCCGGCGCAACGCATCTACAACATGGCCGACATCTTCGCCGACCCGCATTACAAGGCGCGCAATATGCTTGTCGACGTCGAGGACGACGTGCTCGGGCCGGTCACCCTCGCCGGCATCGTGCCGAAACTCTCGGAGACGCCGGGCACCATCCGCTGGCCGGGCCGCGATACGGGCGCCGACACGCGCACTGTCCTGCAACGCGAGCTGGCGCTGTCACCGGCCGAGATCGATGCGCTCGCCAAGGCCGGCATCGTCGCCGGGCCGGGCCTGCCGGCGCCGGCCGACGAGACGTAACGCCTGCAAACAACAGAAAGAACCACCGTGTCTGATCAAGAGCAAGAAGAAGGCGACGGGTTCTGGGCCGACCAGATCGATGAACTCAACCGGCGCCGCGCGTTCGCCAAGGAAATGGGCGGGCCCGACAAC
>JBPCVZ010000510.1:0-3143 GCA_051010015.1 Hyphomicrobiaceae bacterium
CGGCATCGATCACGCCGGCGTCCTGCAGCACGGCGCGGACGTTGGCGCCGACGGGCAGCATCGTGACAACGAACTCGACGTCCGTCGCGGCATCTGCGGCACTTGCGGCAGCCTTGGCGCCGGCCTGAGCGACGTAGCGCACCGTCTCGTCATTGAGGTCAAAGATTTTGAGGTCGTGGCCCGCCTTGATGAGGTTGCGCGCCATGTGCGCGCCCATGTTGCCAAGCCCGATAAAGCCGATGGTTGCCATGTGAGGTCTCCGCCTGTCGTGGTTTTGGCCAAGTTAGACGCCGGTCGGCGCAATCGAAACAAGAATTGGCTCGATCGCCCCGAGCATCGTCCACCGGATTGCTGACCGGCCCTGCCAAGCAGGTTTCCGAAGGAGAAATCCTCTGGCCGGGTTGTCAGGGCCGGAGGCCCTGACATATCGCCCGTTGGGCGATTCATGAGGGGCTTTCAGCCCCTCAAACTCCCCGACCAGGGATAAAATCCCTGGACCTAATCGCGCTCGATCGGCAGGTTCTCGTCCTTGGCCCATTCATTCATTGAATTGTCATAGACCGTCAGGTTCTTGAAGCCCAATTGATGCAGCAAATAGGCGTCCAGCGTTGCGGCAATGCCGCCTCCGCAGTAGTTGAGGATACGCTTGTCCGGCGTGACACCGACGTTGGCGAAGGCCGCCGCGATCGTGTCCATGTCGACGAATTCCTTAGTCTCCGGTCTCTGCAGCGTGGCCGCCGGTACGTTGACACTGCCCGGGATGCGGCCGGGACGGCCGTATCGCGAGGTCGCACCGGAGTGCAGGTCGGCACCGAGTGCATTGAGTGTGCATGTGGCGCCATCGCCGATCGCCGCCAGCATCTCGTCGCGGTCGGCGAACAGCTCGGGTCGCGGCCGCGCGGTCAGCGACGCGGCGTCGTAGACCGTTGGAGCCGTCTCGACGGCGCGGCCATCATGCTGCCATTTCTGCCAGCCGCCATCGAGGATCGCGGCATTGTCGAAGCCGACAAAGCGCAGCATCCACCACACCCGCGTCGCCCACTGCATGTTTTCGCGCGCGTAGAGCACCACCCGCGTGTTGTCGCCGACGCCAAGCGCGGCGAAGCGACCAGCGAGGTCATCGGGCTCGGGGATGGTGAAGCGGTACGGGCTATCTTCGATCGACAGCTGCCCTTGCAAGTCGATGAACGCCGAGTGCGGGATATGGCCGGCCGCATAGTCCTCAGCACCGCTCTTGACTGTATAGGGCCGGCCGGTTCCGGTTTCGTAGATCAGGTAGGTCGTGCAATCGAAGACGCGCAGGTTGTCGGAACCGAGCAGCGGCTCGAGTTCGGCGGCGGTGATCAACTGGTCGGGGTGGGCAAGGGCGGTCATCGCGGCGTATCCTGGTTGCGGGTGAACGGTCGTTGGCATCATGCCCTGCCGCCCCTCGAAAGGAAACCGGGCCCGGTGGCGTGGAATCGGCATGACGAAGGCTCCGCACGGGGCCCCGCCGGAGGGAATGAGAGGAAGGGTACGGGGCAGCAACCAGACCGCGTCCGTAGATATTTTTTTAGCGGCCGGTTGCCGCCCCGTGCAGGATTTTACGCTGAGTCACGCCTCATTTAAGCTACGGGCACCTGGGACTTGCACCCAGGCAGGACGGCAGGGCGTCGCTTTTAACGCCCGACTACGTTGGTCCGGCGCGCGACCTGCATGCCCGCCCCCATCTGATGGTCGCCACCGGTCAGCGGCCCCTCCGTGGGCGGGATGCACGTAGTATGGCACGGGCTCGAGGGGCGGGGACAAGTCCGGAGCACGGTTAACAGCGGCTGTGAGCCCGCCAGCCATTGCAACCGTCGGCAACTCTGCTATAAACCGCTTCGTTCTCACAAAATATGCGTGTGGACTGCCGGCTTGCACCCTTGGAGGCCCGGTAAACCATTGGGCCTGATGGCCCTTTTTTCGTTGGAGAAATGCTATGGCGATCGTCGATATCGAAGCCACGGCGCGTCCCAGGGCCGGTAAGGGGGCCGCCCGGGCAGTGCGTCGTGAAGGAAGAATCCCAGCCGTCATCTACGGTGACAAGAAAGAGCCGGAAACCATTGCGCTGGACCACCCGACATTGGTTAAGCTGCTGAACCAGGGTGGTTTTCTTTCAAGCGTTTTCAACATCAAGGTCGATGGTCGTTCGAACCGCGTCCTGCCACGCGACATCCAGTTCGACCCGGTCAAGGACCAGCCGATCCACGTCGACTTTCAGCGCGTGCCGGGCGATGGCACGATCCGTGTGGCCGTACCGGTCGTGTTCCTCAACGAAGAAACCTCACCGGGTCTGAAGCGCGGCGGTGTGCTCAACATCGTGCGCCACGAAGTCGAAGTGAATTGTCCGGCGGATGCCATTCCATCGGGCATTGAGGTGGATCTCGGTGAAGCAGACATTGGCGATTCAATTCACATTTCAGCCGTGACGCTGCCAAACGGCGTGACGCCGACGATTACCGATCGTGACTTTACGGTGGTAACGGTGGCCGGTGCGGCTGCCGCGCGTTCGGAAGCAGATGAAGAAGGTGCCGAAGAAGCACCAGAGGCCGGCGAACAGCCCGCTGCCGAAGCCGACGGCGAAGAAAACACGGACGAGTAGTTCATCTCGTTCGAAATTCGGATGGCGACGCGGTTGGAAGCGAGCATTGCCGCTTTCCCGCGTCGCCGTTCGCTCGATCGCGTGTGGTGCCGATCTCGATGGATCGGGGACGGCAGCCACGACGCCTAGCGGCGCACAGCCGTTCCAGAGGTTTGGGTCATGAAGCTCATTGTCGGGCTCGGCAATCCGGGCGACAAATACGCTCGCAACCGGCACAACGTCGGCTTCATGGCGCTCGAACGCGTTGCCGACAAGTTCGGCCGAGGCGGCTGGCGCAAGAAGTTCTCGGCGCTGGTCTGTGACGCCGATATCGACGGATCAAAGGCACTGCTTATCTGCCCGCAGACATACTACAACGAAGCCGGTCGCGCGGTCGGTGAAGCCGCCCGGTTTCACAAGATCGAGCCGGAAGACATCATCGTGTTTCACGACGAGATCGACCTCGTTCCCGGCAAGGTCCGCGTCAAGACCGGGGGCGGCCTCGCAGGCAATAATGGGCTGCGCTCGATCGCGTCGCACA
>JBPCVZ010000511.1:0-7346 GCA_051010015.1 Hyphomicrobiaceae bacterium
CCGCCGCGATCTCGCGGTGAAAGGCGATGGCGACACCGCCCTCTACAGGCAGCGGACCCATTTCCGCCGACGGCCAGGCCAGGACATAGGGGTCGTAGCCGTAGTGCGCGACCTGGGCGACGCCGAACGAACGACGGATCATGATCGCGGCCCACGGCACGCGGCTCATGGCGGCGGTCAGAACGGTGTTGGCGCCGTGCCGGATGGTGGCCTCCTGCTCGGCCTTGGAGCCGATCATGAAACCGGGCTCGTCAACGAAACTGACCACCGGCAG
Source organism: Hyphomicrobiaceae bacterium (assembly GCA_051010015.1). Taxonomy (GTDB): domain Bacteria; phylum Pseudomonadota; class Alphaproteobacteria; order Rhizobiales; family Hyphomicrobiaceae; genus CAJQQK01. The sequence goes on from JBPCVZ010000511.1 coordinate 275, forward strand.
ATGGAAGGTGTCGCACAGTTCGATGAAGCGGCGCGCCTTTTGGGCGCCATCGGCCGTCATGGCGCCGGCGAGCTGGCGGCTGTCATTGGCCCACACGCCAACCGGCTGGCCGTTGAGACGGGCAAAGCCGGTGATCTGGCCGCGCCCGTAACCGCGCCCGAACTCGAAGAACGAAGCCTTGTCGACGACGAGCTTCAGGAGCCGGCGCATGTCGAACACTTTGCGGCGCTCACGCGGGATGATCTCGAGCAGGGCCTCCTCGCGCCGGTCGACGGGGTCGTCGCACGCCGTGACCGGCGCCAGTTCCCAAATGTTGTCGGGCAGGTAGGTGAGGAAGTCGCGGATCTGTGCGAGCGACTCGGCCTCGTCGTCGCCGATATTGTCGACGGTGCCGTTGCGGCCATGGACATCGACGCCACCGAGTTCCTCCTTGGTGAGTTCTTCGCCGAGCGCACGCTGCACGACGGCGGGACCGGCAATCAGGATCTGCGCGGTCGAACGCGACATCACGGAAAAATGCGATGCGACCAGGCGGGCCGCGGGCAGGCCGGCGACGGCACCGAGTGCAGCGGAAGCAACGGGAACTGTCGCGAGCGCTTCGGCGACGGAGCGGAACCGGGCAGGATCATAGACCGGCGCGCTGAGGCTCTTGCCCTTGGCCGAGCCGACACTGCCGCCGGCACCCTCGTGCAGACGCACGAGCGGCACGCGATGCTTGACCGCGAGCTGCTCGGTAAAGACGCTCTTGCGCAATCCGGCCGGCGACGGCGAGCCGCCCTTCAGCGTGAAATCCTCACCGCCGACAACGCAGCGCCGACCGTTGATCTTGCCAAACCCGAGCACGAAGTTGGCCGGCGAGAACGAGTCGTCCTCACTATTGGCGCCTTCGTCGACCGCGCCGGCGCCAACGCCGACTTCGTCGAACGTGCCCGCGTCGAGGACGGCGTCGATGCGCTCGCGGACGGTGAGCCGTCCCTTGCCATGCTGGCGCTCGATGGCGTCGGCGCCGCCCTGCAGCAATGCCGCCGCGCGCCGCTTGTTGATCTCGTCGACTTCGTTCTGCCAGCTCATGCCATCTGCCTTTCCGACCCGCATCCATCTTCGCGCGCATGATGTCCCGGTTGGCCGGTGGCGGCAACCGTGATCGGGGCACAAGAAAAAAATTAAAAGAAAATGAAGACGTGTGACGCGCTTCATATCTGAGCCCGCCGTGGCGTGGGAAAACACACTCACAGTCAACCAACAGGACCACATGGAAAGGAACCCGTTATGCGTATCTCAGCACTCTTCGCGGCCACCACGCTGGCCCTGATGACCGTCTTCTCAACCGTTGCCAGCGCACAGTCCGTGCCGTGCGGCGCCCGCGACACGATCGTTTCGCAGCTCACCGGCAAGCACAAGGAACAGCAGGCCGTGATCGGCATGGCCAAGGACGGCCGCCTGCTCGAGATCTGGAGCAGCTACGAATCACGCAGCTTCACGGTGCTGCTGACCTGGCCGACGATGAAGAGCTGCATCGTTGCAACCGGCAGCTCACTGTCGATGAAGCAGCCCACCGAGTTCATTGGTCGCTTCGAGTTCTAGGAGCCGACAAACCAGTTACCAAGAGGGCCGGTGTCTCCCCAGTGGAGCCCGGCCAATTTTGTTGGGGAACGGGCGCACCCACTTGCGTCATGCCGGTTGTGCAGATTGATTTCCTACACAGAACCCTCCACCGACGTCATCCCGGTGCTTGTCACCGGGATCCATTTCGCTGCATGCTCGGACGTTGCGGATGTATCTGCCAGTGTTGAGACGCATCTGGACGAACGGCATGGTACGCGTGTGCGGCACGATCGATCCCGGCAATGCGTGCCGGGATGACTCATCACAACACTGCGCTATCACTCCGCCGCCCAATAGCGCTTGAGAGCATCCGCTTCGATGTCACCGCGCTCGATCGCAGCGCGGACGGCACAGTCGGGTTCGCTGTCATGGCGGCAGTTGCGGAACTTGCAGTCCGCCGCCAATGTCTCGATGGCCTCGAATATCGCGTCGTCGGCAAGCACCGGGTCGGCCTCCCACAGCTCGAGACTGCGCATGCCGGGCGTGTCCATGATCGCACCGCCGGCGTCGCGCAGAAAGAGCTGGCGATGCGTCGTGGTGTGCTGGCCGCGATTGTCGCGGGCGCGGACCGGTTGCGTCGCCTGCGCATCATAGCCGAGCAATTGGTTGGTCAGCGTCGACTTGCCCACACCCGACGAGCCGAGCAACGCGATCGTACGGCCGCCGTCGAAATAGGCTTCGAGCATGGCGACGTCATCGCGGCTGTGGGCGGAGAGGACGTGAACGGGCACGTCGGGGGCGATGCTCTGCAGCTCGGCCAGGGCCGTCGCCGGATCATCGCCGATGTCGGCCTTGTTGATGACGATGACGGGATCAACGCCGCCTTCCTCGGCGAGCGCGAGATAGCGGATGATCCGCTCCATGTTGAAGTCGCCGTCAAGCGCGGTGATGATCAGCACGACGTCGACGTTGGCCGCGACGAGTTGCGGGCGGCGTTCGCCGGCCGCCTGGCGGATTAACGCGCTGGTGCGCGGCAGGACGGCCTCGATGATCGCCGGGCCGTCACCAACGCTCGGGCTGAGCGCGACAAAGTCGCCGACGCCGGGCAGATCCGAGCGCAGTTCAGCGGCGTTGTGCAGACGGCCAGGGACTTCGGCATCGACCTCGCCGTCCCGCAGCGCAACTTCAAGATGCGTGCGATGCTCGCCAATGACGCGGCCAGGCAGCAAGCCTTCGCGCGCATAGTCCGCGAACGCCTGCTGGCGTGCATCGTTCCACCCCAGCGCCTCAAGCGACACGATTGCTTGTCCCCAAAATCACACCTGCACACTCCGGCTTTGATGCCTTGCTTGGGCCAAGCGATACCACGAATCATGCGATTTATGCCCGTCAATCAGCCAAGCCGCTGACCGATTGATGGGCCGATGACCAGTGATCGACAACCGGATAGTAATCACGCCGGCTACCGCGTTGCCTTCACATGCCCGATTTTACGGGTAAGCTGCGGCGAAACACGGCCAATGCAGGGATGCCGCCATGCTGATCGCAACGTCAACAGCCGAAGCCAAACAGAACCAGCGCCAGGTTCATGTCAACGGCCACGACTATACGCTGAGTGAATACGTGGGTGCGGCGCCGCAGCGCGGCATCTACGTCGAAGGCAACGAGGTCAACGACAACGGCCTGCCGCAAGGGTTTCTCGTCGAGCAGCCGCCGGGCTCGGTGACGCTGCCCCACTTTCATGAAACCAACCAGTTCCAGGTGTTCGTCGATGGCTTCGGCAGCATGGGCAAGCACGCCGCCAAACCGCTGACGGTGCAGTACGCCAATGGCCACACGCCATACGGGCCGATCAAGGCGAGCGAAACCGGCGTCACCTATTTCACGCTGCGCCAACGCTGGGATCCGGGCGCGAAGTATATGCCAGCTTCGCGCGACAAGCTGGCGAAGGGCAATCAACGGACCCGCATCAAGGGCGGTATTCCGATTACCGACGACAGCGCACGGGCGGCGTTGACGGCGCCGGCGGTCGAGACAATTTTCGAGCGCGAAGACGATGGCATGGCCGCCTGGCTCTATCGTTTCGGCGCCGGCACCGAGACGGCAATGCCCGATCCGGCCGGGACCGGTGGCCAGTATCTCGTCGTCGCAGCGGGCGAGCTGGAACACGGCGGCAAGACATACGAGAAGTGGTCGACCCTGTTCGTCACCGCCGATGAACCGGCGCCGACTGTCGCGGCCGGCGGCGACGGGCTGGATCTGCTCGTGCTGCAGTTCCCGACGATGTAGCGCGCCCGACGCCTCCTACGCCCCGCGCGGTGGCGCCTTGGCGTGCGCCATCAACTGCTCCAGCACTTCGTAGGGTTGGCAGCCGACCGCGCCGGCGCCGCCGGCAACGAATGTCGGCACACCGGTGACACCGTATTGGCGCGATTTGATCCAGTCGGCGTCGACGGCACTTTCGAACGTGCGCTTGGTGATGACTTCCTCGGCCGCCGCGCGTGACAGCCCCGCCTGTTCAGCTGCATTGAGCAGGACGTCATGGTCACTGACGTTCAGCGCATCGACGAAGTAGGCCTTGTAGAGGATGTCGTGAATCGCCTCGCCGCCGGGCTGCGTGTCCGCCCACTTGCCAAGCTCCTGCGCGAGCCGGCTGTTGTAGGTGTGCGTGCGCTCGCCATAGGGCAGACCTTCCTCCGCCATCAGGCCGGCCATGCGCGACTGTTTTTCAGAGATCGCTTCCGGCCCGCCGCCGAACAGATCCTGCAGCGAGCGGCCTTCGATCGGCGTGTCCGGGTGCAGCGGGAAATGGACGAGTTCGGTCTTGATGTTGAAATTCTGCTTCAGCTTTTCAATACGCACGGTACTGAGATAGCACCACGGTCAAACGTAGTCCGTGAAGATCTCCAAAAGGATCGGTTCGTCGCTCATCGCGTGTCCTTTTCATTCGGGATTGGTCGATTGGCTGGCACCATGTCACCGATAGGACGCGGCGGCAACTGCGTGCGGAAGGCTGTTCGGCCCGAAATATCGGCGTTTTCCAGGGAAAATCAGAAAAAACTTGCGATGTGTGACGCAGCTAACAGTCGCGCACAGGCAGCTTGGGCAATTTGTAATGGTCAGACAGACAAACGGACCCAAAACACCAGACCCAAAACACCAACACTACAGACCCCAACATTACAGACCCAAGAAAGACCCAGTCATGAAAAAGCTTCTCGCCATCGCCCTCATCGCCGCTGCAACCGCCCTTTCCGCAGCTCCCGCCAACGCCCAGATGTCCGCACTGAAGTCTTTCGATAACGCCGCCGTCGCCAAGGAGAGCGCGATTGTTCACAAGACCGGTCGTCGCGGCCGCCGCGGCCGTCGTGGACGCTTCGCAGCCGGCCTCGCGCTCGGCATCGTCGGTGCCGCGATCGCATCACACCACTACTACAACCACCGGCCCTACTACTCGAGCCGCTGGGCACGCCACGAGCGCCGCTGCCGCCGCTGGCGCCGGGCCTGCTACAACGGTTACGGCCGTGCCTGCTGGAAGTACGACAACCGCTGCTAACAACGCAAAGAGAACTGCCAACGAACCACAAGGAGCGCCATGTCCATCTCAGGCGAAGGCCGCTTACGCTCTTCCTCCCGGCGTAGGCGGTCTTTTGCGTTTTGGTGCTCAACCGCTTTCCTGTTTCCTGGTTGACGGTTAGGCTTGGCAACCACCTCGACCACGCCACGGACATCCATGCCCGATTTCACGATAACCGACCGCCTGCGCGCCGTGTTCGACACGCTCGGACTCGAACGCATGCATTTCGCCGCGCAATCGCCCGGGGATATTGCCGAGTTCATCGGTCAAGCGCCGCAACGCGTTGGCGGGATCGTCCTGCTGGCGCCGCCGCGCATGGACCCGTTGCCGTTCGAGACACTGGGTGACAGAGTGCTCTACATCCTGCCGAGCGGCGGCATGCTGCACCGGACCGCCGAAGCCGTGCTGCCGCGGCTGCCCGATGCACGACGCGTGACACTTGAAAACTACGATGCGGAAAGCTGGAGCGATATAGCCGCCGACCGCACGGACATCGCAAGCCTGATCTCGCAACACCTTTCGAACCTCGACGGTGGCGCCGCGATCGCCGCCGGAGAAGACCACGGCGAGATCGCAGGCATTCGCTACCACGCCAGCGGCAATGGTCCGCCGCTCGTTCTGACGCCGCTCGCGTTTGCGCCGTCGCAATGGCAAACGGTCGTGCCGGAGTTGGCCGGACACTTTCGAGTGATTGTCGTGTCAGGCCCCCATCTCGGCATGCTGGCACTACTCGAACAGCGCGCGGCACTGACCGGATGGCGGCGCATGTGCGAAACGCTTTTCGACGACCTCGCCCTGGACCCGGGCGATCGCGTCCTCGATGTCGGTTGCGGCAGCGGCGCGGTCGCGCGCCATTTCGTCGAGCATACGGGTGGGCGAAACCCGCTCACCGGTGTCGATCTCTGCGCCTACTTTGTCGACGAGGCACGGCATGGCGCCGCGGCTGCCGGCATTGCCGACACTGTCGGTTTCAAGACGGCGAGTGCGGAGCAACTGCCCTTCGAGCGTAACACGTACGATGCGGCCTACTCGATCACGGTGCTGGAAGAGTGCCACGCAGAACGGGCGGTGACAGAACTGGTCCGCGTGGTCAAGCCGGGCGGCCGCGTGGCGATCATCGTGCGCGCGATCGACATGCCGCAATGGTGGAACCTCCCGGTTCGCGATGACATCCGGGCCAAGATCGAGATGCCCGCCGCTTCGGTACATGCCGATGGCGTGGCCACGGCCGCGATCTACCGAGTTGCATTGGCAGCCGGCTTGCGGCCGCTCAGCCTCTACCCGTATCTCGTCGCAACCGAAGGGACGACCGGGCCGGTCTTCGAGTATCCCGAGGCCTATGCGCTGGCGCAACTGATGCCCGATGAGCAAGCCGCCTATCTGGCGGCCAAGGCGCAGGCGCAAGCCGACGGCACGCTCTTTTTTACACGCGGGCATCATTGCTTCATTGGCGAAGTGATCGATTAATACTTTGAAAATAAACAAGTTTTGAGCCACTCGCTCGACATTTCCACAAAAAATTCTGGAATGTGACGCAGGTAACAGATGGCAGGCGGCACCTGACGCATATTGGGTTCATCAGAGAGACACAGACCCAACCGACCCAAACCACAATGCCCAGTCAGAGAGACCCAGCCATGAAAAAGTTCTTCGCCATCGCCCTCATCGCCGCAACGACCGCCATCGCAGCCGCTCCCGCCAACGCTCAGATGTCAGCGCTGAAATCTATCGATAACGCCACCGTCGCCAAAGAGAGTGCCATCGTCCACAAAACCGGCCGCCGCGGGCGTTTCGCAGCCGGCCTCGCGCTTGGCATCGTCGGCGCCGCGATCGCAACGCACCACTACCACAGCTACCACCGGCCCTATTACTCGAGCCGCTGGTCGCGCCATCAACGTCGCTGCCGCCGCTGGCGCCGGTCCTGTTACCGCGGCTACGACCGATCTTGCT
>JBPCVZ010000512.1:0-8043 GCA_051010015.1 Hyphomicrobiaceae bacterium
ATCGGCGTTGAGGCGCTCCTCGATCTTGGCCGCATCGACACCGCCACGCCAATCGCCCGCGATGAACTCCGGCTCGAGCCCGAGTTTCTCCGCCAGCCCCTGCCACAGGAACGCGAAATGCCCGGTCTCGTACATCAGGACCTTGTCGCCGGGCGACATCGTGTTGGCGAGTGCCGCCTCCCAGGCGCCGGTGCCGGACGCGGGATAGATGATCACCGGCTGCTCGGTCTTGAAGATCGACTTGATGCCGGCGAGCACGCGGTGGCCGAGTTTCTGGAACTCGGGCCCGCGATGGTCGAGCACGGGCATCGCCATCGCCTGCAAAATGCGGTCGGGCACCGGCGACGGGCCGGGAATCTGCAGAAAGTGTCGGCCGGCGGTGCGCGGCTCGTTGCTGGCATTCGATGACATGATGACCGGTCCCTGGCGCTATTCGGATTGACAAGCGTTTAAATTGTATACAATTTGCAGGCAAGTGAAATCTTCCTGTCGTCAGGGTGTACTGCGTTGATACGGGCCTGATCAACGACTGCGGCGCCGAGCTGCGTGGCGGTCTTGTGCACGCCGCCGCGCCACACTCGGCGTCATTCCCACGAAGGTGGGAACCCAAGCGAGTCGCCTCGGGCGCAATGCCAGTGGATGTTCGCTTGGGTCCCCGCCTGCGCGGGGATGACGGAGTGAGTGAGGCAATGTCGGTTTAGTTCGGGAGCGTAAGGGAAAAAGCGCAAGGGCAGCCACGTCGTCGCCACGGTCCAACTCGAGCCCGTGGATGCCGATGAACCGCAGGTGGGGATTTCACGCCAACGAACGTCAACTGCTGCGAGCGCCGTCCATGAACCTCCACGTGCCACCGAACCATCGCGTCGCCGAGCGCCTGAAGGCTGAAATCGAGGGCGAGGTGCTGTTCGATGCGGCCAGCCGCGGGCGCTATGCGACGGATGCCTCGTTCTACCAGATCGAGCCGGTCGGCGTCGTCGTGCCGAAACGCATGGACGATGTTGCCGCCGCCCTGAGCATTGCCCGCGAGGAAGGCGTCGCGGTCCTCCCGCGTGGCGGCGGCACCTCGCAGTCGGGCCAGACCATCGGGCGGGCGCTGGTGATCGACTTTACCAAGCATCTCAATTCCATCGTCGAGACCGACTTCGACAATGGCGAAGTCCTGGTCCAGCCGGGCATCGTGATGGACGACCTCAACCGCCAGATCAAGGCGTCGGGCCTGTGGTTTCCGGTCGACGTGTCGACCTCGAGCCGGGCGACGATCGGCGGCATGACCGGCAACAACTCGTGCGGCACACGTTCGATCCGCTACGGCATCATGCGCGACAACGTCCGCGCCATCGACGCCTGGCTGGCCGACGGCACCGAGGCGCATTTCGGCATGCTCGATGCGGACTTCGAACGTGCCAACCTGCCCGACACCGTGCGCGACCTGTTCCGCGACCTGAAGAACTTCGGCCAGCGCGAGGCCGACCACATCGCCAGCGCCTTTCCGCAAGTCTCGCGCCGCGTCGGCGGCTACCTGATCGATTCGATCCTGCCCGACGCGGCCGGCGCGCCGGTCAACGCCGCGACCCTGCTGTGCGGCTCCGAGGGCACGCTCGCGATCTCGAAGCAGATCCGCCTGAAACTGTCGCGCCAGCCGATCAACACGGGGCTCGGGCTGTGCCACTTCGCGACCTTCCGCGCCGCCATGGAAGCCGCCCAGCACATCGTCAAGCTCGGCCCGGTTGCCGTCGAACTGGTCGACAAGACGCTGATCGAACTGGCCACCGACATTGCCATGTTCCGCCCGATCATGGAGACCTACGTGCGCGGCAAACCGGATGCGCTGCTGCTCGTCGAGTTCGCCGAGGACGATCAGGCCGAGAACCTGCGCCGCCTCGACCGGCTCGAAGAACTGCTTGGCGATCTCGGGTCACCGGGCGCCGTCGTCAAGGTCGCCGATGCCGCCGAGCAAAAGGCGATCTGGGGCGTGCGGGCTGCCGGCCTCAACATCATGATGTCGATGAAGAGCGCGGGCAAACCGGTCTCGTTCATCGAGGATTGCGCGGTGCCGCTCGAACACCTCGCCGATTACACCGAGCGCCTCACCGCAGTTTTCGAACGCCACGGCACGACGGGCACGTGGTACGCGCACGCCTCCGTCGGCTGCCTGCACGTGCGCCCGGTGCTCAACCTCAAGCTCGACGAAGACACCAAGAAGATGCGCGCGATCGCGGAGGCCGCCTTCGAGATGGTGCGCGATTACAAGGGATCGCACTCGGGCGAACACGGCGACGGCCTCGTGCGCTCCGAATTCCACGAGAAGATGTACGGCGCCCGCACGATCCGCCTGTTCGAGGAGATCAAGGACCGCTTCGATCCCGCCGGCGTGCTCAACCCGGGCAAGATCGTGCGGCCCTCGAAGATGGACGACCGTGCGCTCTTTCGTTTCAAGCCGGACTACAAGGTCGCCGACATCGAAACGGCGCTCGACTGGTCCGACTACAGCGGCGGCGGCGGCGGGTTCCAGGGCGCCGTCGAGATGTGCAACAACAACGGCGAGTGCCGCAAGCTCGAGGGCGGCGCGATGTGCCCGAGCTACCGCGTCACGCGCAACGAACGCGACGTCACGCGCGGGCGGGCCAATACGCTGCGGCTCGCGATCTCGGGCCAGCTGGGCGCCGATGCGCTGACCCGCGACGATGTCGCCGAGGCGATGAAACTGTGCGTGGCGTGCAAGGCGTGCCGCCGCGAATGCCCGACCGGCGTTGACATGGCGCGCATGAAGGCCGAGGTCCTGCACGCTCGCCACAAGCGCTTCGGGGCAACGTGGCGCGACAAACTCGTCGGTTATCTGCCGCGCTATGCGCCGTATGTCACGCGCATCGCGGGGCTCGCCAACCTGCCGGCGAAGATGCCGGTACTGGCGCGCCTGCAGGAGCGCCTGACGGGACTGTCGGGGAAGCGGAAATTGCCGGCCTGGCAGGCTCGACCGTATCGTGCGGGCGGACCGTCGACTGCAACACAGGAGGGCCAGCGCGAGGTCGTGCTCTTCGCCGATACGTTCAACCGCTACTTCGAGCCGGCCAATCTGCACGCCGCCGAACAAGTCCTGACGGCGCTTGGCTACAACGTCAGCCACCCGGAGCCCGTCACCGGCAGCCGCCCGGTCTGCTGCGGGCGCACCTTCCTGTCGGCCGGCTTCATCGAGGAGGCCAAGGCGGAATCGGCGCGATTCATCGCGGCGGTGGCACCCTACGTTGAGCGCGGTGCAACCATCGTCGGACTCGAGCCGTCGTGCCTCTTCTCGATGCGCGACGAGTTCCAGGCCATGCATCCCGGCGCCGCCACCGCGGCTCTCGGCGAACGCGCACTGCTGTTCGAGGAATTCGTGGTCCGCGAGGCCGCCGCCGGCCGCATCGCCACGCCGATCGCCCACGCCAAGGCCGACGTCCTCGTGCATGGCCACTGCCACCAGAAATCGTTCGGCGCGGCCGGTTCGGTGACGCAGGCGCTGGAGCTGGTCGAGGGCTTCTCGGCACGCATGATCGAGAGCAGCTGCTGCGGCATGGCCGGCAGCTTCGGCTATCAGGCCGAGACCTATGAGACGTCGATGGCGATGGGCGAACTGGCCCTGCTGCCGGCCGTGCGCACGGCCAGCGAAGATACGATCATCGCCGCCGACGGCTTTTCATGCCGTCACCAGATCCGCGACGGTGCGGCGCGCGAGGCGCGTCATGTCGCCGTCATCCTCGCCGATGCGATGGGGCTGTGATCCGATGGCCCGCACACAATTTCCTGCCGACACCAAACGCCCGACGCTTGCCGTGCAACTGGTCGAACAACTGCGCCAGATGATCTTCGATGGCGATCTCGAACCGGGCAGCCGGCTCCAGGAAGAGGAGTTGAGCCAGCGGTTTGGCGTATCACGCACGCCGCTGCGCGAGGCGCTGAAACTGCTGACCGCCGAAGGCCTGATCACGATTGAGCCGAACCGGGGCGCGACCGTGACCGAACTTTCGGTGAAAGAACTGGCCGAGACGTTTCCCGTGATGGGTGTGCTCGAAGCGCTCGCCGGCGAACTGGCGGCCAGCCATGCCAACGATGATGACCTGACGGCGTTGCGCGCGCTGCACGACAGCATCGTTGCCGGTTACCATGGCCAAGATCTCAAGTCCTATTTCGCCGCCAACCAGGCCTTTCACGAACGCCTCGTCGAGGCCGCACACAACGAGACGCTCGCAACCCACTACCACCAGTTGGCCGGTCGCGTGCGCCGCGCCCGCTACCGCGCCAACCTGTCGCCGGCGCGTTGGGCGCAATCGGTCGATGAGCATGAGCAGATCATCACGGCGCTCGAAAATCATGATGGCGCGAGCCTTGCCGTGGTCCTGCGCGCCCATATCGACCACAAGTTCGAGACCGTGCGCGATGCGATCGAACGGGAGGCCTGAGCGGACCACAAACCGGGACGAGGCGCGTCTCCCAGAGGGCCGTTTTCCGGCGATGGCCTGGACTGGTTCGCTCAGTTGTCGGATAATCAATCTTATCTGCCGCCACGGCGGCGAAACGGAGAAAACTCATGAATTTCAGGAAGCTCGGTTTGGTCGCCATCGCGGCGGCGGCAATGTCGTTGCCCACCACGAAGGCGCAGGCCGCCTGCGGAGAAGTGACGATAACGGAAATGAACTGGGCATCAGCACAGATTGTGACGGCCGTGGCGAAATTCCTGATGGAGCAGGGTTATGGCTGCAAGGTCACCAAAGTGCCGTCGGCATCCAATCCCGCACTGACCTCGGTGGCAGAAACCGGCAAGCCCGACATCTTGACGGAGATCTGGACGAACGGCGCGCCGGCTTATCCAAAACTTGTCAAGTCGGGCAAGATCAAGCCGCTCACCGAGGTCTTGTCGGATGGCGGCATTGAAGGCTGGTGGGTGCCCAACTACCTGCTCGAGAAGCATCCTGTCCTGGCCACGCTCAAGGGCATCAAGGCCAATCCGCAACTGGTGGGTGGACGGTTCCACAATTGCCCGGACGGCTGGACCTGCAAATATATCAACTCGCACATGGCCAAAGCCGCCGACCTGTCCGGTTCCGGCATCGAGGATTTCGTCCACGGATCGGGTGAAACGCTGGCGGCTTCCATCGCATCGGCGTTCGCGGACAAGAAACCCTGGTTCGGCTATTATTGGGCGCCGACAGCGATCCTCGGCAAGTACCCGATGACCATGGTCGATATCGGACCTCACGATGCCGAAGCGCACAAGTGCAACAGCAAGAAAACGACCTGCGACACGCCCAAGGTCGGCGCCTATCCCAAGAGCATCGTGACGACAGTGGTGACGGATACGTTTGCGTCGAAGGACCCGGAAGTCACGGAGTTGATGCGCAAGCTCAAGTTTTCGAACAAGCAGATGGCAGATGTCCTGGCCTGGAAAGAGGACAGCAAAGCGTCGGGAGACGAAGCAGCCGTTCATTTCCTGACGAAGTACAAATCGGTCTGGGGCAGCTGGCTCAATGACGCGGCAAAGAAAAAGCTGGCGGCATTGCTGAAATAGCGCCCGTCGACCTGGCAAGGTCAGTCATCAACCAACAAAAAAACGGAGAGGCTTTTCACCTCTCCGCTCCTTGGATTTGGTTTCGGTGTGACCGGCCCAGAGATGCTTAGTAGCACTTCTGGATCAGGCGCCAGCTGACGATTTTGCACTTTTCGTAGCCGCTGCGCGTGTAGAAGCAACGGCGCTCCGGCTCGCGGCGGTAGCTGCAATAGGAACCGCTGATGCCGCCGGCAAATCCTTCGTAGCCCTTGGTGGCGTGGCGGGTGTCATATTCCCACTGCTTGTAGTTCGAGCCGCCGCGGCGCTTGGCTTCGGCATCGGTTGCTGTCAGCGACATGCCGGTGATGGCGAAGGCGGCTGCGGCGGCGATCAGTGTCAGGTTGCGGGTCATGGTCTTGGTCTCCGTTGGTATGAGTTCGATTTGGGTCTGTGTTGTTTCCGTGTCTGATGAGTTGAATGTAGCCGCCGGCCGCGCGCCTATCTGTTAACTGGCTCACACGTGGAAATTTTTCTTTGTCTAGCCGCACAATTCCGCTCCGGCGCGGCAGATAACGTTCCAAAAGGTGATATCGGCTGGCACGCCGCCAAGCGGCCTTTCACCTGCCGCCAGATGGGTGCATAGAGGGCGGCAGGCGATCTCAAAGAAGGGGACACGACCATGGTGACGCTCGCAGACGGCATGAGCCGGCTTGGCACGGAAACCGCATTCGAGGTGCTCGCGCGCGCTGCCGAGTTGCAAGCGCAAGGCCAGGACGTGATCAACCTTGGCATTGGTCAGCCCGACTTCAAGACGCCCGAACACGTCGTGGAAGCGGCCGTCAAGGCGTTGCGCGATGGCCATCACGGCTACACCCCCGCGCAAGGCATCCCGGAACTGCGCACCGCTGTCGCGGCCGATCTCAACAAGCGCCATGGCGTCGAGGTCGATCCCGGCCGCATCGTGATCATGCCCGGCGGCAAGCCGACGATGTTCTTTGCGATCATGATGTTCGGCGGCGCCGGCACCGAGATCATGTATCCCGATCCGGGCTTTCCGATTTATCGCTCGATGATCGAATATGTCGGCTCCGAACCGGTACCAATCGCGCTGCGCGAGGAAAACGGCTTTGCCTTCAGCGCCGATGAAGTGCTCGCGCAGATTACGCCGAAGACGCGGCTGATCATCATCAACACGCCCGGCAATCCGACCGGCGGCGCGGTGCCGGGCGAGGAAATCGAAAAGCTGGTCGCCGGTCTCGAAAAACACCCCGATGTCGCACTTCTGTCGGATGAGATCTACAGCCAGATGCTGTACGACGGGCGCGAGCACATCTCTCTGCTGCGCTACCCGCAGCTGCGTGACCGCCTGATCATGCTCGATGGCTGGTCGAAGACCTATGCGATGACCGGCTGGCGGTTAGGTTTCTCGGTGTGGCCCGAGGCCCTCGTCGAACCGGTTGTGCGCCTCGCGGGCAACTGCCGTTCCTGTGGCAACGCGCAGACCCGGTTTGCTGGGATTGCAGCACTCGAGGGACCGCAGGATGTGGTCCACGCCATGGTCACCGCATTCGATGAACGCCGCCGCGTGATCGTGCCCGCCCTCAACCAGCTGCCGGGCTTCACCTGCATCGAGCCGGGCGGCGCGTTCTATGCGTTCCCGAACATTGCCGGCACCGGCATGAGCGCCAAGGAACTGCAGAACGCGATGCTGGAAAAGGCGGGAGTCGCAACCGTTGCCGGCACCAGTTTCGGTATCCATGGCGAGGGCTACATACGCTTTTCGTATGCCAACTCCACCGAGAACATCAAACGCGCGATCGAGCGCGTCGGCAACCTCCTCACCGGCTGAACAACAGTGGAGCTTAACGGTTAATTTACCAAACTTCGAAAAACTGGTCGTTGTCTTGCCGTAGGGGTGAGGGGCGATATCGGCGTTTTCGAGGTCCCAAGTCATGCGTGTCATATTACTTCTGCTGTTTGCCTTGGCGATCGGAAAGGTCGCGACGCAGCACTACATTCGCCAGCAAGCCGCCGACAATACGATCATCAATGCCTATCGAACGTACGCCATGGCCGCCTGCCAACAGTACGCTGCAGATCCCAATGCCTTTTCGACGCCCGTGAGCATCAAGCTCGAGATCGGCAACAAGAACCTCAGCGTTCAGCTCTGGCAGACCAGCCATCGCCAATGGGCGGCGCGCTATCAGGATCCGGTGATTGTCATCGAGACCGAAAGCGGTGGGCTGACATCAATTTGTGCCTACGACATCAACAGCGGTGCCGTGCTCGCGCATCGACCCATTCCACATCGCCGCAGGAACGGCTGAACGGCAGAACGGCCGGGTAAGCCGTTCGGCTGTTTCAATCTGCGCCGACCGCTCATGATTGAGTAATTCGTTCGAAACCCAAACTTCACGCCGATATCACACTATCGGCGGCATATGCCGTCAGCCGGGCCAGCGGGCTGACTTTCGGCGCGCAACGCCCAGAACGACTGCAACCTTGCGCAATGAATCTAAGCC
>JBPCVZ010000513.1:0-40264 GCA_051010015.1 Hyphomicrobiaceae bacterium
TCCTCGAGGCAACGGCACGGTTTTGCATCGAGGTGGCGACGTCCTTCGGCAATGGCGATTGCGCGTTCTACTACGCCAGCGATTTCGAGGGGATGGTCGAGTCTTTCGGTGCGATGCGCGGCTGGCAGCGCATCAAGAAGGACGGCTAGGTCCCATGAAGTATAGCTTCTCGCTGGTGCCGTCGCCGCCGATCGTGGCCTTCGGCGATACCATCGCCCGGGCCGAGAGTTGGGGATTCGATCATGCCTGGGTGCCGGATCAGGGCTTCATGCAGGACCCGTTCGTCGCGCTGTCGTATCTGATGAGTCGTACCGAGAAGATCTCCCTGGGGGTCGGCGTCACCAATCCCTATCAGCGTCATCCGGTTCAGATTGCACGCGCCGCCGCGGCGCTGGCGGATTTGCGTCCCGGTGGTTTCGTGCTCGGGCTGGGGGCTGGTGAAAAGCGGCGCATTCGCGACCGGGTCGGAGCGCCGGCCGGGCCGTTCATCGACATCATCTCGACGACCATGCAGGTGTTGCGCGATCTGCTCGACGGCGCGCGCGTGAGTGTGTCGAACGGCGTCTTCGAGATCGATGACGTCGCGCTGGAAATTGCCAGGCCGGCGCCGGTGCCGATCCATCTCGCAACCACGCACCCCGATGCGTTCCGTGCCGCGGGCGCCCATGCAGACGGTGTCATCGTCGGGGATGTGGCGACACCGGAGGTGATGCGCGAGGTGGTTGGCTGGATCCGCGAAGGCGCCGAGGCGCAAGGGCGAAACATGAAAGACATCACGGTCGTTGCGTGGTGCGCGACGATTGTCACGGACGACCGCGCTGCCGTTCGCGAACACCTGAGGCGGCCAGTGATCGGGTCGGCAATCAACGGCATGCATCGTACCACGCGCGGACTGATGGGGGTCGACCCTGAGATGTTCCCGCAGATCCGAGCAGCCAAGTTCGATGCGTCGCTGGCATTGCCCGAAGGCGCCATTCCCGATGACATGGTCGACCGCTTTGCAATCGCTGGGCCTGCTGACTATTGCGCCGGACGGATCAGGGCGCTGCGCGATGTCGGCGTCGACATGATGGGATTTCGGATGCCGGTTGCCTTGACCGGGATCTATGATTTCGAAACCAATCTTCGTCGTCTCATGCATGACGTCGTGCCGCTGGTGGAAGGTTAGGCCGGCGTGGACATCTCTCTCGAAGTCAATGGGCAGGCGCGACGGACGGACAACGATGCCGCGATGCCGCTTGCCGTGTTCCTGCGCGAAGAACTGGAACTACGCGGCACGAAGATCGGCTGTGGCAGCGGCGAGTGCGGTGCCTGCACCGTGATCATGGACGGTCAGGCGGTCTGTTCGTGCCTCGTGCCGCTGGGGCGAACCGACGGGCGGCAAATCGAAACTGTCGAGAGCCTCGGCGCGCCTGACAACTTGCATCCCATCCAGAGCAAGCTCGTCGAGCGCGGCGCTTTCCAGTGCGGTTTCTGTACGCCGGGTGTCCTGATGTCGCTCGTCGCGCTCCTGCGTGCAAATCCGAAGCCGAGTGATGCAGAAATCCGAGCCGCGTTGCAAGGCAACCTGTGTCGCTGCACCGGGTATGTGAAGCTGCTGGAAGCGATTGGCGAGATTGTCCGAGAGGGGCCGCATGGGCGCTAAGTTCAAGGTCATTGGCCAGCCGCAGCCACAACTCGAGGGACCGGACAAGGTCACCGGGCGCGCGCAGTACACCCATGACGTGACGCTGCCGGGCATGTTACATGGCGCCATTCTGCGCAGCCCGCATCCGCACGCGCGGATACGGTCGATCGACTTGTCGAAGGCGCGCGCCATGCCAGATGTCGTCGCGGCGATTTCAGGTGCGGATTTCCCCGATCTGAAATATGTCAATGCGGGCCCAGCGTTCGCCGATCGCTATGCCATGGCGCGCGCCAAGGTCCGGTTCGTCGGTGAGGAGGTCGCGGCGGTTGCGGCCGAGACGCCGGCTGTGGCCGCCGCCGCGTTGGCCGCGATCGAAGTCGACTACGAAGTGCTCAAGCCGGTTTTCTATGCGGGAGATGCACTCGCACCCGGAGCGCCGGAAATCCACAAGAAGCCCGATCTGGCAGCCAATGTCGCGCAGCAGAGCGTCGCGGACTTCGGTGATGTCGAGCAGGCGTTTCAAGATGCCACGCACGTTTTCGAGGCCGAGTTCGAGCACGGCATCGTGGCGCCGATCTGTCTTGAAACCAACGGTGTGCTGGCACACTTCGAAGACGGTGAGATGACACTATGGGCGCCGTCGCAAGCCCCGTTCTTCGTGCGCAAGGAAATTGCCCACGTCCTCGAACTGTCGCTCGACAAAGTGCATGTGCGCTCCGTCGTCATCGGCGGCGGCTTCGGCGGAAAGTCGCAGGCACCGGAGCCGATCGCGATAGCGGCGAAGCTGTCGATGAAAGCCGGGCGACCCGTTAAAATTCTGCTCAATCGCGAGGAGGAGTTCCTCAGCGGCAAGTCCGATCACGCCAAGAAGATGCGCGTTCGTTCGGCGGTGGCTGCCGACGGAACGATCCTCGCCCGGCACACATCGTTCTGGGTCGACAATGGCGCCTATACGCACATGGGGCCGGCCTACATTTCGGCTGTACGCCAGCGTACCTGCAACCTCTATAGGGTCGGTGCCGCCGGCTTCGATGGCAAGCTCGTCCACACCAACAAGGTGTCGGGTGGCTCGTACCGGGGCATGGGGGCGCCGCAGATCATCTGGGCGATCGAAAGTCAGATCGACGAGATCGCGGAAAAGCTCGGCAAGGACAAGCTCGCCTACCGCATCGAGATCGCCAACCGGCCCGGCGATACGACGCCGATGGGCTGGAAAATCGGCACCTGCGCGCTGGCCGAATGCCTGGCCGAGGCCGGGCGCCGGATCGGCTGGGATGAGAAGAAGGCCAACATGCCGCCCAACCGCGGCATCGGCTTTGCGGCGATGATCAACCCAAGCGTCGGGGTGCTCTACGCCGAGGGAAATTTCGCCTGCGTTTCGGTTGACCTTCTAAAAGACGGGCGCCTCAAGGTTGGCACGCAGTCGGCCGATTGCGGCACGTCGCAGAACACCGTCATGGCGCAGTTCGTGGCGGAAGAGTTGGGGGTGGATCCCGGTGAGATCGATGTCCTGCACATGGATACCGATGAGACACCGCCGGACCTCGGCAGTGCCGCTTCACGGGTCACGTTCGTCAGCGGCAATGCGGCTATCAAGACGGCCAAGACGTTTCGCGCCGAACTGAAGAGACGACTGGCGGCGCATTGGGATGTGCCGGGCGACGACATCGATTTCGCCGATGGCATCGCCAGTTATCGGGAAGACAATGTGCGGCGCCTGACGCTGGCCGAGATCGCGGCCACATTAGGGCCGTTCCGCGTTGAAGATCGCCACGACATCGACATCCCGCGTCCCGATCCCAAGACGGGTTATGGTCACTATGCGGCGACCTACGGTTTTGGCGCCCAGGCCGTCGAGGTCGAGGTCGATCCGGTGACGGGACAGGTGACGGTGCTGAAGGTCGTCGTCGTGCAGGATATCGGCCGCGTCATCAATCCCCTGGCGCTCGAAGGTCAGATGCATGGCGGCATCGTGCAAGGCATCGGTATGGCGCTGAGCGAGGAGGTCGTGTTCGACAACGGCGCACCGGTCAATGCATCGCTGATCACCTACAAGGCGCCGCGTATCCAGGATACACCGGAGATCGAGACGGTGTTCATCGAGACCAATGATCCGACGGGGCCGTACGGCGCGAAAGCCGGTGGTGAGCACTCGATCAATCCGACGCCTGCTGCGGTCGCCAATGCCATTGCGCAGGCAACGGGCACGCGGTTCCACAGACTGCCAATTACCAGCGCCGATGTGCTGCAGGCGGCAAAGGCACGCCCATCGGTCGATCTGAAACCATGGAAACGGCCCTACAACCTCGAGATCGCGTCGGCGCGCGCGCTTTACCCATCTGTTCTGTTTCCGGGACTGCAGAAGCTCGGCGCGAAGGTCGGGCGCAAGCGCGCGGTGAAGACGAGCTACGATTACGTCCGGCCGAGCGATCTGGCGGCGGCATTGCAGGAGTTGGCGCAGCCCGGTCGCAAGGCCAAGGCGATCGCCGGCGGTACCGATCTGCAGGTCGGCATCCGGCAGGGCATTTACGATCCGGACGTCTTGGTCGATATCGCCGATCTGGAAGAATTGCGCGGAATAGACATCGCCGAGGATGCCGTCACGATCGGCGCGGGGATGACGCTTTCTGACGTTGTCGCGTCCGATGAAGTGCGCGCGATCTTTCCCATGCTGTGTGACGGGCTGGCGAAGGTCGCGACGAAACAAATTCGCAACGTCGCAACGATCGCCGGTGACCTCTCCCAGGAAAAGCGCTGCTGGTTTTTCCGCAGCGGCGCGCAGTGCTACAAGGCGGGCGGCATCAGCTGTCCGTGCTACGCGGTGCTTGGCGACAACCGGTACCACTCGATCCTTGGTGCGGCCCGATGCGCTGCACCTTGTGTCGCAGATGCGGCGCCGATCCTGACGGCGCTCAATGCCAGTGTCGTAATCGTCGGGCGAGAGGGCGAGCGGCGCGTGCCGATGACATCGTTTTATCGCTGGTCGGGCGAGACCGTCGTCAAACCGTATGAATTGATCCGTTCGATCGTGGTGCCGCGCTCGGCCTATCGTCAATCGCAGGAGTTTGAGAAATCGGCCGGGTGGGATGGTGATTTCGCGGATGCATCAGCGGCGGTGAACCTGGCGTGGGATGGTGCGCGTCTGGTCTCGGCTGCGATCTCGCTCGGTGCGGTGTCGCCGCTGCCCATTCGTGCAACCGGGACGGAAAACGCACTTGTTGACGGGGGTCTATCCGATACGGCGATCCGCGCGGCCGCAGAGATGATCGTGCATGGTGCACTGCCATTGTCGGACAATGCGCATAAGGCCGACCTCGTGGTCAATCTGACGGAGCGCGCCATCCAGCGTTGTATCGCGGGCTGACTCGTACCCGACTTCTGATCTGCCCAATGTCAATGAAACCTCAAGACTGGATTGATCGTGAAAGTTGTTCTGTTCCACGAAGGCATCTGTCCCAAAGGGACGACATGGACTGAGCGTCTTGGCGAAATCACCGATGAGGTAATCCTCGCCGAGGAACTGGGTTTTGACGCCTACGCGATGTCAGAGCATCACTTCGCCAAGGGTGAAGCGACGATCTCGTCGCCGGAAGTCGGGCTCGCCTACATCGCCGGCAGGACAAGCCGTATCCGGCTGCGTGCGGCGTCGTTCAATCTGCTGCCCTACAACCATCCGATCCGACTCGTCGAGCAGGCGGCCATGCTCGACATACTGTCAGGCGGCCGCTTCGAACTAGGGGCTGCCCGGTCGAACAACCCGTACACGCTTGAAGGGTTCGGCGTCGATCCGGCCATGACGCGCCAATACCGCGACGAATACCTTCGGATTTTCGGCAAGGCCTTCACGAACGAATGGTTCGAGCACAAGAGCGAATACTATGACATTCCGGAACGCCGGATTTCACCGTGGGACCCGAAGCGCAGGCCGCCGCCGGTGCACATATCGACGACCAGTTTGGAGTCGCATGAGGAGGCGGGCGCGGCGGGGGCCGGTGCGATGTCGGGCCTGAGCATCCTGGGCTGGGACCATGTCGACCACTGTCTCGCGGCTTACGAAAAGGGGACGGCGCGGGCAGAGCCGGTGGTCGGGTCGATCACCTCGCGGTTTGCGACCTTCTCGGTCGGTGTGTGCTGCCTGGCGGATCGCAAGGCAGCCCGGGAGATGACGCGGGAGAACACGTTGCGGTTCATCCAGGTGATCATGGGTTGGATGTCGCGTCTCGGGCAGACTGCGAAGGGTTATGAATACATGCAGCGCATCGAGGAGTTGCGTGATCGCGCCACGGACCTCGACTTCCTGATTGATTCTGCGCCCTATATCATGGCCGGCAATCCCGATGATCTCATCGCCAAGGCGCGCCGGCTCTACGACGCCGGTGTCGATGATGTGGTCTGGCGCATCGATGGGCTGGGCCACGAAAACAACAAGGCCACGATCGAGATGATCGGCAAGCATGTGATACCTGAACTGCATGCCTGGCCGGACCGTCGCGCGCCACAGCGATATGGTGCAGACTTGTAGTGTGTCTATCGACCAAAGCCCGACAAAGGAGCCATTATCGTGTCCACTGCGCCGCGCGGCCCGCTGCAAGGAATTCGCGTTCTCGATCTGACAACCGTGATGCTCGGTCCGTTCAGCACGCAGATACTCGGCGAGATGGGTGCGGATGTCATCAAGATCGAAGCCCCCGGCGGGGACATCGGCCGCTGGACCGGCGTTGGCAAGACGCCCGGCATGTCGGCCGCGCACATGATGAAGGGGCGCAACAAGCGCAGCGTCATTCTCGATCTCAAGAAGCAGGAAGCGCGCGAGCCGTTGCGCCGGCTTGTCGAAGCGGCAGACGTGTTCGTCCATAACATCCGGCCCAAGGCGGCCAAGCGGCTTGGCATCGACTACGAAACGATCGTGCAATGGAAGGGCGACATCGTCTATGCGGCGGCGACGGGCTACGGCGAAGCCGGACCCTATGTCGATAAACCGGCCTACGACGATCTGATCCAGGGTGCGGCCGGGCTGGCCGCACTGACCGGAGCCGTGACCGGCACGCCGCGCTATGGGCCGAGCGTGATCGCAGACAAGACCGTCGGTCTCTTTCTCACGTATGCAATTACGATGGCGTTGTTGCACCGCGAGCGCACGGGTGAAGGGCAGCGCGTGCATGTGCCGATGTATGAGACCTTTGCGTCGTTCATGATGAACGAGCATATGCAGGGCCAGGCATTCGAGCCGCCCATTGGCCCGGCCGGCTATCAGCGCGCTTTGAGTCCGCACCGCCGGCCCTACCCGACGGCAGACGGCCATGTCTGCGTGCTGCCCTACAATGACAAGCACTGGCAGAGTTTCTTTGAAGTCGCAGGGCGGCCGGAACTTGCCGGGGATGCGCGCTTTGCCGACCAGCCGTCGCGCTCGAAGAACATCGATGCGCTTTATGAGATCGTCGGCGAAATCATGGTGCACCGTAAGTCGGCGGAGTGGCTGGAGGTGCTGACGGCCGCCGATGTGCCGGTGATGCCCATGAACGCACCGGCAGATTTGTTCGAGTGCCCGCATTTGCAAGCCGTCGGAATGTTTCCGGAGGTCGAGCACCCGACCGAAGGGCGCATCCGCCACATCAAGGTGCCGGTGCACTTTTCCAAGACGCCGGGCGGCTACTATCGCCATCCCGAACAGCCGGGTCAAAGCACGGAGGCGGTGCTCTCCGAGGTCGGCTATGGACCGGATGAGATCGCGGCACTGCACGACGCCGGTGCCGTCGAGAAACCGGAATAACACGACTGACGCGGGGTCAGTCCGACGAACTTTGCGGGTAGTGCTTGCCGAGGAAATCGATCGAGAATTTTTCTGACTGGCGATCCCGGGCGACGTCTTCCGGTACGCGCTCGGCCGGCTTGCCATAACCGCCGGCGCCGGGCGTTTCGACGATCACCGCCTGCTCCGGACGCAGCCGGCGGCGACCGGTCTTCGGCGGCAGTTCGTCGATGGCTCCATCCGCTTCACGCATCCGGAACCGGCCGCTGGCGCCGGGCGCACCGCCGAAGATGCCCCAGGGCTGGTGGCGGAAGCGCTCACCGACGCCGTTCATCTCGCAGGTATGCCCGATCGGGCGCACGACGCGGCGCAGGCCGAGGCCGCCACGATACGTTCCCGCGCCGCCGGAATTCTCGACGAAGCCATACGAGTCGACGCGCAGGGGATACTCCATTTCGATCGCCTCGATCGGCAGGTTCGAGGTGTTGGTTATGTGGACCTGGACACCGTCCTTGCCGTCGCGGTCCGATCGCCCGCCCATGCCGCCGCCAAGCGTTTCGAGATAGACGTAAGGGATGTTCGTTGCCGGGTCGACGCCGGCGAAAACGATACTGGTGTTGGCTCCGTTCGCCGCTCCGATCGCCTGCTCGGGCAGCACGTCGGCGAGCGCGCCAATGACCACATCGACGACGCGCTGGCAGGTGTTGGCACGTAGCGCGACGGCGCCGGGGCTGACACAATTGGCGATGCTGCCCAGTGGCGCGACGATGTCTATGGCATCGATGGCGGCTTGGTTGTTGGGCAGTTCCGGATCGAGCAGTGCCTTGAGGCCGTAGCACACCGCAGACTGTACGGCGTTGAGAGTGAGGTTGACGTTGCCTGGCACCTGCCGGCTCGACCCCGTGAAGTCGAAAACGATACGTTCACCATTCTTGCGCACTTCGAGCTTGAACAGGATGTCGCGTGCCTCGAGGCCGTCATCGTCGAGCACATCCTCGAAGGTGTAGGAACCGTCGGGGATCTGGGCGATCGCAGCTTTCATGCGTCGATCCGTGCGTTGGAGAATCTCGGCGAACGCGGCAGTGACGGTATTGGTGCCATAGCGCGCAAAAAGCGCCTGCATGCGCTCGACCCCGAGATGGCAGGCGGCAATTTGCGCGTTGAGATCACCGCGCCGCTCATCCGGCAGGCGCATGTTCAAAAGCAGGATGTCCATCAATTCGCGATTGAGCCGGCCGCGGCTGTAAAGGCGCATGACCGGGACGCGCAGGCCCTCCTGCCAGATTTCACTCATGCCGCCGGACATCGAGCCTTGCGCAGCACCGCCGACATCAGCGTGGTGGGCGAGGTTGGCAACGAACGACACCAGGTTGCCGTCGACGAATACCGGACTGACGAGCGCGAGGTCGGGCAAATGTGTGCCGCCGGCGACGTGCGGGTCGTTGGCGATGAAGATATCGCCCTCATGGATGTCGTCGCCGTAGCGCTCGATGAGGATCTGCATGAGGCCGAGCATCGAGGCGAGATGGATGGGCAGCGACCACTCCGCCTGCGCGACAAGTTGGCCGAACGCATCAGCGATCGCCGTCGAATGGTCGTGGCGTTCCTTGATGTTCGTCGAGAAGGCGCTTTTCTGGATGGTGATCCAGGTCTCGTCGTTGATCGAGCGCAGGCCGTTCCAGACGATCTCCAGCGTTATCGGATCGAGTGTGGCGTGGTCTGGAGAAGATGGCATGTCGGACGTGTTCATGGGGCGACCTCGATCAGCAGGCTGCCGCCGGGTACGACGCGGAGGGTGTAACCGGGTGGCAGCAGCGTGGTGGCATCGAACTGGGTGATGACGGCCGGCCTATCGAGCGCCGCCTCGCCATGCAGCGTGGTGCGATCGACCAGGACCGTCTCGTGCGGCGCATCAGCGTTGAACCAGACAGGATAGGGAGTGGCGGATGTGGCTGCGGCCTCCCGGCCGAGATTGCCAGGCGCCTTGCGCTCGAGCGGCGGTCGCATCTGCCGGGCAACGACGCGTACGTTGACGATTTCGATTGCCGCGTCAGGATCGAAGTGTCCGTACTTGGTCTTGTGCGCGACGAAGAAGTCATCGCGGAGCTGTTCGCGATCGAGCGTCGTAGGGGTGCTATCGTCAATAGGTACGGAAAGCTCGAAATTCTGCCCGACATAGCGCATATCGAAGGTCGTCGCCACCCGCTGTAGCGGCCGCGGTACGGCCTCTGCAGCGAACCAGGCCTCGGCCTCCTGCTGCAGGCGGCGCATATGCGCTTCGACGTCGTCAAGCGGCGCGGTCAGCGGGGTTCGGCAGGTCGCGACAAACGCTTCTTCGAGATCGGCTGCGGCGACGCCTTCCGCACACAAAATGCCGGGCGCCGGCGGCACCAGGATAGCGGGTATGTCGAGTTCGCGGGCGACCTCGACGGCATGCAGCGCGCCGGCCCCCCCGAACGCGGTGAGGGTAAAGCGGCGCGGGTCGTAGCCGCGTTCGACGGACACAGCGCGAATGGCGCGCACCATGTTGGAGTTGACGATGCGAATGATGCCGTGCGCCGTTTCCGTGACGCCAAGGCCGAGTTTGTCGGCAATCGTGGCGACCGCTGTCTCGGCTTTGGCCGTGTCGAGCCGCATGCCGCCGCCAACGAGTTCCGCCGGCAACCGGCCAAGAACGAGGTTGGCATCCGTCACGGTCGGCTCAGTTCCGCCAAGACCGTAGCAGGCCGGGCCGGGCACGGCGCCGGCGCTGCGCGGGCCGACTTTCAGGAGACCATCCCGGTCGAGGTAGGCGATCGAGCCGCCGCCGGCACCCACCGTGTGAATATCGATCATCGGCATGCGCACGGGAAAGTCGGCGACGTTGCGTGCGTAGGCCATTTCCGCCTGGCATTCGCGCACGAGACAGACGTCCGTCGACGTGCCACCCATGTCGAAGGTAATGAGGTTGGTGTGCCCGCTGAGCCGGCCAAGAGCGACGGCGCCAATGACGCCGGCGGCCGGGCCCGACAGCGCGGTCCGGATCGGCACGGCGGCGGCGCGTTCGATGCTCATAAGGCCGCCTGAGGATTGGCTGATCCCGATCTTTGCATCGCGCGCGCGATCGGCCAGCGCGTCGGCGAGATTGTTCATGTAGCGGCTGACGAGGGGCTGCAGGTAGGCATTGAGGACGGTGGTCGAGAAACGCTCGTATTCGCGGAATTCAGGTTGGATCTCGGATGAGAGGGATATCTCGACACCCGGTAGTCGCGCGCGCAGGGCTTGGCCGACGACCTGCTCGTGGCAAGGATTGAGAAATGCGAACAGGAAGCAGACGGCGACGGCGTCGGCACCGCTTGCCTTGATCTTGTCGATAACGTCGTCGAGGTCCGCCTCGGCAAGCGGTGTGTCGACGGCGCCTTTGCCATCGATGCGCTCGGTAACCTCGAAGCGCAAATGGCGTGGCACCAGTGGTTCCGGGTTGTCGATCTTGAGGTCATAGATCTTGGGGCGGGTTTGGCGACCGATTTCGAGCAGGTCGCGGAAGCCGGCGGTCGTGATCAAAGCGACATTGGCGCCGCGGCGCTGGATCAGGGCATTGGTCGCGACCGTCGTGCCATGGGCGAGAAAGGCGAGGCCGTCGGGCATATCGGGTGTCAGCGCGTCGATGCCTTGCAGAATGGCACGAGACGGGTCGTCTGGTGTCGAGTTGACCTTGTGGACCCAGGTCTCGCCGGATTGATCGTCAATCAAGAAGAAGTCGGTGAAGGTGCCGCCGACATCCACCCCAAGAATTCTGGACATAGTTTGCAGGTTTCCCAACGACGTTGGCGCACGTCCAGGCCGATCCGGGTCTCGTGCCAACGCCTGTTGGTACTTTTAACGTGTTCGAGGCGCAAGCGATTTGCAATTTACCGAGAATTACAGGCGCGAACAATCGCGGGCGCCGTCACGCGACAGCGTGGACTGGACGGCGGCGCGTAAGGCGGCATGCGAAGGCCGATTGAGCGCTGTTGAGACGTTTTCCACCTTGCCCATTGACCTTCCAGTTGATGGAACGTTCATATCGCTGTTGAAGCGCCAAAAGGTGGAGCAGCAGCATGACAACGTCGATGACGCGAGATGAAGCGGTTGCATCGGGTACGACGACGGAGCGCGATCCGGTGTGTGGGATGTCGGTCGATCGCGCATCCGCGCAATGGACGTCCACGCATGCTGGCAAGAGCTACTACTTTTGCGCGCAACGTTGCCACGAAAGGTTCGAAGCCGATCCGGACGCCTATCTCGGCGACCGTCCGGCGCCCGAGCCGATGCCGGAAGGCACGCGCTATACCTGCCCGATGCACCCGGAAATCGTCGAGGACAAGCTCGTCGACTGCCCAAAGTGCGGGATGGCGCTGGAGCCGATGGGCATTCCTGCGCGCGATGGCGGGCCCAACCCGGAACTCGTCGATTTTTGGCATCGTTTCAAGGTTGGCCTGGCGCTGGCTATTCCGCTGTTGATCGTCGCGATGGGGCCGATGGTCGGACTGCCCGTACGCGCATGGCTTGGCGGGGCGTCCGCGTGGGTCGAATTGCTGCTGGCAACGCCGATCGTGTTGTGGTGCGGTGCGCCATTCTTCAAGCGAGGTTGGGCCTCGATCGTCCATCGAAGCCCCAACATGTGGACGCTGATCGCGCTCGGCGTCGGCGCCGCCTATGGTTTCAGTGTGGTGGCGACGGTCGCGCCGGGCCTGTTTCCCGATACGTTTCGCGATGCAGGCGGTCACGTCGGCATCTATTACGAAGCGGCTGCCGTCATTATCGTCCTGATCCTACTCGGCCAGTTGCTCGAGTTGCGTGCACGAGAGCAGACCGGCAGCGCCATTCAGGCCCTGCTCGATCTATCACCGGACACGGCGCGGCGGGTGCATTCCGATGGGCGCGAAGAGGACGTGCCGCTCGACACCGTCACTGTCGGCGACAAATTGCGGGTGCGGCCCGGCGAGAAGGTCCCTGTCGACGGTGTGATCGTCAGCGGGCGCAGTGCAGTCGACGAGTCGATGCTGACAGGCGAGGCGATGCCGGTCGAAAAGGAAGACGGTGACGAAGTGACGGGCGCGACGCTCAATGGAAGCGGGTCGCTGATTGTCGAAGTGACCCGCGTCGGAGGCGATACAACCTTGTCGAAGATCGTCGAGATGGTCGCCAATGCACAACGCTCGCAGGCGCCGATCCAGAAGCTGGTCGACGTCGTCGCGGCTTGGTTCGTACCGACAGTGGTTGCTGTCGCGGTCATCGCGTTCATCGCCTGGGCGGCAGTGGGGCCGCCGCCGGCCATGGCCTACGCATTGATTGCCGCCGTCTCCGTTCTGATCATCGCATGTCCGTGTGCGCTTGGCTTGGCAACGCCGATGTCGATCATGGTGGCAACCGGGCGTGGTGCGCAGGCCGGAGTCTTGATCAAGGATGCCGAGGCGCTGGAGCGCTTCGCCGGTGTCGATACGCTGATCGTCGACAAGACGGGCACGCTGACCGAGGGAAAACCGGAACTCGTCGCGGTGGTTGCGTCCACCGGCCACGACGAAGCAGATATTTTGCGGGCATCTGCCAGTCTCGAAAAGGGATCGGAACATCCGCTCGCCGACGCCGTCGTTCGAGGCGCGCAGGCACGCGGATTGGAGCTTGTCGATGCCCAGGAATTCGAGGCCATCACCGGCGAGGGCGTTGTCGGTATGATTGACGGGCGGAGTGTCGCGCTCGGCAATGCCAAGCTCCTCAAGAGATTAGGGTTTGATCCTGACGAACTGTCCGAGGCGGCCGACCAGCGGCGCGACGGCGGCGAGACGGTGATGTTCATCGTAATGGGTGACGCAGTCGCAGGCTTCGTAGCGGTCGCCGATCCGATCAAGGCAACGACAGCGGCTGCGATCAAAACGTTGCACCGCGAAGGACTGTGCATTGTCATGGCAACCGGTGACAGTGCGCGAACGGCACAAGCGGTGGCCGCGCGCCTGGGCATCGACGACGTCCGCGCCAATGTATCGCCGGAGGATAAGGCCTGCCTAGTTGGCGAACTGCAGGCGGCGGGTCGCAAGGTTGCCATGGCGGGCGACGGCATCAATGATGCGCCGGCTTTGGCGCAGGCCGATGTCGGTATCGCGATGGGCACGGGCGCCGACGTCGCCATCGAGAGTGCCGGCTTCACGCTGGTGAAAGGCGATCTCAATGGTATCGTGCGTGCCCGCCGCCTTGCCGACGCCACGATGCGCAATATCAAGCAGAACCTGTTTTTCGCATTTGCCTACAACG
This sequence comes from Hyphomicrobiaceae bacterium, assembly GCA_051010015.1. GTDB lineage: Bacteria > Pseudomonadota > Alphaproteobacteria > Rhizobiales > Hyphomicrobiaceae > CAJQQK01. Next base: position 13,647 of record JBPCVZ010000513.1, read on the forward strand.
CCGCCGGCGTGCCGATCGCAGCAGGCATTCTCTATCCGGTTTTCGGAGTCCTGCTTTCGCCGATGATTGCCGCTGGGGCGATGAGCCTGTCATCGGTGTCAGTGATAGGCAATGCGCTGCGCCTGCGGACGCAAGAATTATAGCGTCGCCGCGATTGCAGCGACGAAAGGCAAGACGATTTGACCTTCTCGTTGCTGGAAGGCCTATTCTCGTAATTCGATGGACAATCGAAGGAGTATTTCGTGGAGGTCATGAGTATTGGCGAGGTCGCCGAGGCCAGCGGGCTGCCGGCGAAAACGATCCGCTACTACGAAGACATCGGTTTGATCCGGCCGCCGCGCCGGGACAATGGCTATCGGAGCTATCGCGCACAGGAACTGCACAAACTGCGCTTCCTGCACCGCGCGCGCAGCCTTGGTTTCACGATCGACGAATGCCGGCAGCTGCTGTCACTCTATGAAGATGAGAGCCGCGCCAGTTCCGATGTCAAAGCACTGGCGCGCGAGCACCTGAACGAGGTCGAGGCCAAGATCCGCGAACTCGAAGGCATGAAGTCGACGCTACAGACGCTGATTAAATCATGCCGAGGCGATCATCGGCCCGACTGTCCGATTCTGGATGACCTGGCATCGGCTGCGGGGCGCGGCAAGTGATGCCTTGCGAACAACTGTAACTGAGCGAGAGAACGAGGGATCAGATGATGAAATCCATTATGACGGCATGGGCGGTGCTTATTCTGGCGGCAGGCGGCGCGCAAGCCGACAGCGTCAAGGTGGATGTCAAGAAAACCGCTTCCTGCGGTTGCTGCCAGGCCTGGGTCAATCATCTCAAGCGATCGGGGTTTGAGGTCGCCACCGAGAACATGGCGTTCGGCGCGCTTGCCCGCTTCAAGCGAAATCATGGGATCGGCGCGGAACACCAGTCCTGTCACACGGGGCGCGTCGCCGGATATGTGATCGAGGGACACGTGCCGGCCAGGGAGGTGGCGCGGCTCTTGAAGGAGCAACCCGATGCCATCGGGCTGAGCGTGCCTGGAATGCCGATCGGCTCACCCGGCATGGAGGTTGGCACCGCGCGGGACGCATACAGCGTGCTGTTGCTCAAGAAGGACGGTAGCACCGAGGTGTTCGCCAGCTATGACGCCAAGCCGTAGGTATCGATAGCGCCGGTCAGCCTGCTTGGCGCGCGAGCCGCTCGAAAATCTTCAGCGTTTCTTCGCTGACGTGGTGTTCCATGCCTTCGGCATCGGCGCGCGCTGTATCGGGGCCGACGCCGATGGAGAGCAGGAACGCTTCAACGATCTGGTGGCGCCGACGGCTTTCTTCAGCGAGTGCCCGCCCGGCCTGCGTCAGAAATACGGCGCGGTAGGGCTTTTGCGTGATGAGAGACTCCTGCTGGAGCTTCTTGAGCATTTTGTTGACAGTTGGCTTGGCGACACCGAGCCGGGCAGCAATATCGACCGGGCGGGCTTCGCCACCATCGTCAATGAGGTCGGCAATCAGCTCGACGTAGTCTTCGACCAATTCCATGCGGCGCGCCTCGCGCACCTGGCGAAAACTGGTTGCCTGATCTTCCACGGCGCCAAGCGACGGTTCGGCAGGCTGGAGCTGCGTGCTGGCCTTGGCCGCTGTCCGTCGCGTCACGTTTATAGCTCCCAGTATGAAGATTGTTAGCATTGTCTACCTTATTTTCCCTGCAATCTCAAGCTCGGAAACCATGGATCAGCCGAGCCGTTCAAGATCAGCAAAGTGCGCTAAAATTAGCCATTGCTAATTTTAATTGATATGACTAGGTTACCTATCGCACTAAGGAAACCCCGATACTTGGCAATCGGATTCGAGGATAGAGGTGATGAGTTCGAGTTTTCTGCGCCGGATTGGACGCTTTGCTGCGGCCGCCGCCGCGATGCTGTGCGTGGCGATAATGCTGCAGAACACGACGGCGCTCGCTGCGAAGAAGATGAAGGTCGTGACGACGTTTACCGTTATTGCCGATATGGCGGCAAACGTCGCCGGTGACGCGGCCGAAGTGGTATCGATCACCAAGCCCGGCGCCGAGATCCATGGCTATCAGCCGACCCCACGCGACATCGTCCGCGCCTCCGATGCCGATCTCATCTTGTGGAATGGTATGAACCTGGAGCTTTGGTTTGAACAGTTCTTGTCAAACCTCGGCACGACCCCCTCCGCGACACTGACCGATGGCATCGAGCCGATATCGATTGCCTCCGGGTCGTACAAGGGCAAGCCAAATCCCCACGCCTGGATGGGGCTTAACAGTGCCCTGATCTACATCGACAACATCGTCAAGGCGCTTTCCAAGCATGATCCGAAGAACGCCGCGATCTATGCCAAGAATGCGGCGACCTACAAGGCAAAGCTGCGCGCGACGATCGAACCGTTGCGTCAGGCCATAAGCAGAATACCGGAACAAAGGCGCTGGCTGGTCACCTGCGAAGGGGCGTTTAGCTACCTTGCGCGCGACTTCGGCATGAAGGAACTCTACCTCTGGCCGATGAATGCGGATCAGGTTGGAACACCGCAGCAGGTCCGTGCGGTAATCGATGGTGTCAGAGCGCATAAAGTCCCGGTCGTCTTTTGCGAGAGCACGGTCAATACCGCACCGGCGAAACAGGTGGCGCGCGAAACCGGTGCGACGTACGGCGGCGTGCTTTATGTCGACTCGCTAAGCGGGCCGAACGGGCCGGTGCCGACCTATCTTGATCTGTTGAAAGTGACCTCGAGTACGGTCGCCAAGGGGCTCGTCGCCAACTTGAAAGAATGACGGGCGCCAACTGGAGCATATCCACGATGGGGCAATGGTATTGGTAAGGGAGCGCGCGTTACGCGTGGATGCAGGTCGCAGATGGTAGCTGTTGAGTCATCTCAGGACATCGTGGACATGGCGCCGGCGGACGGGATCGTCGCGACGGATGTCACCGTCACTTATCGCAATGGCCATACCGCACTTTGGGACGCCAGCTTCGAAATTCCGCGCGGGACGATAACAGCATTGGTCGGCGTCAATGGCGCCGGCAAGTCGACGCTGTTCAAGGCGATCATGGGGTTCGTTCCGAGCGCCAAGGGCGACATCCAGGTGCTTGGCGGCACAATTCGCGATGCACTGCGCCAGAACCTGGTGGCCTACGTCCCGCAATCGGAGGAGGTCGATTGGGCCTTTCCGGTGTTGGTCGAAGATGTCGTGATGATGGGGCGTTATGGCCATATGGGTTTCCTGCGCCGGCCCAGTCGAGCGGACCATGCGGCGGTCGACGAGGCACTGCGGCGCGTCAACATGCAGGACTATCGCAAACGCCAGATTGGCGAGCTGTCCGGTGGGCAACGCAAGCGCGTGTTCCTTGCCCGGGCACTTGCCCAGGACGGACAGGTCATCCTGCTTGATGAGCCGTTCACCGGTGTCGATGTCAAAACCGAAGATCAGATCGTCAGGCTGCTTCGAGAGCTGCGCGATGAAGGCCGGGTGATGCTGGTTTCGACCCACAATCTGGGTTCGGTTCCAGAATTCTGTGATCGCACGATCCTGGTCAAAGGCACGGTGCTCGGTTTCGGGCCGACCGCGGCGGTGTTCACGAGAGACAACCTGGAAAAGGCTTTTGGCGGAGTCCTGCGCCATTTCACGATTAGCGATGAAACGCTTCACACCGATGGTGACACGCGCAAGGTGACGATCCTGACCGACGATGAGCGGCCATTCGTCCAGTATGGTGACGAGGTCAAGGTCAACGAGAACGAGCGATGATCGCGTACCTCTACGAACCCTTTACCTACGGTTACATGACGAACGCGATGTGGGTCTCGGCGCTTGTCGGCGGCGTGTGTGCATTTCTCTCGGCCTACTTGATGCTGAAAGGTTGGTCACTGATCGGCGATGCGCTGTCGCATTCCGTCGTGCCCGGTGTCGCCGGTGCCTACATGCTCGGTCTGCCGTTTGCGCTCGGCGCCTTCGTCGCCGGCGGGCTTGCGGCGGGTGCCATGGTTTTCCTTTCCGAGCGCTCGGGACTTAAGGTCGACGTCGTGATTGGCTTGATCTTCACCTCATTCTTCGGCCTTGGCCTGTTCATGGTGTCGGTCAGCCCGATCTCTGTTTCCGTGCAGACGATAACGATGGGCAATATCCTGGCAATCACGCCGGAAGATACATTGCAACTGGTGATCATTGGTGTCGTTTCGCTGACCATCCTGCTCGCGAAGTGGAAAGACTTGATGGTCACGTTCTTCGATGAGAACCACGCGCGCACCATCGGTCTCAATCCCGGCGCCCTGAAGGTGGTCTTTTTCATGCTGCTGTCAGCGTCCGTCGTCGCGGCGATGCAGACGGTCGGGGCGTTCCTGGTGATTGCCATGGTCGTCACTCCAGGGGCGACCGCGTACCTCTTATGTGACCGCTTTCCGAAATTGATTCTGACGTCGGTCGCGATCGGCGCGGCGACGAGTTTCTTCGGTGCCTACATCAGCTATTTCCTTGACGGGGCAACCGGTGGGATCATTGTGACGCTGCAAACGCTGATATTCCTGCTGGCTTTTGTCTTCGCGCCGAAGCACGGGCTCCTGGCAGCAAGGCGCAAGGCACGGGCCGCATTGCGACAAGAGCCGGCCGATGCGGTCGTGCCTCGCAGGCAAGAGGTGGCGTGATGGAATTCGCTCCTCTCTTGATGCCGTTCAAATTCGGCTTCATGCAAAACGCGTTCTTGATCTCGATCATCGTGTCGGTGCCGACGGCATTGCTGTCGTGCTATCTGGTGCTGAAGGGCTGGGCGCTGATGGGCGACGCCGTCTCGCATGCCGTCCTTCCGGGCATCGTTGTTGCCTACATTTTCGGTTTCCCATTGATCATTGGCGCCTTTGCCGCCGGCATGATCTGCGCGCTGGCGACCGGGTATCTGGCGGGCAACAGCCGCGTCAAGCAGGACACCGTCATGGGGGTCGTTTTTTCGGGGATGTTCGGGTTCGGGCTCGTGCTCTACGTGTCGATCAAAACGAATGCACATCTCGATCACATATTGTTTGGCAACATGCTTGGTGTCGAAGCCGATGAGCTTTGGACTGCCGGTATCATTTCCGTGGTGGTTGCGGCGGGGCTGATTTTGAAATGGAAGGACCTGCTCTTGCACAGCTTCGATCCAGCCCAGGCGCAGGTTTCCGGGCTCTGGGTCAACTGGCTGCACTACGGATTGCTGTCGGCACTGTCGCTGACCATCGTGGCGACGCTCTCGGCGGCAGGGTTGATCCTCGCAATCGGGCTGTTGATCGCGCCAGGTGCCATTGCCTTTCTGCTGGTCCGAAAATTCAGCACCATGCTCTGGGTATCGGTGATCGTGTGCATGGCGTCGATGCTCGCTGGCACCTACGCGAGTTTCTTTCTCGACAGCGCTCCGGCGCCGACCATTATTCTCGTCATGACCCTGGTCTTCATCATCGCATTCATCCGGCGCCTGGTGCTCAACCGTCGGTCGTCGATGCGACGCGTGAGAGCCACGCAGGGCGTTACCACGACGGCCTGAGCGCCATCACGGACCGTCGTTAGGATGCGCTGCGAGGAGATGGAAATTGTGCGCAAGCCACTCCGAGGATTGGCGGGTCCAGCGGGCTTGATCAAATGGCGACGGCAAGTGCCGGTAGGCCTCGGAAAGCGAACGGATCAGATCGGGGCTTTCGGCAATGCGCTCCAACAGACACCAGCGATTCCATTCCAGAACCACTGACCAGGCGGCGCGCTCCAACGCGGCATTCGGCAGCCGGTAGTGAAACGTCGGTCTTGCTCCGATTTTTTCGGTCGGTAGCGCTTTGCCTATGCGATCTCGATCCAGCCAGGCGAACAACGGCAGCATATCCAGTTCGCGATCGCGCCTGGGATTGTGTGCAACGTAGTCGGCAATCAGGACATCGAGATCGGGTGCGTAACCCGGCTGCAAGATGAGATCGATGTAGCGTTGCGGGAACGGTGCCGCGAAACCCGTCAAATATCGGCTTGTGTCGATCTCCATCACCGTGCGCAGCCAAGGTGACATCAGGCATTGCGCGCGCAGGACCGAGAGAAGCCATGCCGGATCCCGCGTCGCAATTTCGGGATTGAGGTGGACGCCGAATGCGTAGAATACACTGCGATCGGTTCCTTGCGCGCCCGCTTTCCTCAGGTGCGCGATCAGGTCATCTATTTGTGGCAGTTGATCGACCGTGACCGGAGGTCCCACAACCTCGCACGGTATCACAATGGCACCGGCATGGCCGAGCGTGCCACTGACAAGCTCGCTGAGCTGTACCAGCCAATCGGGCGGCGCATCTTGCAGCGTTCCAAGAATTCCTTCGGGATGCACGTAGCGCGAATCGAGTTCAGCCCGGAACGGTCCCAGTTTCCCGCCAACAACGTCATAGCGGTGTTCGTCGACCATCTGCATCTCACCACCGAGATGTTGGGCGATCAGATGTGCCGTATCGCGCGCACTCAGACCTGCGAATTCGATCTCGACGCCGACGCGCCGTGCGGCACCATCGACGCCGGTCAGGCGCGGTGGCAGGATGACATTTCGGGTCGGATAGAACATGGTTTGCAACTATAGCCGAACCATTCGGGCGTGCTCACGATGACGTCCTACTGGAAATAGGCGCCGCCATTGACCAGGTAGCACTGCCCTGTTGTGAAACCGGCGTTCTCGCTGGCGAGGTAGACCGCGAGGCTTGCCACCTCCTGTGGCTGGCCGTCACGACGAATTGGCTGGAAATCGAAAACACCCTTGCTGGCGTCTTGAAAAGCATCGCGCTCAACGTCGATGTGGCCCGGACCTATGCAATTGGCAGTGATATTGTGCGGGCCGTATTGTTTCGCAAGTCCACGCGTGAAGCCGACGATGCCAAGCTTGACCATGGCCTTGCCGGGATAGGAGCCGAGATACGGGGCGTAGCCGGAAAAGTTGACGATGCGGCCCCATTTGGCATCGATCATTTTCGGAATCGCGGCCTTGCACGTGAAGTAGGGGCCGTGCAGGTTGACCGCGATGTTGCGCATCCAATGTTCGACGGGCTCATTGAGGAGGTCGCCTTCGGAGCGATAGACGGCATTGTTGACGAGAACGTCGATGCGCCCGAACTTATCGTGCGCGCGTTGAACGAATTGCTCGACGGCGGTTTGGTCGGTGACATCGACCTGTTCGGTCATGACCTGGCCACCGGCTTTTTCGACCTCGCCGGCAGTGGTGTGAAGCCCGTCCATGTTACGGCTGGTGCAAATCGCCAAGTTCGCACCTTCTTCGGCGAACATCACCGCCATTTGGCGGCCGATGTTGCGTGCGGCGCCCGTGATCAAGACGGTGCGGCCTTCCAATCCTGTCTTCATTCATACTTACCACGAAACTGCTGTTGACGGGTGCGCAGTGTAGCGAAACTTGGCGGGACGGTCCGCAGAATGAGTAAATAATTTTCTGCCGGGAGATCACGCCCGAACCCGACAGCGGCGCTTATGCTTCGTCTATCTCTTCTTCTACTTCCCCCTCTTCTTCTGTTTCTTCTTCTGCCTCCAATTCCGCCGGTTCTGCCGTCTCATTGTCATGGTCGGTTGCGTCGTACGGTTCTGGTTCCGGTTCTGGCGGGGCGGGTCGCGGCAGGTCGAGAGCAACGCGGAACCACCGTTCGTCGGCATCCCCCGTATCGGTGGGACTCAGAATCGCAGCATCGCAGCGCGCGGAAAGAAGGCGACGATGCCCACTGAGCAGGTCACGGAAGCGCAGGGCGTGCGGCCAGGACAGCGAGCCGACGATACGATCGTCGATCAGTACGGTGACGGCATAGCTGTCGTTGGGGTTGTCATTGTCGATCTGCAGCACGGCCTCGCGGACCAGGGCACCGCGGTCGGCCTGCTGCCCGGCAATCTCGGTGAGGACCTGCTGATGCCGCTTGGTGCCGACGGCGATAACCTCAAAGGTGCCAGGTCCATCCTTGATAACGGCGGTTTGATCGACGCGCCAATCCAGTTGCCAGATGTTCATAGCCGCCTCGTCTGCTGGAGACGTCGACTTTGGCTAGCTTTGAGCAATTTGGCATGACAGCGAGATTAAGAATTGTCGCTGGGGCATCTCGGCCGCAGCCAGCCCCGTTGCAGTTAGATGATGGCATGGCGCACGCGGGCAGAGACCCATTCGCTGACGATGACGGTTGCGAGGATGACGATCAGGATCAGGGAGACCTGCGTCCAGGCCAGCGTCGAGATCGAAGCATCAAGCTGGAGGCCGAGCCCGCCGGCGCCGACCAGGCCGAGAACCGTGGATTCGCGGATGTTGATATCCCAGCGGAAGACTGAAATGCCCGCAAACGTCGGCATGATTTGCGGAATGATGCCGTAAGAAAGCTTCTGAACGCCGCTTGCGCCGGTGGCCTCGATCGCCTCGACCTGGGTGTGGTCGATCTCTTCGATGGCCTCGTAGAGCAGTTTGGAGCAGAAGCCGATCGATCGCAGGCCGATGGCGATGACACCGGCGAGGATGCCGGGGCCGATGATCGCGACCAGCATCAGCGCCCAGATCAGCGAGTTGATCGAGCGTGACGAGACGATTGCAAAGAGCGCAATGGCGCGCACGATCGGATGCGGTGTGGTGTTTCGGGCGGCGAGAAACGCGATGGGAAAGGCCAGAATGACCGCCATCAGCGTGCCAAGCGTTGCGATGTTGATCGTGTCCCAGATCGGCCGCCACAGATTGTCCATGTACGACCACTTCGGTGGCACCATGCGCGTTGCGAGATCGACAGCCTGCGTGCCGGCGTCCCATACGAAGAACCAGACCGTTTTATCGGAGATCAACTTCCAGGCGTAGGCGACGACAGCAACGCCGGCCAGCCAGCCGGCCCAGATCAGCCACTGCCTTTGTGTCGTGCGCCGCTTCCAGATGGGCGCGTCGGTCGTTCCGCTTACCGGCATTACTGGACCCACTTTCGCAAGTAACCCGAGCCGTATTCCAGCGCCATTACGATCCCGATGATGATCAGCAGAATGGCGGCGGCGGTCTGGAATTCATAGCGGTCGAAGGACGTCAGCAACGTCGCACCGATGCCGCCGCCGCCGACAATGCCGACGACCGCGGACTCACGGAAGTTGATGTCGAGGCGGTACATGGCAAGCCCGATCATGCGTGGCGACACCTGCGGCTGGACGGCGTAGTTGACCCACTGGAACCAGCCGGCGCCCGTCGCCTTGATCGCCTCGACCGGTGCGGGGCTCATGTTCTCGATGTCTTCGGCGAGCAGTTTGCCGTAGAAGCCGATGGTTGCGATCGATAGGGCCAGGAATCCGGCGAACGGCCCGAAACCGAACAGTTTGACGGCGAAGATTGCGAGAATGACTTCCGGGAAGGTGCGCGACAGCGCAATGATTGCGCGACACGCGAGATAGATCGGTCTGCTTGACAGGTTGCGCGCCGCACCGAGGCCGATCGGAATGGACAGCGCGATGCCGGCAACGGTCGAAATAATTGCCATCCACACACTCTCGAGGATGCCGTCGACGATCGAGTCCCAGCGGCTGACGAAGTCGGGTGGAAAAAACGCAAGCAGGAATTTCTGGCCGCGGGGAATGCCCTCGGCGACGCGTTGCCAGTTGATCTCGAGGGTGCCGAAAGCGATGACCAGATAGACGGCGATGCCGAGCCACATCAGCCAACGCAGGAACGGATTGGCGACGAATGGCGGCTTCTTCCATACACCGGGATAGTCTTTGGCGGGCACCACCGAGGCGCTAGCGGGAGAGGTCATAACGTCTCCTGCGCCTGTGTCGCTGAACGCCGTGCTGCGGCAAGGCGTGCCGCCTCTTCTTCGTCGTCATCGTCGACGGTTTCGATCGTCGCCTCCCAGTCCTCCTCACCATAGATTTCAGTGAGCACGTCCGTGGTCAGCCCGGTTGGCGGCCCGTCGTAGACGATTTCTCCGAGGCGCAGACCGACAACGCGTTCGGCGAACAATTGTGCGAGCATGACGTCATGGATGTTGATGATCGCAGCCAGCCCGCGTTCGGCGCACAGTTCGCAGATCAGGCGCATGATCTGGCGGGATGTCTTTGGGTCGAGGCTGGCGGTCGGTTCGTCGACAAGCAGCAGTTCCGGGTCCTGGATGAGCGCGCGGGCGATACCGACGCGCTGGCGCTGGCCGCCCGACAATTCATCGGCGCGCTTGTCAATCATTTCGCTGAGCCCGACGCGGTCGAGCAGTCGGAAGGCCTCCTTGATATCGGCAGGCGGGAACTTCCTGAACCAGCTTTGCCAGAAGCCGACATAGCCGAGCCGGCCGGACAGGACATTTTCCATCACGCTCAGGCGCTCAACGAGGGCGTACTCCTGAAAGATCATGCCCATCCGCCGCCGGGCTTTGCGCAACTCGCCGAGTGACAGCTTCGTCAGGTTCACGTCGTTCAGGGTCGCGCTGCCGGAGCTCGGCTCGACAAGGCGGTTGATGCAGCGGATCAAAGTCGACTTGCCGGCCCCCGACGGCCCGATCAAGGCCACGACCTGGCCATCGGGGATTTCGAGGTTGACGCCCTTGAGCGCCTGATCCCCGGTTCGATATTGCTTTGTGAGAGCTTCCAGGCGCAGCATCGAGACCTCGCGTGGGGCGGCAGGTTTCAGCAGACAAGACCAGCCGGAACAATGTGAAAGAGCCGCCGCGCCAAATGGCGGCGCGGCGGCTCTCAATGAGAGTTGGGCAGCGTGCCTACTTGCAGCTATAACTAACGCCGTTGGCCGCATCGATCTGGCGGATCACCGACCAATCGCTCTTGTGGTGGATGCCGATGAAGCGGCCTTCCTTCTTGAACTCCTTCTGCAGGTCGGAGCCTTCCCACTTGAACGTGAAAAACGCTTGCTTGATTTTGGCGACGACTTCCGGGTGCAGGTTATGAGCGTGGCCGTAGCCTGTCGTCGGGAACGTCTGCGACTTGTAGATCGATCGGATCTTGCTTTGATCAACCGCTTTGCGTCGCGCCATGCGTTTCAAGACGGAGTTGGCGATCGCCGCTGCTTCGTAGTCCTTGTTGGCGACACCAAGGATCGAATTGTCGTGTTTGCCGGAGAAGGTGGTCTTGAAGTCCTGCTTTGCGACCAGGCCGAAGCTGCTCTTCAGGATCGCAGACGGCGCCTTGAAGCCTGAATTCGATGTCGGCGAGGTGAACGCGAGGGTCTTGCCTTTTAGGTCCTTGGCGGATTGGATCGGGCTGTCGGCGGGCACGATGATCTCCATCTCATAGCCGAACGAGCCATCCTTGGCCGCCATCATGGCGAACGGCACCAGACCGGCACATGATACAGCGACTGGGTTGCCGCCAGTGTTGACGCCGGCAATGTGCAGGCGGCCGGAGCGCATCGCTTCGTACTGTGCCGCGTAAGACTGCACGGGGAAGAAGACGACCTTCTTGCCGGTCACTTTCGACATGTGCTTGATGAAGCCGTCCCACACCTTGGCATAGACAGCCGGGTCTTCGACGGGCGTGTAGGAAAAGATGATCGTGCTTGGATTATTCCACTTCGACGGATCGGTCGGCAAATCGGCGACCTGATCGTAGTTTCTGTCGCAATAGCGCTTGTCGAGCGTGCCGCGATGGCATTCCTCGGCCTGTGCCGTGGTTGCCGGCAAGAGGGCTGCGAGCGCCACGGCGCCGGCTCCCAATAGCTTGAAGATCATGTATTCCTCCCAGTTTTCGTTGGCCGGGCCTGCAATTGTGATGGTGCAAGTCCGTTGCACCTGATAATGCCGGGCCATCAGTCGAATTACCAGCCTTCTCACGGGCAATGATGTGGACCGCGGCTCTGCGCCACTCAATTTTGGCGGCTCAGCGTCCACCCGAGGCACATTTTGTCACAGCACATCTCGATAAATTGCACATCTGAATGGATTTTCCAGCGTTACGAAGAGGTGCGCGGGCGGCTGCCCGAGGCGGTCTTTCCTCCGGTACCCAGGTACGTAGGTAGTTTGGGTGCGCTGTCGGAGCAGTTCGATGTGTTTTTGTTCGACTCGTTTGGAGTCCTCAATGTTGGCGAGCAACCGATCGCGGGCGCCCGAGAACGACTTCTCGATCTGAGGCGACGCGGCAAGCGCGTCGCCGTCTTGACGAATGCTGCCACGGGGCCGCTCGCAGGGCTCGTCGAGAAATACCGTAAACTCGGATTCGGCTTCGAGCGCCGTGAGATCATTTCGAGTCGCGAACTGCTGGCGACTGCAGTCGCGCAGTTTGATCCGACAATGACCTGGGGAATCGCGGCGCCACCTGCGTCCGAGGTCGATGAGTTTGGTTTGAAGGCAATTCTGCTCGATCCGGATGACGGATCGGTCTCTCGGGCTGACGGCTTCATTCTGCTCAGCAGCCAGACCTGGTCGCCGGAACTCCAGGCTTGCCTTACCATAGCGCTTTGTGATCGACCTCGGCAGCTGCTGGTGGGCAACCCGGACCTGGCGGCGCCACGGGAAGCGGGGTTCTCCGTCGAGCCGGGTACTTACGCGCATGAGATTGCCGAGAATTGCAACGTCGAGCCGACATTTTATGGCAAGCCATTTGCCAATGCGTTCGAGGAAGCGGTTGCACGATTCGGCGAGGATGTGCCGCGTGGGCGCATAGCGATGGTCGGCGATACGCTGCATACCGATATCCTCGGCGGAGCGGCGGCAGGACTTGCGACGATTCTCGTAACCGACAATGGTGTACTGCGGGACCTGGATTTGCAGCAGTGCCTGGATGCTTCAGGAATCGTGCCTGACTACGTCGTCCCGCACATATAATGTGCAGCAGCCGGTTGATCGGAAAGGATCGGTCTCGTGAAAGGTGGCTCTCGGCGATGACTCCATTTCCTCTGCCATCGCATGCCTCATTCGTCCCGGTCGGTTACGGCAGCATGGGATGCTCGACGCTGGATCGTCTGGCCAAGCTCGGCGTCGCGGATGCGGGGTTGCTGGCGCGCAGCAGGTTGGCATCCGGCACCAAGTGGCATTCCGTGCCCCAGATGCCCGCGTTGCGCTGCTCCCACAATCCGATTCAGATGCACCTTTCCATCCCAGCCCCTCGACAGCGCCGCGCGCTCACCCTCTTGCGAGAAGAACCATGACTACGCCAACTCTAGACGACATCGAAGCAGCGGCAGAGCGGATCAAGGCACGCGTGCGCCGTACGCCCTGCCTGCGCACCCGCTTCATCAAGACACCGCTGCATGCCGGCCCGCTGATGCTCAAACTGGAGTGTCTGCAGGTCACCGGTTCTTTCAAGGCGCGCGGGGCCAGTAACGCGATCGCGCAACTCGATGCGGCGACGCTCGAGCGGGGAGTCATTACGGCTTCCGGAGGCAATCATGGCCTGGCACTGGCTTATGCGGCGCGCGCCGCCGGCACGCGCGCGGTAGTCTACCTGCCGGAGCGTGCACCGCCGGAAAAGGCCGCAAAGTTGCGCGCCTGGGATGCCGACGTGATTATCGAAGGCCTTGACTTCGATGACGCCAATACTGCGGCGCTGCGCCGTGCAGAGCGCGACGGCATGACGTATGTGCATCCGTTCAAGCAACCCGACATCATTGCCGGACAGGGCACGGTCGGCCGCGAGATGATGAAGCAATCGCCCGACATCGACGTGGTATTGGTCGCGATCGGCGGTGGCGGCCTGATTTCCGGTGTTGCGACCGCGGTCAAGGCGATGAAGCCTACTGCGAAGGTGATCGGTGTCGAGGCGGCAGGTGCACCGACGCTGCGGGCCTCGCGCGATGCTGGCCATTTGGTCACGCTCGAAAAAATCGAGACGCGGGCCAATACGCTGGCGCCGAAACGCAGTGCCGAGCTCAACTTCGCGATCATTGAACAGCTTGTCGACGACATCGTCACGGTCAGCGACGATGAGATGCAAGATGCCGCACGCTGGCTGTGGTTCGAGATGGGCATTGCAGCGGAACTGTCGGGTGCCGCGGCCCTGGCCGCCCTGCAGTCGGGGGCCGTCAACCTGCCGCCGGAGGCTTGCGCCGCGGCGATTGTGTGCGGGGCCGGTGAAGATGGCTTCGCCTGATCGGAACCGACATTTCCAGCTATTGCCGTTCGTGCGGCGCGGCCTTCTCAAGTGCGACGCGAACGTCGCGCGTTTCCCGCCACCATACGAACAGGCCGGCGGCAATCACGATCGAGGTGCCGAGAACGGTCGTCAGCCCCGGCAATTGTGCGAAGATGATAGCGCCGAGGATCGTAGCGCCGACGATCTCCAGATAGAAGAACGGCGCCAGCGCAGAAGGTGGTGCGATGCGGAACCCCTGCACGAGCATAAGATTGGTGATCGTCGAGCCGCAGCCGGCAAACAACAGGAGGGCCAGTTCGCTCGACGACGGCCAGCGCAGCGTCAGCTCTTCGATACCGCCGATCGTTCCCAGGCCGATCAGAACCGAGAGCAAGATGATCGCCGTTGCCGCGGTGATGAACTGAAACATCATGGCGCCGGCTGTCGCCGCCCAAACTCGCGTGATGAGCGAGGCAATGGCAAAGCAGACCGCCGCGCCGGCCGGCAGCAGCGCCGCCCACCCGATCGACGCGAAGTTTGGACCGATGACGATATAGGCACCGATCAGGCCGGTAACGACGGCGGCCCAACGCAGCGGCCCGACACGCTCGCCGAGAAGTAGCGCTGCCATCGCTGTCAGGATGAGCGGCTGGATGAACAGGATCGCGGTTGCTTCGACCAGCGGCAGAATGACCAGTGCCGCATAGAAGAGGGCGGAGCCTGTCGTGATGACGGCACCGCGCAACGCCAGCGGCCAGATCGGTTTCGGCCAAGGCTGCGAAAATGCCTTGGAGGTGATCGCGATGGTGCTCCCGATGAGGATCACCTGCAACAGGAACCGCGTCCACGTGATCTGCGCAATGTCCAGTGTCTGCCCGAGGATCTTGACGCTCGATCCGATGATCGGGATCGTCAACGAGAACAACGCGATCAAGAGAATCCCGAGGCGCACGTCGTCGCCCGCGCCGGTACCTGGGGTCGTCGATGCTGCGCGTTTGTTTGACGGGGGCAAGTCGACTCCGTTCGCGTTGGGCGTTCGGCCCTATCGGTAATTTTCCTGAAGTTCCTTGGGTCGCGGCACCGCCGCACCGCACCACCCGTACTCCTTTTGCCATGCCCGGTGAACCATGATCTTCGTTTTGGGATGCAAAAATACAGCCTGCGGGACAGGGTGGCATTGCCCGAACGGTGCTCCTACATTGATGTGCAGGAGAAAACGGTGTTGTCGGTGGACGGCTCGGCAACCAAACATCCGGAGCGGCCATGCAGATCGATCGGCGTGATGTCCTGAAGTGTGCATTGGCCGTCACAGCCGTCGGGTCTGGGACGATGCTGTCGCGACCGGCTCTCGCGTCGCCGATCGCCACCCGGCGCATTGCGGCCACCGGCGAAGACATGCCGCTCGTCGGGCTGGGCAGCTGGATCACGTTCAATGTCGGGCGCGATCCAAAGTTGCTCGATGAGAGCGCCAAGGTGATTGGCGCCTTCCTGAATGGTGGCGGACGCATGATCGACAGTTCGCCAATGTACGGCTCTTCGCAGGCAACGATCGGCTACGCCTTGCGCAAATTGGATTATCCCAAGACATTGTTTTCGGCAGAAAAAGTCTGGACGTCCTCGAAGCAGAATGGACCGATCCAGATTGAGCAGACGCGGAAGCATTGGGGTGTGCCGCGGTTCGACCTCTTGCAGGTCCACAATCTGCTAAACTGGGAGCGCCATCTCGAAACGCTCGCCGCCATGAAGGCGGCCGGCCAGCTGCGCACGATCGGCATCACGACATCGCATGGCAGCCGTCACCGAATGATCGAGAAGATCATGACCAACAAGCCGATCGACTTTGTACAGGTAACGTACAACATCGAGGATCGTGAGGTCGAACAGCGCATCTTGCCATTGGCGCAGGAAAAACGCATCGCGGTGATTGTCAACCGGCCCTACCAGCGCGGTGCGTTGATCCAGCGCTTGCGGTCAAAGCCCTTGCCGAATTGGTTGGCCGAAACCGGCGCAACGAGTTGGGCACAGTTCCTGCTGAAATTCGTGATCTCGCATCCCGCGGTGACGTGCGCAATCCCCGCGACAACGCGTGTCGACCATGTCAGGGAGAATCTCCAGTCCGCAGCCGGCCGTTTGCCGGGTGCCCGTTTGCGCCAGCGTATGACTGACTACGCCCGGTCGGTTTAGTGCTCGATCGCACGGACTACGCGCTATCGGACTTCCTGTTGTTCTCAGCGCGCGTCTATCATCGCATGTTCGAACTGCATAATGCGGCGCTGTGGCCGGTGCACGTTGTTGCATTGCTTGCTGGCTTTTTTTTGGTCGCCGTGGTGCTGCGGCCATCACGACGCGGGGCCCGGAGGTCGTTTGCGGTGCTTGCCGTGGCTTGGGCCTTCGTTGGCTGGTTGTTCTTCCTGGAGCGCTACGCGACGATCAATTGGGCTGCAGCCTATATTGCGCCGCTGTTCGGGGCGCAGGCCGTCTTCTTCGGCTTCATGGCTGCGCGACCCGACGTAGTCGAGCTGACGCGACGCGGCGTCGTGGTACGGGCACTTGTGCTCGGTGTGCTGCTAATGTCCCTCATCGGTTATCCGCTTGTCGCTGTTCTGCTCGGGCGGCCATGGTGGGCCGCCGAAGTCTTCGCCGTAGCGCCAGACCCGACGGTGACGGCGACACTGGCGCTCCTGGCTGTAGGACGCGGCGCTGGAGTCGTGCTCGCCTCCGTGATCCCTTTGGTTTGGGTCGTCATTACGACATTGAAGCTTTATACGCTGGCATCGGCGGAATTCTTCGTGGCGCCGCTGGCGGCAACCCTGTGCGTTGTTGCCTGGGCCATTGGGCGATTTCAGCGTCTAGCCTAAGGCTCCAGTTTGGCCCGAAAGCGGCCTGGAGAATGGCGAAGTCGTTACAGCGCAACAGGATCGGAGGTGCTGCCTGGTTGTGTTCACGGCGTATCGAAGTCAAATGCCGTGCACGTTAAGGATGGACGGCGCGTGGAGCAAAATGCGACAACGCGGTCACATCAGAGAAGCGTTCGTCATTAAGCTGATATGATCGATGGCAGCGTCAGCACTATTGGCTGTATATGGCGATAGGCCGTCGCGGGCTTCTGCAAGGTTAAGGTCGGTTGGCTTGAGGCAGTTGGTTGGTGTTTGTAACGGTGAGACGACATTTGGCAACGATGGCGGTGATCACTGCCGCAGCGTTCACCATCAGTGGCTGCGCGGCGCAACTCGTGCGCACGCCCGTGCCAGCCAATCTTGTTGATGAGGCAGCCATCGCAAATGCCCCAGATTCCCGCTATTGGGGCGACGCACTACCGAAAAACATCCGCCAGGCGTTCGCACTTTCTGGGCGCCAAACACGCGAAATGCGCCCGCATCTGTTCAAGAACGGCCGCCGCAAGGCAGCGAAGTTTCTTGCGATTTCCGGCGGTGGCAGCCATGGCGCCTTCGGAGCCGGGCTATTGGCCGGATGGACGGCAGCCGGAAACCGGCCTGAGTTCGACCTCGTCACCGGCGTCAGTACGGGTGCATTGTCGGCACCGTTCGTGTTTCTCGGCCCTCGGTATGATCGCCAACTCAAGGAGATCTATACCCGTTACGGCACCGAGCAGCTCATCCAAAAGCAGGTCATTGCCGGTTTGCTGGGTGGGGCTGCGATTGCCGATAATTCGAAGCTGGCAGCTGTGATTGCGTCCTATGTCGATCGCGCATTTCTGCGGGCTATCGCGCGCGAGCATCGACGCGGTCGCCGCCTCCTGATCAGTACGACAAACATCGATGCAGAACGTCCCGTTGTTTGGGACATGGGGCGCATCGCACAGCGCGACAACAACAAGTCACTTGCCCTGTTTCGAAAGATCCTGCTGGCATCTGCCGCGGTCCCGGCGATTTTTCCACCCGTTGTCATTAACGTGACGGCTGGCGGGCGACAGCTTCAGGAACTGCACGTCGATGGAGGTACAACCGGGCAGGTATTCTTTTTGCCGCCGCAACTGCTTGTGCGCAACTACCTTCCAAAAAAGAGACGGCGCCAACCGATCAATGCCGAACTCTACGTTGTGATGAACGGATCGCTGTCGCCAAAATTCCAAACTGTTGATGCTCGCACAGCGGCGATCGCCAGTCGTTCGCTATGGACAATCATGAAGCAGCAGGCGATTGGTGATCTCTACAAGCTTTATGTTGAAGCCCGCAATAACCGGATAAAGTACTATCAAGCTTCAATTCCGGACGGCTTCACACTGACAAGCAAGGAACCGTTCGATCTGACGTACATGAAGGCGCTCTTTCAGCACGGGTTTGATCTTGGTCGTCGCGGATATCCTTGGGCGCGCTTGCCGCCGGGCCTCAACGCCGACATCGCTTCGGTGCGTTGACACTCGCCTTGCAGTGTACACTTGAGCCGATTCCGGCAAGGTGGCATGGATGCCTAACGCGAGCAGCCTTTTCGGACTGCTCGTCAATCGCACCCGGGCATCACAAATGGCGAGCATAACGCATGCTAATCGCAACGTTTCTGACAAGTCTGATTACCGCGCTGACCATTCTGATCCACTACGAGGCAATTCGCATCGTTCATCGGTGGCACCGACGACCTTCCTGGGGCGGGACGCGCCTCACGGTCATTGCCGGCGTCTTTTTCCTCTTTGCCGCGCATGCCCTGGAAATCTGGTTGTTTGCCGCCGGGATCTACGTTGCCAAGAACATACTTCAGCTCGGTGGGCTCGAAGGGGCGTTCAATGAAACCAGATCCGACTATCTCTACATCTCGGTCGTCACCTATGCGTCGGTTGGATATGGCGATATCCGCCCAACAGGCTTCATCCGCACAATGTGCGGCTTTGAGGCGCTTACCGGCATTCTGATGATGGCATGGTCGGCGGCCTACACCGTTTCACGGTTGCAGCTGTTGTGGGGGGAAGACAGCAACCCAGATTAATGGTGATCGCAGAAGCACACGGCATTCGCTGCCATCGTTTGGAAGCGGCATACGGCTGCCGTGCTCCGATGCCGGCAACGCCGCTGTGGGTCATTGCCGTTTGAGCTACATCAATTGCGATAGTCTCAATGATTGGCAATCTGGCGAGCGGGCGATGGGTCTGGCAATGCAATGCCGGGCGCTAGCGTCACCAATTTTGACAGATGAACGTCCCAAGAAAGTCATGTGGATGCCGAGTCGGCGCGACATCGATGAGCGCGATATTGATCGTCTTCTAGCCGCTTTGACTGATACCCAGATCGCGGCTCTGTATGGGATGACAGAAGTTGAGGTGCACAGGTTGCGACGGGCGCGCCGGAACGCGAATTCATCCCCCCGGTCGCAGAGCGACGATGACGGCTCATCTCAGGCTTGACAGGGTGCTCTGAACCAGAAACTTGAGATTGTACCGATCTCTTCTTACTATCTAGAGCGCCGGGCGATAAATATGAACCATTCTGCCGAGCGGAGTTGTTTCGAGATCAAGTGGACCGTCGCAGTGCGTAGCAGCGCTACGGACAAGACGGGACACGCCGAGATCGGGGCAAATCCGCCCGGCCCATCTTCGTTTCGATGTTTCGAACACGAACATCGAACGGGTTGCCAAGCGGCGGCCGCCCAGGAAACACCCATGGGCGTCGAACGGCTTGCCCGCAGCACCGCTGCGCGCCGCGCCCTTCTCCTGCTGGGCGACTCACCGCTTGGCAACAGAATTGACTCCAATTAAAGGCTCGCGGCTCTAGCCGATCATGCCGAAAATGGGAGCGCTACAACTGGTAATTTTTGTTGCTGACGGCAGCTCGATTGCCATTCCTTCAATGGACGGGATTCTGGCTCGGCAAGCACCGCGAGCCGGCCTCGGTCGGTGATCAGACAACAAACAACCCCGCGCAGCGGAGCTGCACGGGGTTGAATGAGAGAGAAGAGAATGACGTCTGGCTGGCTGATCACGCCAGCATTCCGGCAGATCGTTGTAAGTCAAGTTTCACCGGGTCGGATATGGCAATTGGCAAACCAAGCGGACCCTAAGTGCGAGACCTGATGATTACTTCACGACCTTTTGCGTTGCAGCAATGTCCTTTGCGCCTAGTCCGTTCGGATGCGGCATTTCACGGCGGCAAGCGCTGACAGCGATCGCTGACGCAACAATAGCGACGAGTACATATTTGGACATTTTGAAGGCTCCCGTGGAAATTCACTTTACCGATAGCACAACTATACCAAAGCTGAAACGAGGTGGGTTTGGCAAGAGATCGGTCGGCTGCCGACTGAGTTTCACATTATAAATGCGTCTAATATGCAACATGCGCTTTCATCAAGAATTAATCAATGCAGCACGTTATTAGTTAGCCGCTGGCGATTGCCGGGGCTAGATTTGACAGGCGTTGCCGGCAAGACACGCTGAGCCGGGAAGTTGGCGCACATTGCTTTGCAGAACAGTCGCTTAGGCTAAAATGCGGCCTGGAGTTGGTGGCGCAACGACGTTTTGATTTTCAGATCACCGAGAATTAAGGGTTCCAGTCTGATGAATACAAACTCTCGCCGATGTTTTTTCACCGTTCTGTGTGTGTTGATGCTGCCGGGATTTGCGGCCGTCTCAAATGCAGCTTCGCTGCGCGCTACCGTCGATTTATCGCAACAGAGGATGTTTGTCTCAATTGATGGCAAACGAAAGTACTCTTGGCGGGTTTCGACAGGAAAGCGCGGTTGGGAGACCAAACCAGGCTCCTATACGCCTTTTGCTCAGCGTGAGAAGTTCTATTCGACAAAGTGGAAGATGAGCCTGCCGTACCTGACTTGGATCGGGCAGGATGGGACCGCGATCCATGGCACGTACTTGTCCAAGAAGCTCGGCCGAACGGCGTCGCACGGCTGCATCCGGCTGAGCATCCGCAATGCGCGAAAGTTTTACCGGTTGGTTGAGCGGTTCGGCTTTTATGGGACCGAGGTCATCGTTCGGCGCTGAGGGAGCGCCGATCATACATGGTGATACAATTCTGAATACCTGGCGGTGCATGTGAAAAGAGCGGCTCCTCTATGAGGGCCGCTCTTTTTTCGCGATGTTTCGCCAGACCTTAGACCGAGTAGTACATATCGAACTCGACCGGGTGCGGCGTCATTTCGAAACGCTCGACTTCCTCCATCTTCAGTTCGATGTAGGCGTCGATCATATCGTCCGTGAACACATCACCGGCCTTGAGGAACGCCCGGTCGGCTCCGAGGTGGTCGAGTGCTTCGCGCAGTGAGCCGCAAACCGTCGGAATCTCCGCCAACTCGGCCGGGGGCAGATCGTAGAGGTTCTTGTCCATCGGCTCGCCTGGATGGATCTTGTTCTGGACGCCGTCGAGACCGGCCATCAGCATCGCCGTGAAGGCGAGGTAGGGGTTGGCCGTCGGGTCGGGGAAGCGGATTTCCATGCGCTTCGCTTTCGGTGACGTCGTGTACGGGATGCGGCAGGAGGCCGAGCGGTTGCGGGCCGAGTAGGCACGCAGCACCGGTGCTTCGTAACCCGGGACGAGACGCTTGTAGGAGTTCGTCGACGGGTTGGTGAAGGCATTGAGCGTTTTGGCGTGCTTGAGGATGCCGCCGATGTAGAACAAGCAGGTCTCCGAGAGATCAGCGTACTGGTTGCCGGCGAAGACCGGCTCGCCGCCTTTCCACAGCGACTGGTGGACGTGCATGCCCGAGCCGTTGTCGCCGAAAACAGGCTTCGGCATGAAGGTCGCCGATTTACCGTAGGCCTGGGCGACGTTCTGGATGGCGTACTTATAGATCTGCTGATGGTCGGCCATCGTGGTCAGCTCCTGGAACTTGATGCCAAGTTCGTGCTGGGCCGAGGCGACCTCGTGGTGGTGCTTTTCGACCGAAACGCCCATTTCGGCCATTACTGAGAGCATTTCCGAACGGATGTCCTGGCAGCTGTCGACCGGCGGCACCGGGAAGTAGCCGCCCTTGGTGCGCGGACGGTGGCCAAGGTTGCCCATCTCGAAGTCGGTGTTGGAGTTCGAGGGCAGCTCCGAGGAGTCGAGCTTGAAGGCCGTGTGATATGGGTCGGCGATGAACTTGACGTCGTCGAAGATGAAGAATTCGGCCTCCGGGCCGAAGTAGGCGGTGTCGGCGACGCCGGTGCTCTTCATGAAGGCCTCGGCCTTCTTGGCGATCCCGCGCGGGTCACGTTCGTACATCTCACCTGTCGACGGCTCGACGATGTCGCAGAAAACCGCCATCGTGGTTTGCGCGAAGAAGGGGTCGATGTGGACGCTGTCGGGATCGGCCATCAGAAGCATGTCGGATGCTTCAATGCCTTTCCAGCCAGCGATGGACGAGCCATCGAAGGCATAGCCTTCGGAGAGCAAGTCTTCGTCGACGCAGCCGGCGTCAGCGGTGACGTGTTGCATTTTCCCGCGCGTGTCCGTGAAACGGAAGTCGACGAATTTGACGTCCTTTTCCTTGATGGCCTTTACGATGTCTGCCGGTGTGCTCATTACTGCTCCCCTTACATCCTTGTGTGGGTTTGTTGAAAGTTGGCGATTGCGCGTCGGCTTGATGCCAGGTCTGACCCCAGGTCTTGCCCGAAGTCTGACCTCAGGTCGGGCGCCTGGCCCGACCGACCGCGCAGGTTTTTCGATTGCGTGCTTCGTTGATTTCGATCTTGTCGAGTTCAGACCGCCTCGGCACCCGTTTCACCGGTCCGAATACGAATGGCCTCGTCGATTGTCGAGATGAAAATCTTGCCATCCCCGATGCGGCCGGTCTTGGCCGCGTTTTGGATGGCCTCGACGGCTTTGTCCAGCGATTCATCGTCGATAACAACCTCGACTTTGACCTTGGGCAGGAAATCGACGACGTACTCGGCGCCACGATAGAGTTCGGTATGACCTTTCTGGCGCCCGAAACCCTTGGCTTCGATGACCGTAATGCCCTGCAGGCCGATCTCCTGGAGTGCTTCTTTCACCTCGTCGAGTTTGAAGGGTTTGATGATTGCCTCGATCTTTTTCATGGCGTGGGCCTCCGTGCCCTGTGGTTCTCTCGTGAAGCCGTCGTGGCAAAGTCGTTAATGATCTTCTAACAAGGCATACCTTGTGCCATTTGCCGACTGATGCGTTAACTCGTTGCTACAAAAAGATATTTTTATTGAGTGGCGATAATATAGGCAAAAACCCGAGCGATGACATGGTCAAAAATTATGCGAGCTGACCAAATTTTAGGCGTTTGGCCGTTTTGCCCAAGAACCGACGCGTTTGGTCTCGATTGACGGAGCTGTATGGCGCTGCGAATTGCGCGGAAACATTGCTAGAATGCCTGTGCCTTTGGAGCAGCGCGGCTGGGAGATCGCCCTGGGGCGAAAAGTTGTTGACGAGCCTGCGCTCGGGGCCCGTAAACAGCGCACCGGGGCATGGCGCGGTGGAAAGTTTGAAGCAATGCAGAAAGCCAACCAGGACGACGATACGTTGCGGCTGATCACGTGCACGGAGATGGCGCGGGTCGATCAAGCGGCCGTGCAGCTTGGCACCCGCGGGCTAGTCCTGATGGAGAACGCCGGGCGGGCGGTCGCGCGGGTGGCGATCGACCGGGTGCCGGTTGGCGGTCGTGTCGTGGTGTTGTGTGGGCCCGGCAACAATGGCGGCGATGGCTTCGTCGTGGCGCGGCTTCTCGCCGAACGTGGCCGCGATGTTGTTGTTGGATTGCTTGGCGAGCGCGATTCGCTAAAGGGAGATGCGGCCGAGATGGCGGGGCGCTATGGCGGCGCGCTCGCACCGGTCTCGCCGGAGCTGGTGGCGGGCGCGGAGCTTGTCGTCGATGCGCTGTTCGGGGCGGGGCTCACGCGTCCGATCGATGCGAGCGGTGTGATCGCGGAACTTTTCGCCGCTGTCGCGGGCCTGGCGGTTCCGGTGGTCGCCGTCGATGTGCCCTCGGGCCTCGACGGAGATCGCGGCAGCGCCGGCGGGGCGGTGTTGCCCGCAACGTGCACGGTGACGTTTTTCCAGCGCAAGCCTGGCCATCTTCTGCTTCCGGGCCGGCAACTTTGTGGTGAGCTGACCGTGGCGGATATCGGCATGCCGACCGGTGTTCTGGAGGCGGCCGGATTGTCCGATGCCGTGGTGCCGCTTTGGGCCAACGCGCCGGCGCTATGGCGGCGGGAATTGCCGGCTGTCACGCCGGATGGGCATAAATACAGTCGCGGCCATGCGGTGGTGGTATCCGGCGGGACCGAAATGTCGGGGGCGGCGCGACTGGCTGCGCGTGCGGCGCTGAGGAGTGGCGCCGGGCTGGTGACGGTGGCAGCACCCGATGACGCGCTGCCGGCACATGCGAGCCAGTTGAATGCGATCCTGCTGGCCAAGGCGGATGGTGCCGAGGGGCTCGAGCAGGTTCTGTCGGATAGCCGCAAGAATGCCGTGGTGATCGGGCCCGGTCTAGGACTTGGCGCGGATACGTTCGAACGGGTCATGGCCGCGCTGTCGGCTTCTGCCGCGGTCGTATTGGATGCGGATGCCCTGACAGCGGCTGCGGACGCTTACGACACGTTGTTTGATGCGATCGCCGAAAAAGCGGACCGGCCCACAGTGCTGACGCCGCATGACGGCGAGTTCGCGCGGCTGTTTGGTGATGTGCCCGGCAGCAAGCTCGAGCGGGCACGCGATGCGGCTGAGCGCAGCGGTGCCGTCGTTGTGCTCAAGGGAGCCGATACGGTGGTTGCGGCGCCAGACGGGCGCGCGGTGATCAACGAGAACGCGCCACCGTGGTTGGCGACGGCTGGTTCCGGTGATGTGCTGGCCGGGATGATCGGTGGGCTGCTGGCGCAGCACATGCCCGAGTTCGAAGCGGCTTGCGCCGCGGTTTGGATGCATGGCGCTGCCGCCCGGCGATTCGGCCGTGGGCTGATTGCCGAAGACATCGTCGAATTGCTGCCAGCCGTCTGGCAGGACGATCTTGGCGGTCGGCCTTTGACGCGTGGGCTGCAATCACCGTAAGAGTGTGAGTTGATACAATTCACACATGTACCGGTGACATGTGCTGCGGCACTGCGCGCGCGATGGCACACAAGAGAGGCGACGGATGGCTGAGGCGGCGAATAAATCCAACAAGATGCGAATTGCGGTTATTCCAGGTGATGGTATTGGCCATGAGGTCGTGCCGGAGGGCATTCGGGTGCTCGAGGCTGTCGGCCGGAAGTTCGACCTCGGCTACGAGTTCACGACCTATGACTGGAGTTGCGAGCGGTTCCACAAGACGGGCGCGATGATGCCGGAGGACGGACTCGACCAGATCCGAGACAGTGATGCGATCTATCTTGGTGCCGTCGGGTTCCCGGGGGTGCCGGACCATGTCTCTTTGTGGGGATTGCTGATCCCGATCCGGCGCGATTTTCAGCAGTACATCAATCTGCGCCCCGTGCGCCTCTTCGAAGGATTGGATTCGCCGTTGGCCGGGCGCAAGCCGGGCGACATCGATTATTGGATCGTGCGCGAAAACAACGAAGGCGAATACTCTTCGATCGGCGGTCGGATGTACGAGGGCACGGAGCTGGAAGCGGCCATTCAACAGGCGGTTTTCACGCGCAAGGGATGTGATCGCGTGATGCGCTATGCCTTTGACCTCGCCAAATCAGAAGGGCGCAAGACGGTGACGTCAGCCACGAAATCGAACGGGATCTCGATTTCGATGCCCTACTGGGACGAGCGTTTTGCCGACATCTCGTCTGAGTATCCGGACATCCAGACGGATCAGTTTCATATCGATATTCTGACCGCACATCTGGTGCGCAACCCCGATTGGTTCGACGTGATCGTCGGCTCAAATCTGTTCGGCGATATTCTCTCCGACCTCGGGCCGGCGACGACGGGCACGATTGCAATTGCACCCGGCGGCAACATCAACCCGGAGAAAGACTATCCGTCGATGTTCGAGCCAGTGCACGGCAGCGCACCGGATATCGCCGGTCAGGGCATTTCCAATCCGATCGGCCAGATCTGGTCGGGTGCGATGATGCTCGATCACCTCGGGCATCCGCAGGCGGCGCAAGCCATCGTCACGGCGATCGAGAAGGTTATTCTTGATAAGGACGTATTGACGGCGGATATGGGTGGTAAGGCAACGTGTGCGGAGCTTGGCAAGGCGATTGCAGACCTGATCTGAGTCGGCGTGACCGTGTGTGAAGGCGTTGTGTGCCGCGTATCGGGCAGAGGTGGCACCCAGGAGCTTTAGATTGCTGTGAAGCGGTTCGTAACACTCACCCTCGCATTGTCGGCTTGGCTGACAATGGCCGTGCTGCCCGCGGCCGCACAGCAGCGCGCCCGTCCAGGTGATTTGAAGGCGCAACAGGCGGCGGCAGCTTTCCGCCAAGGGCAGATGGCGGAGGCGTTGCGCCTTTATGCCAGCGCTCTGACCGATCGCACGCTTGGCAATGAACGGCGTGCCAGCGTGTTGACCGATCGCGGCGTGGTGCATGAGCGGGTCGGGCGTGTCGCCGATGCAGTGGCTGATTTCAATCAGGCGATCAAACTGTTCCCGGAGTTTCCGGTTGTCTACAACAACCGCGGTGCGCTGCTCGTGCGCATCGGCGCCTATGCCGAGGCGCTCAAGGATTTTGAGCGCGCATTGCGGCTGGCGCCCGGCTATGCGGC
>JBPCVZ010000514.1:0-2997 GCA_051010015.1 Hyphomicrobiaceae bacterium
CCGGGAAACGGCGAGCAGCTAGGGAGTTCCGTCATCGCCTTGAAGGACAGCGAGACCGGCCCCCCGCTCGCGTTGTGGGGGGGCAATGGGAGCACGGTGGGGCGCACCGCAGCCCTCAGTCTTGTCGCCGCCCGCCGCATGGCCAAACCCGACTCGCGTGTTGTCGCCTTCATCGGCAGCGGCCTGCAGGCGCGCAGTCATCTCGATGCGTTGGCGGAGTATTTCCCGCTGACGGATATCCGCCTGTTTGGGCGCGGCCGACCCAACATCGACGCGCTCTGCGCGCTTGCCGCGCGGCACGGCATCAACGCGCATGTTGCCGACACGCCCGCAGATGCGATGCGCGGCGCCGATATTGTCGTCTCGTCGATCACCCGCGTGCCGGGCGCCGAGCCTTTCGCCGACGTCGCCGACATCGCGCCGGGGGCTTTCGCCGCGCTGGTCGATCTTGCCCGCCCGTGGCATCCCGCCGGCCTCGCAACGCTCGAGAAGATCATCATCGACGACCGCGCCCAGGAGGCGACGATGAAGGACCCGATGGTACCGCTCGATGGTGTCACGGGGGATCTCGCCGACCTCGTGTTGGGCCGAGTTGACATGCGGGTCGCGGCGGCGGCGCGCACGGCGTTCATCTTCCGTGGCTATGCGCTCGGCGATTTCGCGCTCGCGGCCCTGGCCTACGAGGCTGCATCCGCCGAGTTTGTGTAGCGGCGAGTCCACTATGATCGGAAAAACTGCAGAAACGTGCACCAAAATGATCACAACAACTGTAGTAAGCACATGCAACTACAGTAGTTGTGTTAGGCAATCTTAAACATTCGTTAAGCATGGCGGTGTAGACGGAAACCTTGTGTTAGTTTGTGCTCCGAGGATTTGTCTCATGACAAGTATAAAAAATGTGGTGGTTGGTATGGCCGCCGTGACGACCGTAAGTCTGCTGGCGCCGGCCTCCGCGATGGCCGGATGGAAGCACTATGACCGGCATTCCGCGACCGACCCCTATGCCTATCATTACGAGCACCGTGGCTATTATCCGTACTACGGCTCCGACTACTGGCGGCCTGCCCACAAGGTGAAAAACCGTCGCTTCCGCTTCAAGCATCCGCGCTATCACAAGGCCTGGGGCTACTACAAGAAGCACATCAGCGAAGAGCACCACAGCCACCCGCACGGCACGGTCGCTCCGCACACGCATCGCAAGCATCACTGGTAGACCGCACGCGATCCGTACGACACGACAATCCCGAGGCTGTCCACGAGTGGGCAGCCTTTTTTGTATGGATAACAGTTTCTTAGGTGGCAGCGGTGGCCGACTGCGTCAGGCGCTCTGACGTCGTTGCATTGCCGCCAGGTGCAGCGCGATGGCCGCTGCATTCGACACGTTGAGGCTCGCGATCGGGCCGTCGCCGCCAATCCGGCACAACTCGTCACAGGTCTGCCGGGTCAGTTCGCGCAGGCCACGGCCCTCGGCGCCAAGCGCCAGCACCAGCGGCTGACCGTGCCGCTCCGCCAATCCGTCCTCGAGCAGGCGATGCGCGCTGCCGCCGTCGAGGCCGATGACCGTGAACGACTGGCCCTGCAGCTCGGTGAGGGCCTTTGCGAGGTTCTGGACCAGGCAAACCGGCATCAAATCCAGCGCGCCCGAAGCGGCCTTGGCGAGTGTGCCGCCGAGCGGCGGGCTGTGGCGCTGCGTCATGACGATGCCGGCCAGCCCGAACACGGCACCGGAGCGCAGCACGGCGCCGACGTTGTGCGGGTCAGTAACTTGATCCAAAAAAAGTATCGGCTGCCCGGTTGCGATCGACCTTTCGGCCAGGTCGGTCAGTTTGACTGTCGCCACCGGCGCGACTTCCAGCACGATTCCCTGATGCACCGTGTCGGCACCGACGCGCTTGTCGAGATCGCGTGGTGTGGCCCGCTGCACCGTCAGTTTTCGGTCGGCGAAGGCCTGCGCGAGCTTGCGCTCGGCGTTTTCCGTCGCCCAGGCGGCCCTGATTTCGCGGGCCCGATTGTGCAGTGCAAACTCGGCAGCATGCAGTCCGTAGATGTAATGCTCGGCCAACGCCGGTGGCTTGCCCTTGGCGCCGAACCGGGTAGGCGCGCTGCGCCGCTGCGAGCGATGGCCCGGCTGTCGTGCATTTCGGTCCGATGAGCCGCGTTTGCGTCCGGTTCGATCAGTTTGTTCCGTCATGATGCAGGATGCGCCCCCGGAGCTAGTCCATGGGGAGCTGGCCCATGGAAAGTGTGGATGCAGGCTGAAATTGTAGTCCGTAGGATATTTCGTTGCATTCGAGCATTGACGCCCGGCTTCGGCCACAGATATACACGGCATCTGTTCGCGCGAAGCCGATTTGCGAAAAATCTCCCGGTTTGGAGGCAGGTTGGCCCGATGTGTGCAGTGCTGTGA
The DNA here is from genome assembly GCA_051010015.1 of Hyphomicrobiaceae bacterium. Lineage (GTDB taxonomy): Bacteria > Pseudomonadota > Alphaproteobacteria > Rhizobiales > Hyphomicrobiaceae > CAJQQK01. The sequence continues at coordinate 2,408 of JBPCVZ010000514.1, forward strand.
CGTACGACGACTGGTTCCGGAGGGGTGCCCGAGTGGCTAAAGGGGACGGGCTGTAAACCCGTTGGCTATGCCTACGTTGGTTCGAATCCAACTCCCTCCACCATAAATCTGCCGTATGTCTATGCAAGTATATCTGCGTTGGAAGGTTGTTCCGGCGCAAAAAAGTGCCGCCGACCAATTCGATTGGCGCATGTTGATCGGCACTGTGGTCGGTCTGCGGGTGTAGCTCAATGGTAGAGCAATAGCCTTCCAAGCTAAAGACGGGAGTTCGATTCTCCTCACCCGCTCCAAAATTACTGGTGCGGGTTCGAAGGCGGATGGAAACATTGCAGGTGGGCGCTTTGGTTCACGCGAAAGTGTGATTCCGACTGTCCTCAAGAAATACCAACGGCTGTCAAGAAAAAAGTTGTGCGCTGCGGCAGGATCGGCTATTCAGGCGGTCCCAAGCGTTGAGCGGGGCGCTAGGGGTATAGCTCAGTTGGTAGAGCGACGGTCTCCAAAACCGTAGGTCGCGGGTTCGAATCCTGCTGCCCCTGCCACGATTACGTATTGCACTGACCGGATCCGGGGCGCGGGTCGGGTCGGTTTTT
>JBPCVZ010000515.1:0-14492 GCA_051010015.1 Hyphomicrobiaceae bacterium
AATGCGCACTATTGACTTCGATTTCGAGCTGCCGGACGCGTTGATCGCGCTACGCGCGGCCGAGCCGAGGGACACCGCGCGGCTGCTGGAAGTGCGACCGGATGGGTTAGTCGATCGCACCGTCAGCGATCTCCCCGATCTCCTGCGCGCGGGCGATGTGCTGGTGTTCAACGATACCCGCGTCATACCGGCGGCACTGTCGGGCACGCGCCGGCGCGGCGATGCCGTGGCGCGCATCCACGTCAACCTGCACAAGCGCGTCGATGCAAACCGTTGGTTGGCGTTTGCGCGCCCGGCCCGCAAAGTCGAGATCGGCGAGCGGTTGCGGTTTGGCCATGACGGCGAGGCCTGTGCGCTCGGTCAACTCGACGCGACAGTGGCGCAGAAACGAGAGGGCGGCGAGATCGAGCTGGCCTTTGACCTCGCCGGACCGGACCTCGACAGCGCCATCGCCGCGGTCGGCGCGATGCCGCTGCCGCCCTATATCGCCGCGCGCCGCCCGGCCGATGATATCGACCGGCAGATGTATCAGACGGTCTATGCCATCAACGATGGCGCGGTGGCGGCGCCAACGGCGGGCCTGCACTTTACAGCCGGCCTCTTCGAAGCGTTACGCGTCAAGGGTATCGAAACGTGTTTCCTGACCCTGCATGTCGGTGCGGGGACGTTTTTGCCGGTCAAGGGTGACAACGTCGCGGACCATGAGATGCATGCCGAGTGGGGAGAGATCACGGCGCAGACTGCGGATCAGCTCAACGCAGCGCGCGCCGCCGGAGGGCGCCTGATCGCCGTCGGCACGACGGTCACGCGCCTGCTCGAAACGGCGGCCGCACCGGATGGTCGGGTGCACGCCTTTCGCGGCGAGACGGATATCTTTATGACACCGGGGTACCAGTTTCGGGCCGTCGATGCGTTGTGGACGAATTTTCACTTACCACGCTCCACCTTGTTCATGCTGGTTGCCGCGTTCGCCGGCCTGGAGCGCATGCAGACGGCATATGCGCATGCCATTGCGCAGCATTACCGTTTCTATTCCTATGGCGATGCCAGCCTGCTCTGGCCACCGCGCGCGGGGCAGCGATGACGGCGTTCGGATTTGAACTTCTGAAGGAAGATGGCAACGCACGGCGCGGCCTGGTGACAACGCCACGCGGAGAAATCCGCACGCCGGCGTTCATGCCGGTCGGGACGGCGGCAACGGTCAAGGCCGTTTATCCCGAACAGGTGCGCGCGGCCGGCGCCGACATCCTGCTCGGCAACACCTATCACCTGATGCTGCGTCCCGGCGCCGATCGCGTCGAGCGGCTCGGGGGGCTGCATGACTTCATGCGCTGGGACAAACCGATTCTGACCGATAGCGGCGGCTTTCAGGTGATGTCGCTGTCAAAACTGCGCAAGTTGACCGAGGACGGCGTTGCCTTCCAGAGCCATATTGACGGCTCGCGGCATATGCTCACACCCGAGCGCGCAATCGAGATCCAGTGCCAGCTCGGCGCCGATATACAGATGCAACTCGACGAATGCATTGCGCTGCCGGCGGCGCATGCGGACGTGGCTCGGGCGATGGAATTGTCGCTGCGCTGGGCGGCGCGCAGCCAGCAGGCGTTCGCCGCGCGCGCCAAGCCGGGTCAGGCGCTGTTCGGAATCGTCCAGGGTGGTACGTTCGCGGACCTGCGCCAGCATTCGGCAGATGCGCTGGTGGCACTCGATCTGCCGGGTTATGCAGTTGGCGGACTGGCCGTCGGGGAGGGACACGAGGCGATGTTGGCGGCGCTCGATGCTACGCTGCCGCATCTGCCACGGGAAAAGCCGCGTTACCTGATGGGCGTTGGCACGCCGGCGGACCTTATCGAGGCCGTCGCGCGCGGCGTCGATATGTTCGATTGCGTGATGCCGACGCGCTCCGGACGTCATGGCCAGGCGTTCACCTGGAACGGGCGGGTCAACCTGAAGAATGCCCGTCACGCCGAGGATGCTCGGCCGCTCGATCCACTCAGCGCCTGTCCGGCGGCGACGGATTATTCACGCGCCTATCTTCATCACCTAATCCGTTCGGGCGAATATCTTGGCGCGATGCTGCTGTCCTGGTCGAACACATGGTTCTACCAGGAACTGATGCAGGCGATGCGCGACGCCATCGAAGCAGGGACGTTCGAGCAATTCCGCTACACCTGGCGCGACAAACTCAACCAGGCCGAACCAAGCAACGCATAGACCCGAAATTACAGTGAAATAACCCGGTTTAGGGAGTTGACCGGTGCGATCCTCATCCCTAAGTTCCGCCAACCCATGCGCCATTAGCGCGCCACTTAGGGGCCCATAGCTCAGCTGGTAGAGCAACTGACTTTTAATCAGTAGGTCGGAGGTTCGAGCCCTCCTGGGCTCACTTCTAATTTTTTGACATTAAATGGAAAATTGGAAGATCTGTCCGTACCCGGACATCGGGTTTTACAAAGTTCTTGGCTTGCTCCTCTGGCATGCATTCCATCAGTGCACGTCGAACTTGCCCTTGGCGATCCTCCAAGAACCGCTTCGGACGACTCTCCTGGAATCTTGCGCCTTGTCAGTCCACCTATTCGCGATAGCCTCAGGCGGTGAACATCAAATCGACCGCAACGGCCAGAACCAGTGACTACTGCTTCATGACCCGAGGGCCGCATCGCCAATCTGGAGAAAGGCCTCACGATCTGGAGTAACTGGCGCATGGAGGCTAAGGTGCCGCTAGTCAAGCAAGTTTACCAAGCTGGACCTGTATGCATGCCAAGCTTTTCGGGATTTCCTACCGAGATTTGGGTCAGCGAGAACGATGTCGCAATAGCCCAGCAGCTCTTCGACCTCATCGTCATCCAGCTGCGATATATCGCTATCGAAGAGCGCAAAGTCCCGCACTCTCATCTGATATCGCTTATCACCCTGATATCGCTTATCCTGACGACCACCTTTCATACATTCCACAATGCTTCGACGATTGAGATTTTCAAGAATCATCGATGAGCTCAGTAAACAAAAGGTACAGCAATCCCGCCACGATGACGTGAGCGATCAGCTGCCGAGCATGCCCGGACAGAAACTGGCTTAGCTGAACGGCCCGAGGGACCCGTTCACCTTGGCGATCTGATCCCGGAAGGCCGGGACGGAAATCGCTCCACTCCCGATCATGCGCCAAACTGGGCGCGTCGAGCCCAAGACGATCGATGCCGCATGGCTTTCCCGTGCCGCGTGTCGGAGAGCGCATGGCGTGCTCGAAATACCGAAGTCGATGGAACCAAACCAGGTCGGGTAGCTTTCTCACTCCAAATAACAGTAGAGGCTATCGGTATCGTCAGACCACTGTGCTCTAGCTGACTGAAACAGCTTGTGACACAGAATTGTCACACCCTCCCGACAACTGGCGCCGAACTGCAAATATGCGCGTTAACTGTATAGCTGGCGACGGTATAGTGCCGTGCGGAGAATTTCCGCGGCGGCATATATTAAAACGCGTAGCTTGTATTGTGTGAGTGTTATGGCCAGTCATATTGTCCGTTTAATCAGGTGGGATATCGCGCTTGCGGCTGTCGTTGCCGCCGTTTTGCCACTCAGCGTGTGTTTGCTGGTGGCGCTGCAATAGAGCAGAGCAATCGCCAGCCAACCGATCTTCCATGATCTTGTCCTGAAGAAGCCACTGTAGCGCTCTGCAGTGGTGCCGGGCGTCGTGCGACGGTGGGTTGGCCGCACCAAAACGATCCAAATCGCCGCACGGATTTCGCGCGTCCGTGTCGGTCGTCTCACACGTTGTGCTGTGTCGCAGTCATAACGTGTTGAGAGTGCTGGCGTATCGCGGCTTATGTCTGTAGTGTAGAAAATTGGGGCTCCGCCAACGATTATGGACACAACGCCGACCCATGTCCGCATCCAAACTGATTGCGCCGACCGCTGATCTATTGCGCGTGCGCGACCTGAGTGTCGCTTTTACACTGCAGAGCCAGGCACACGAGGTTCTGAAGGGTATCAATTTCCGTGTCCCTCACGGCAAGGTCGTCGCACTGGTCGGCGAGAGCGGTTCGGGCAAGTCGGTGACGACGCAGGCGGCGCTTGGCCTGTTGCCAAGCAATGGTACGATCACCGGTGGCGCAATCGAATTCAGCGATCCGAAAACGGGCCAGCAAACGGACCTCGCTGCCATCGCGCGCAACGGCAAGCAGATGCAGGCGATCCGCGGCGCGCGCATCTCGATGATCTTTCAGGAACCCATGACATCGCTGTCGCCACTGCACACGATCGGCGATCAGGTCTCGGAAGCGTTGACGATCCACGAACGTGTCGATCGCAAGGAAGCGCGCGAAAGAACCGAGGCGATGCTGGATCTCGTTGGCTTCCAGAACCCGCAGCGCGCGTTTGACATGTATGCCTTTGAGTTGTCGGGTGGATTGCGTCAGCGTGCCATGATCGCGATGGCGCTGATTTGCGACCCCGCCCTGTTGATCGCCGACGAACCGACGACGGCGCTCGATGTCACGATTCAAGCGCAGGTGCTGGCGCTGCTCAAGCGTCTTCAGCGCGACACCCAAATGGGCCTGCTGCTGATCACTCACGATCTCGGCGTGGTCGCCAACATGGCCGACGAAGTCGTCGTGATGTACCACGGCGAGATCATGGAGGCGGGCCCCGTCGAAGAAATCTTCCGGCGCCCCGGACACAGCTATCTCACCGCGTTGCTCGGTGCGGTGCCGCATTTCGACATGAAACCGGGTGAGCGACTGGTTTCACTGCGTGAAGTGGGCGCGTTCAAGCCCGAGCAGGAACCTGATCACTTGCCGCCAGCAGAAAAGGATGGGATCGAGCCGGGCGAGGCGGAACCGCTGCTCAAGGTCCGTGACCTGCGCAAGAGCTTCACAACCAAGAAGGGTGGTAGCTGGTTTCGCGCTCAAGCGCGTGAATCGGTCCATGCCGTTGATGGCATATCGCTGGATGTGATGCGCGGCGAGTGTCTCGGCCTAGTGGGCGAGAGTGGCTGTGGCAAGACCACGTTATCGAAACTGATCATGCGTGCACTGCGCCCGGATTCCGGACAAATTCTGCTGAAGGCCGAAGATACGGAGTTGGACCTTGCAACGTTACCCGAAGCCGCGTTGAAGGACGTGCGCCGCCGCGTACAGATGGTCTTCCAGGACCCGGCCGGGTCGCTCTCACCACGCATGACGGTATTGAACATTCTGCGTGAACCGTTGGAAATCGCCGGAATTGGTGATCCCGCGTCGCGCAGCGAGCGCTGTGTCCAATTGATGGAGGCGGTCGGACTGGATCCACGCTTTCTGGGGCGCTATCCACACAGCTTCTCCGGCGGCCAGCGTCAACGCATCGGCATCGCGCGGGCGCTCGCCTTGTCGCCGGACCTGTTGATCTGCGACGAACCGGTCTCCGCACTGGATGTTTCGGTGCAGGCCCAAATTCTGAATCTCATCAACGATTTGCGCCGGCAGCTTGGTCTCACCTACCTGTTCATTTCGCACAACCTGGCGGTGATCGACTATGTTGCCGACCGGATTGCGGTGATGGCGCGCGGCCGGATTGTCGAACTTGCGCCGCGCGAATCCCTCTTCAAGCGCCCGAGCCACCCCTATACACGCGCCCTATTGAAGGCGGTTCCCTATCCCGATCTCGATCGACCGCTGGATTTTCGCATCCTTGAAGGACATGATGCGTCTGATCCCGAGGGATGGCCGAAAGCGTTTCGGCCGCAGCAGACAGGCGCGCCACTCGTCGCGCATGAAATTTTTGAGGACCATCGCGTTTTAGCGCAACCGGACGCAAATCCGACGGAGTTGCTGGAAGCATGACGTTGCAGTGGGCAAGGTTTGTTTTGGTAATTTTGCGGCGCGGCCTGCCCACCATTTCGCAACGCCGGTCGAGGCTCGGTGCCGCGTTTTTCATCAGTGCACTGATCGCCATGGCGCCGATCCGAGCCGGCACCGCCTATGCGGCGCCCGGCGAGGTTCCCTATTTCTCAAAAGCTGTCGCAGCCAACACCTTGCCGGCGATGCACGACCGCCTGCCGGTCAGTCCGCGCCTGGTCGATCCGCGCAAGACGGGCGGGTCGATCGGCAACTACGGCGGGCGCATGCGCTGGCTGATGGGCAAGCCGAAAGACCTGCGCATGGTGGCCTACTACGGCTATTCGCGCCTGGTGTGCTACAACGCGGACTACAAGATCGTCCCCGACATCCTCGAAAAATTCGAAGTCGAAGAAGGCCGGATATTCACGTTCCATCTTCGTTCGGGCCACAAATGGTCCGACGGCCAACCGCTCACCGCCGAGGATTTCCGTTACGTCTGGGAAGACGTCTACAACGACAAGCGAATTGGCAAGGGCGTGCCGCGCACGATGCGCGTCGATGGCAAGCCACCGACATTCGAAGTGATCGACGACTTGACGGTGCGCTACACGTGGCACACGGCGAACCCGCAATTTCTTTCGGCACTTGCAGGAACGCTGCCACTCGTCATCGCCATGCCGTTCCACTACGTCAAGCAGTTCCACCCGCGCTATGCCGACAAGGCGAAGCTGGCGGCGATGGTCAAGAAAGCGCGTGTATCCAAGCCCAAGGCGCTGCACAAACGCATGACGCGTGCGATCACGTTCCAGAACCCCGACCTGCCGGTCCTGGCGCCGTGGTACAACACGACGCCACGTCCTTCCAACCTATTCATCTTCAAGCGCAACCCATACTATCACCGCGTCGACCCGAACGGCCGGCAGCTGCCCTACATCGACGAAATTCACATGTCGATCGGCTCGCGCTCGCTCATTCCTGCCAAGACGGGCAGTGGCGACAGCGACCTGCAGGCGCGCTACCTCCGGTTCGATGACTATACGTTTTTGAAAGCCGCCGAGCGACGCGGCAAGGTCAAGGTGCACCTGTGGGAGAAATCCAACGGTTCGCACATGGCGATCATTCCGAACCTGACGAACAAGGACGCAACCTGGCGCAAACTGCTGCGCGATGTGCGCATGCGACGCGCCCTGTCACTAGCCATCAACCGCGAGGAAATCAACGCTGCCATCTTCTTTGGATTGGCGCGCATCAGTGGCGACACCGTGCTGCCGCGCAGCCCCCTCTACAAGGAGAGTTACGCCAAGAAATGGACCCGGTTCGACATCGCGCAGGCCAATCGACTGCTCGACGAACTCGGTCTCGACAAGCGGGCCTATGACGGCATCCGCTATTTGCCGGACGGACGCCGCGCGGAAGTCGTTCTCGACACCGCCGGCGAAAGCACCGAGCAAACCGACGTTCTCAATCTCATCCAGGACAGCTGGCGCCAGATTGGCATTGCCATGTTTCCGCGCCCGACGCAGCGTGACCTGTTCCGCAAGCGCGTCTATTCCGGCCAATCGATCATGTCAGTGTGGAGCGGACACAACAACGGCTTGCCGGGCCCCGCGACCAACCCGGAATTTTTAGCGCCGATCTCGCAAGCCCAACTGCAATGGCCGGAGTGGGGCCTGTTTGCGCAAACGAGCGGCAAGAAGGGCGTGGCGCCGGACATGCCGGCCGCAAGGCAGCTGACCACCCTGCTGAAACAGTGGCAAAAGAGCACCAGCGAAGTCGACCAAACCCGTATCTGGCACGAGATGCTGGAAATCTATAGCGACAATCTTTTTACGATCGGCATCCTGAACGGCACCAAGCAGCCGGTGGTGACCGCGCCCAACATGCGCAATGTCCCAACGGATGGTGTATTCGCGTTCAATCCCGGGGCCTATTTCGGTGTCTACAACCCGGAAACGTTCTATTACACGGTGAAGACCGGTGCGGCGTCAAAGGCGAAAGGACACTAGATGCTCGCCTATATCGTGCGCCGCATTATGTTGATGATACCAACGCTGATCCTGGTCAGCATCTTGGTGTTCACGATCATCGAGCTGCCACCGGGTGACTATTTCGAGAGCTATGTTGCCGAACTGTTAGCGCAGGGGGAAAAGCCTGACAGCGAGCAAATCGAATTCCTGCGCAAGGAATACGGCTACGACAAGCATCCCATAGAGCGTTATTTCTACTGGGTATCTGGGCTGCTGCAAGGCGATCTTGGTTATTCTTTCGAGCACGACATGTCCGTCAACAAGGTTGTCGGCGACCGCATGTTCCTGACCATCCTCGTCTCCTTCGTCACGATCATCTTCACCTGGCTGCTCGCCTTTCCGATCGGGATTTACTCGGCGATGAACCAGTATAGCTGGGGGGATTACGGCCTCACGTTCATCGGGTTGATCGGCATTGCGACGCCGAACTTTCTTCTCGCGCTGGTCATGATGTATGGCGCCAACGTCTGGTTCGGCACCTCGATCGGCGGTCTGATGGACCCGGAATTCGTCAACCAGCCACTCAGTTGGGCGAAGTTCCTGTCGATCCTCGAGCATCTCTGGATCCCCGTCATCGTGATCGGGACGGCCGGCACCGCAGGGATGATCCGCACGTTGCGCGCCAACCTGCTCGATGAGCTGCAAAAACAGTACTACACGACGGCGCGGGCCAAGGGGCTCAGCCCATTCCGGGCGATGCGCAAGTATCCGTTGCGCATGGCGCTCAATTTCTTCATCGCCGACATCGGCGGGATCCTGCCGCAAATCATTTCCGGTGCCGAGATTGTCGCGGTCGTCCTGTCGCTGGAGACGACCGGGCCGCTGCTGATCAGCGCACTGCAGTCGCAGGACATGTACCTTGCCGGATCATTCTTGATGTTCCTGGCGCTTCTGACCGTCATCGGCGTGCTCATTTCCGATATTCTACTCGGCATCCTCGATCCGCGAATCCGGCTCTCGGGGGGCAGCAGCAAATGACGAAGAACACGCTGCCGGAGGCCGGCGAGGCACTGCCGCACTACGTCAATCCGGACCCGTTCGATGCGCGGCGCATCGAGAAGCTTTCGCCGGCGCAGGAGCGCATCTATCTCGCCTCGCAATGGCGGTTGATGTGGTGGAAGTTCAAGCGCCACCGCGTTGCTGTCGCATCGGCGTTTTTCCTGACCTTCATGTACATCATGGTCGTGCTGGCGGAGGTATTCGCACCCTACAACTATCAGGCTCGACATCTCGACCACATCTATGCACCTCCGCAATCGGTCCGCCTGTTCCATGACGGCCGCTTTGTCGGACCACACGTTCTCGGCTACGACTACCGCCTCAACATGGATACATTGCACCGTGAATACACGGTCAATCCGGCCAAGGTGCAGCCGCTGCGGTTCTTCTGCCTGGGCGACGGTTATCGCTTCTGGGGGCTGACAGACGGCCGATTCCATCTCATGTGTCCGGCCAAGGACGGCCACGCGTTCCTGCTCGGCACGGATCGGCTGGGCCGCGACATGCTCTCACGCATCATCCATGGCGCGCGCATATCGATGACGATCGGGTTGATCGGCGTGGCGGTTTCGATCGTGCTCGGCGTCTTCTTCGGCGGACTCGCCGGTTATCTCGGCGGCATGGTCGACCTTGTCATCCAGCGCATCATCGAAGTTCTCCAGAGCCTGCCGTCCATCCCATTGTGGCTGGCGATTGCCGCGATCATCCCGGTCAACTGGAGCCCACTGGCGGTCTACTTCTTTATCACCTTCATTCTCGGCTTGCTCGACTGGACGAAGCTCGCGCGCGCCGTGCGATCCAAACTTTTGTCGCTGCGAGAGGAGGATTACGTGCTGGCGGCCCAGCTGATGGGAGCCAGTCCAGCCCGCGTCATCACGCGTCACCTGGTGCCGGGCTTCACGAGCCACCTGATCGCGGCTGCTACATTGTCGATTCCGGCCATGATCCTAGGCGAAACAGCCCTGAGTTTCCTCGGCCTCGGGCTGCGCGCGCCGATCACGAGTTGGGGCGTTTTGCTGACCGACGCGCAAAACATCAACGTCGTCGCCATTTACCCCTGGCTCATGCTGCCCGTGGTGCCGGTAATTCTGGTCGTCTTGGCGTACAACTTCCTCGGCGATGGCCTCAGGGATGCCGCAGATCCGTACAAATAGTCCGTTCACAGTGTATAGATTGTGATGGACCGTGACTCATTTCCGCTTTCGCTGCGCCAAGAAACATGGTGGGTGATCGCATAACAGGCGCCGACAACGTTGAGGGGCCGATGGCGCCTAACCTGAGTGGGGGCAATGAAGCAGTTCGATGACCACACGCGGGTGCTGATGTACTCGCACGACACGTTCGGGCTCGGCCACTTGCGCCGCACCCGGGCGATTGCGCATGCGCTGGTCGAACAGCACAAGCGTCTCACGGTGCTGATTATTTCCGGTTCCTCGATCGCCGGTGCGTTCGATTTCCGCTCGCGCGTGGATTTCATCAAGATTCCGAGCGTGATCAAGCTGCGCAATGGTGACTATACATCGATGTCGGACCACATCGATCTCAGCGAGACGCTTTCGATGCGCCGCGCCATCATCGAAAGTGCCGCGATCAATTTCCGCCCGAATGTGTTTATCGTCGACAAGGAACCACGAGGGTTGCGTGGTGAGCTGGACCCGACGCTGCCGCGTCTGCGCGACATGGGATGCGAAGTCATCCTGGGATTGCGCGAGGTGCTGGATGAACCGAGTGTGGTGCGCGATGAATGGGCGCGCAGCGACGCTCTGCGTTCGGTGGTCGACTACTATGATCGTATCTGGATTTACGGATCGGCGGATTTCTACGATCCGCTGAGCGGCGTGCCGCTCCCCGTAGAGGTGCGCGAACGCGTCGAACACGTCGGGTTTCTCGCCCGCACGGTGCCGGCGGCCACTTACTCCGCCGCGCGCGACCTGCCTGCCGAGTTTGTTCTCATTACCGCCGGCGGCGGCGGAGATGCCGCCGAGCTCATGGGGCAGGTGCTCGCCGCCAAGGAGCATGACAAATCGAGCAAATTGCCGTTCGTCATGACACTCGGGCCCTATATGTCGTTGCGCGAAAAGAGCGAGATTCGTCACCGCGCGCGTCGCCTGCCAGATGTCTACCTGCTCGATTTCGATAACCGCCTCGAAGAATTGATGCAACGGGCAACGGCAGTGGTTGCGATGGGCGGCTACAATACGTTCTGCGAACTGATGTCGTTCGACAAGCGTGCGCTGATCGTGCCGCGCATCGTTCCGCGCAAGGAGCAGTTGATCCGCGCGCAGCGGGCGGCGGAGCATAATCTCGTCACGATGCTTGATCCGCATCAGGCCAGCGATCCCTGGCGCATGGCAGCCGCAATCAATGCCTTGCCAACCCGCCCGAAACCATCGACCGTCGATTACAAGATCGACCTCAAGGGTCTCGATCGCATCGGCCGCGTCATTGAAGACATCAAGCGGCGGGCCGGGGTGCGTAGCATGGAAAGTGTGGGATGACCGGGCCGGCGACGATCGCAGGGCGCAAAACCATTGCCGTGGTGCTGAAAGGGTATCCACGACTGTCCGAGACGTTCATCGCGCAGGAATTGCATGGCCTCGAGCGCCGCGGCTTCGCGCTGCGCTTTATCTCGCTGCGCCACCCGACCGATCGCGCGACCCACCCGATCCATGATGAAATCGAGGCATCGGTCAGCTACTTGCCGGAATACCTGCACCGGGAGCCGTGGCGTGTCCTCAAAGGCGTCGCGACGGTCCTCGCACGGCGCGGGTTCTGGCGGGCGGCTGGTCGCTGGTTCGGCGACCTCGCAAGGGATCGCTCGCGCAGCCGGCTGCGCCGTTTCGGTCAGGCATGCGTCATGGCCGCCGAACTGCCCGACGATGTGGCGCGGCTCTATGCCCATTTCATCCATACGCCGGCAGCGGTCACCGGTTACGCGAGCCTGATGAGCGGTCGCCCCTGGTCATGTTCGGCACACGCCAAGGACATCTGGACGTCGCCCGACTGGGAGTTGCAGCAGAATCTATCGGCGGCCGACTGGGTTGCAACGTGTACGCGTTTCGGCTGGCAGCACCTCCAAGGATTGGCGGATGATCCGGCGAAGGTGCACCTGATCTACCACGGCCTCGATCTGACGCGCTTTCCCACGCCGCCGTCGAGCAGCCGGGTGGCGCGTGATGGTGGAACGCCGGCAACGGCCATTCAATTGCTGAGCGTTGGCCGCGCCGTTGAAAAAAAGGGCTTCGACGTGCTGCTCAGGGCTCTAGCCGACCTGCCGGATGACCTGCACTGGACATGGACGCTGATTGGCGGTGGTGGAAAGCTCGACGCGCTGCAGGCCGAGGCGGTACGACTGGGGCTGGACGGGCGCATTACATGGCTTGGCGCGCGTGCGCAGTCCGAGGTGCTGCAAGCCTATCGCGATGCCGATCTGTTCGTGTTGCCTTGCCGCGTGACGGCAGATGGCGATCGTGACGGTCTGCCCAACGTCCTGGTTGAAGCACAAAGCCAGCGGCTGGCGTGCATCTCGACTCCGATCTCCGGTATCCCGGAACTCATTGTCGATGGCGAGACCGGCACGCTCGTACCATCCGAAGACGCCGGCGCGCTGGCCGAGGCGATCGAACTGCTCGGGCGTGATCCGGGACGCCGGACCGACCTTGCCGCGGCCGGAGAGATGCGAGTGCGCAGCAAGTTCGATATGCATCAGGGTCTGGCACAACTGGCCGCCCTGTTTCCACCGGAATACGTGCAGCACATGGCTGGCGCGGATGCGATGGGGAGCGCACCGTCGGAGGCTGCGGAATGAGTCGGCCCCGCGTACTGTTCTACGTGCAGTACCTGGAAGGGATCGGCCACGTTGTTCGGGCACGCCGCATTGCCGAAGCACTGGTCGGGCGCGGTTGCCATGTCGCGCTGGTACTGGGCGGCGATCCGATCCCGGGCTTCGACGTGGCAGGGGCAACGCTGCACCAGCTGGCGCCACTGCACGCCGGACCGGACAGCTATTCGAGGCTGCTCACACCAGATGGCGGACTGGCAGATGACGCATACAAATTTGCGCGACGCGACGCGTTGCTCGCGATTTACGCGGCAGAACGACCCGATATCCTGATGACCGAGGCATACCCGATGGGGCGCTGGGCGATGGATTTCGAACTCGAACCGTTGCTGGCGCATGCATCCTCCGAGCCTCGCCGGGCGATGATCGTCGCCTCTCTGAGAGACATTCTGCAGATGCCCAAGAAGGCGGACAAAGCAACGAAGTCCATCGCGCTGTTTGACCGTTACTATGATTGGATGCTCGTGCATGGCGACGCCGCACTGGTCCGAATCGAGGAAAGTTTCCCACCCCTCGCAGATTTTCTCGACCGGGCACATTACACCGGGATCGTCGCGCCGGAGCCCCCGGGCCGGTCGATAAACGAGGGAGACGAAACCTTCGACGTCATCGTCTCGGGCGGCGGCGGGGCGATCGGCTATGAAGTGCTGGCCGCCGCGATCGCCGCCAAGCCCGACACAAGGCTGGCAGAAGGCAAGTGGCTGGCGCTCGCCGGGCCGCGGATGCCGGATGAGCAATTTGACCGATTGAGGGAACTGGCGGGCGATTATGGCGTGGACCTCGAGCGCTATCGCGGGGGCCTGACGGGGCTCATGGCACGGGCCCGATTGTCGATCCAGCGCGCCGGCTACAATACGGTGGCGGACCTGCTGACTGCCGGCTGTCGCGGCGTACTGGTGCCCGATGCGGCGGGTGGTCAGATGGAACAGCCCCTGCGAGCGGCAAAGCTGGCGGCGCGCGGCGCCGTCGTCGTCGTGGACGAAGAAAGGCTGGCGCCGCAGGCTATGGCCGAGGCCGTCGACCGTGCGCTGGCGAGCAAACCCGACGCGGTGGCCCTCGATCTCGACGGCGCGGCGGGCGCCGCTGACGCGTTGTGCGCCCTATACCGGGACTACCAACTGGCGCAGGACGCGGCCGAGCACAGCTGAGGCGGCAGGCAGACTGTGGTGTTCCTCGACGCCGGCCTGCGCCGTCGCGCCCAGACGTCGGCGCTGATCGGGATCGTTGATCAGGCGTGCGATGCACGTCGCGAGGGCTTGCGGCGTTGCTTCGTCTGCGAGGTAACCGGTTTCCGCGTGTCGCACGACTTCGGGCACGCCAGCCGTGCGCAACGCTGCGACGGGCAGGCCGGCGGCCTGGGCTTCGAGATAGGCCATGCCAAAGGCTTCCTCGAGCCCCGGCCAAACGAACAGGTCGCCGGACGCGAGGACCTGGCGTATCGCTGCGTCATCGAGCCGACCGTGGAAGCAGAGCCGCTCCGCCGGCAACCCGGCGAACGCCGCCTCAACCGCCTGACGCGCCTCACCGTCGCCGACGATGTCGAGATGCCATTCCAGACCGTCTAATGCGGCAAGGCTGTCGGCGAGCAGTCGATAGCTCGCGAGTTTGGTGCCCGGACGCATCATCGCGACCGTGACGAGACGCGTGGTTGGTGATGGGCCACGCGCTCCTTTGGGGAAAGGCGCCTCGGATGGCCTGGTCGCGTCGAGGTCGAGGAACGGCGGAAGGCGGTGCAGGCGTTCGACGGCGCAGATGTCGGCGAGGCCGGCCCGGTCGCGGGCCGTGAAGTTGAAAATGGCATCTGCCGCG
>JBPCVZ010000516.1:0-3166 GCA_051010015.1 Hyphomicrobiaceae bacterium
GCCTCGACCAGATGCTGGCGCGCATGGACATCATTTCGGTCAATTGCCCGCACACGCCTGCGACCTATCACCTGCTCTCGGCGCGCCGGCTCAAGCTGCTGAAGCCGACGGCCTATATCGTCAACACCGCCCGCGGCGAGGTGATCGACGAGAACGAGTTGTCCCGCCTCATTCAGACGGAGGCCATCGCCGGTGCCGGCCTCGACGTGTTCGAGCACGAGCCGGCGGTCAACGAACGGTTGCTGGCGTCGGGCCGCGTGGTGGCGCTGCCGCACATGGGTTCGGCCACCGTCGAAGGCCGCATCGACATGGGCGAGAAGGTGATCATCAACATCAAGACGTTCCTCGATGGTCACGCGCCGCCGGATCGCGTCTTCCCGGCGATGTTCTAGAGCATCAGGCGCAAAGGACACTCCGAACAATAACCGCTACGATCTAGGGTTGAAGCACTCGGTCTTGATGCCTCGCAACGAACGCTCCGTCATTCCCGCGAAGGCGGGAACCTAAGCAAACCAGCGCCACGACGTGTGCCAGCGGGTGGTACTGCCCTGGCCAACGGGTTCGCATGGCGCGAACGAGGCGATTGACTAACGTACGTGTGCCTCCGATACAATGCGTCCCGTTCGGATGGCTTGCGAACCTGTCAGCACATGGTTGTTTGATGATGTGTGGCATCGTCGGTGGTCCACTGAGAGATCGTGATTGCGGAAGCTCGCTTGGGTTCCCGCCTACGCGGGAATGACGGAGTGAGTGAGGCGCGGGTGTGCCGGATTTGAGCGGCGTGTGTCGCTGGAAAAGCCAGGCAATGACTTGGTGTCCAACTCTCGACAAAACGGGCCCTCAACAAAACGGGCGGCAAAATTGTACGATACGAACCAGTTGTTGTTCGACATCTCCAAAGTATGCACCATTCTGGCAGCCAACAACGGCGTCGGCTTTGCCCGATGATCCAGGCATAACGCACACACAACGGAGGCCGGTGTCATGCAGGTCGATCTGCCCGAGGGCGCGTTGTTCTACGATGTCATCGATCGAACGGCGCCTTGGAACGGTGAACCGGAGACGATCCTGTTCATGCACGGCGTCGGTGCGCGCCACGACATGTGGATGGGCTGGCTGCCCGCGCTGGCCGACCGCTACCGGATCATCCTGATCGGCACGCGCGGTGCCGGTCATTCCGCTGGCATCGTCAACTATTCCGAGTGGACGCTGGACGGGCTCTCGGACGACATCGTGGCGGTCGCCGATCGGGCCGGCATCGAGAAATTCCACGTCGTCGGTGAATCGGCCGGCGGCACGGCGGTGCTCAATCTCGTCGCGCGCGGGCCCGACCGCGTGATGACGGCGACGACGCTGTCGACGGCGCATCGCGGCTACCAGATCGAGCGCGTCAAGCGCTGGCGCGAGGATGTCGCCGCAAAGGGTGTTGCGTGGTGGTCCGGCGAGATGATGCAGCATCGTTTCGTCGCGGGCGCAATGAGCGAGGCCAAGACGGCGTGGTTCCGCGCCCGCCAGGACGAATCGACCGCCGAAGCGGTGCTGCGCAAGGGCGACGTGCTGCTCGCAACGGACCTGACCGAGAAGCTTGCCGGCATCAAGTGCCCGCTGTTGATGCTGCTGCCCGACCACAGCCCGTTCGTCACGCCCGACATCGGCATCGAAATTCTCAAGCACGTCCCGGACGCCGAACTCAGCGTCATCCCGAACAGCAAGCACGGCATCTTCTTTTCGCACGACGCATTTGCTTCGCAACTGTTGGCCGATTTCCTGGCCCGAAGGGGCAGTGCTTCGAAAAACTGATCGAGCGCGCTGGCGCCGCCGAGGCGTGATCAACGGCGCGTTGGCCATCATCGCATCGTTGCGCTACCGTCTGCGCACCAACCCCAGCAAAGCCGGATCACGCCCATGCCCCCGACGTTCATGCCCGTGTCATCTTTCGACCTGCCACGCTTTGCCGGCGTGCCGACATTCATGCGCCTGCCGCACGTCGCGCCCGATGACGACGCGATCGAACAGGTCGACGTTGCGTTCGTCGGCGTCCCCTATGACGGGGGCACGACCAATCGCCCCGGTGCGCGGCACGGGCCACGCGCGCTGCGCGACGCTTCGACGATGGTCCGGCTGATCCATCCGGTCCACAACATCAATCCGTACGCGATTGCCAACTGCGCCGACGTCGGCGACGTCAATCCCAATCCGATCGATGTCCAGGATACGCTCGCGCGCATTACGGCGCTCTATGACACGCTGGTCGGGCATGGCATTCGCCCGATCACGGCCGGCGGCGATCACCTGATCTCGCTGCCGGTGCTGCGGTCGCTGGCCCGGGACCGGCCGCGCGGCATGATCCATTTCGACGCCCACAGCGACCTTTGGGACAGCTACTTCGGCGGCTACAAGTATACCCACGGCACACCGTTTCGCCGCGCCGTCGAGGAAGGCCTGCTCGATCCCAAGCGCGTGATCCAGATCGGCATTCGCGGCACGATGTCCGATCACGAGGACATCGACTTTGCCGAAGCCAACGGCATCCGGATGGTCCGCATCGAGGAACTCATGGCGCGCGGCTGTGGCGATGTCATGCAGGAAGCGCGCGCGCTGGTCGGCGATGACCCGATCTACGTATCGTTCGACATCGATGGCATCGACCCGTCCTTCGCGCCGGGCACGGGGACGCCCGAAATCGGCGGTTTCACCACCTTCGATGCGCAATCGATGGTGCGCGACCTGCGCGGTCTCGATATCGCCGGCTGCGATCTCGTCGAAGTGTCGCCGCCGTTCGATCCTTCCGGCACCACGGCGTGGATCGGCGCATCGATGCTGTTCGAACTGCTGTGCCCGCTGGTCGAGAGCGCCAAACGCTCAGGCTGACGCCGCACCATTGCCGGCGTGCACGCGCACCAGTACCGGGCGCAGCGGGCCGGCGGTCGCGCCCTGGGCATCGGAGACGACGACATCGAACCCGGCGTTGTTGGTCTCGGCACCATTGTGCACGAACAGGATCGACCCGGCATTGATGTCGGCCTGCGTGAACTGTGCCAGCGGTTCGGCGGGTGATGTTGAAAGCGCGATGTGGCCGTGCAGGATGTTGGTCGCCGTGAACGTCAGCGCGTCGGCGCCGTCGTCGGCATCGGTCGCATTGAGATCGGCCGGCGTGATCACGACC
>JBPCVZ010000517.1:0-2623 GCA_051010015.1 Hyphomicrobiaceae bacterium
GGTGGCTGCGTCGAGGGCGCGGTGATCCTCGAAGCCGCCGATGTCATTGCGAACGGCAAGCCGACGGTGATGGAATTCGGCGTCGCCGACGAAACCGCGTGGGAAGTCGGGCTCGCCTGTGGCGGGCGCATCCGGGTTTTCGTCGAGCCCGTGACGCCCTGATCCGCCTGCCTGATCCGCCCGCCTGATCCGATCGTTGTTTGGAAGCACACCACCCATGAAACGCACTGACATCGAGCGCTTGCAGCAGGCTATCACGGATCGCGAGCAACTCGCGCTGGTCACCTGGCTGGCGACGGGCGCGCAGAAAGTGTTCGAGCATCCCAATACCAGCGACATGGACGCGGACCTGGAGCTCAGCCTGACGCTGAGCGATGCGTTCAACAAGGACCGCAGCACGATCGCGACGATCGATGGCGACGACGTTTTCATCAACGTCTGCAACCCGCCGCTGCGCATGATCATCATCGGTGCGGTACACATCGCGCAGGAGCTGATCCCGATGGCGCGGCAGCTCGGCTACGAAGTGCTGGTCATCGATCCGCGCACCGCGTTTGCCAGCGAGGAACGCTTCGCCGGCGTCAAACGCGATACGCGCTGGCCCGACGAAGCGCTGGCCGAGATCGGCGTCGATAGCCGCACGGCCTTCATCGCGCTGACGCATGACCCCAAGATCGATGATCCGGCCCTCAGGGTCGCGCTCGGCGCCAAGCCGTTCTACATCGGCGCGCTCGGTGGCCGGCGAACCAACGAGAAGCGCGTCGAGCGTTTGACCGCAGCCGGCATCCCGGCCTCGGACATGGCGCGCATCAACGCGCCGGTCGGTCTCGATATCGGTGCGATCGGCGCGCCGGAAATCGCCGTATCCGTGATCGCGCAGTTGACGGCGGCGCTGCGCGGCAAGCTCACGCCGAAAAAAGCATGAAGTTCGGACCGCAGCCACTGGACGCGGCCGAAGGTTCGATCCTGGCCCATTCCGTGCGCCTGCCCGGCGGTGCGATCAAGAAAGGAACACGGCTCGGGCCGGACGATATCGCCCGGCTGGCGGCAAGCGGACTGAGCGAGGTCGTCGTCGCGAGCCTGGCACCGGACGACGTGCTCGAGGATGATGCAGCGACGCAAGTTGCGCAGGCAATTGCCGGGCCGGGGGTCGATATCGCCGATGCCGCGACCGGGCGGGTCAATCTCTATGCGGCGTGCGACGGGCTGGTGCAATTCGATCGCGACGACCTGATCTCGCTCAACCTGATTGACGAAGGCCTGACGGTTGCAACGCTGCAGCACGGCGAGCGCGTTGCCAAGGGGCGCATGATCGCGACGATCAAGATCATTCCCTATGCCTTGGCCGGAAGCGTCGTCGAGGCGGCGCTCGATCTGCTCGGCGGGGACGCGCCGCTGCTCTCGATGGCCGGCTTCACGCCGCATCGCGTCGGCCTGATCATCGCGCAGGCACCCAACACAAAACCGTCACTGGTCACCAAGCGCGGCGAGGTCAGCGGCAAACGCATTGCCGATCTCGGCAGTACGCTGGCCGCGCAGACGACGGTCGCCCATGACACCGCCGCCGTGAAGCAGGCGATCGAAGCGATGACGGCCGACGAGCTCGATCCGATCCTGGTGTTTGGTGCCTCCGCCATCGCCGACCGCGAGGACGTTATTCCGGCCGCGATTGTCGCCGCCGGCGGCACGGTCCAGCACTTCGGCATGCCGGTCGACCCGGGCAACCTGCTGCTGCTGGGTGAACTCGACGGCCGGACGATCATCGGCGTACCAAGCTGCGCCAGTTCGCCAAAACTGAACGGCCTCGACTGGGTGCTCGAACGCTGTATGGCCGGGCTGGCGACGACGCATCGGGACATCGCCGCGATGGCGCCCGGCGGCCTGCTGATGGAAATCTCGTCGCGACCGCAACCGCGCGAAACAACGACGCCGATCGAGGCAGCGGCATCGCCGCGCATTGCGGCGCTGGTGCTTGCCGCCGGCCGCTCGACGCGGATGGGCGCCAATAACAAGCTGATCGAACCGGTTGCCGGCAAACCGATGGTCCGGCACGTGGTCGAGGCGGCGCTGGCGTCTGATGTGGTAGGCGTCAGGATCGTGACGGGAAACAAGCCGGCCGAGGTGCAGCACGCCCTCGATGGGCTCGACGTTACGTATACGCACAACCCCGATTTCGCAGATGGCCTGTCGACATCGCTCGCCGCCGGTACCGCATCGCTGGACGGTGACATCGATGGTGTGATCGTACTGCTCGGCGACATGCCGCTGGTCTCGGCGGCGCTGATCAACAAGCTCATCGCGGCGTTCGATCCGGCGGCGGGCCGGGCAATCTGCGTGCCGGTGCACAACGGCAAGCGCGGCAATCCGATCCTGTGGGCGGCACGCTTCTTCGGCGACATGGCCAACGTTCAGGGCGATACGGGCGCGCGCCACCTGATCGGCGAAAACGCCGAGTGGCTTGCCGAGGTCGATGCCGACGACATCGCGATTTTCCGCGATATCGACACGCCGGAAGCGCTGGCGGCACTGCGTGAGAGTTTTAAGGGCGAGCCAAACAACAAATGAATCGAGCGACGCTGTTTGTCGCCGACGATAGTGATCCAACTGCAACGCGAAGGGCCCC
>JBPCVZ010000518.1:0-4689 GCA_051010015.1 Hyphomicrobiaceae bacterium
TGGCCAACAGCGCATTGAAAATTACCTGCTTTGCCCCGGTGCCAATACTGATCTGATCAGCGGCGAAGGAGATAGCGTTCTCGCGCAGAAACTTGCGGATCACCGCTTCTTTCAGTTCCGGCATGCCGTCGATGTTTGTATTCTTGGTATGGCCTGCATCGATCGCGGTTTTCGCTGCTTCACGGATATGCACCGGTGTTTCGAAATCAGGCTCGCCCGAACTCAACGCGATCACGTCCAGGCCCGCATGCATCAATTCCCGTGCACGATGACTCATGCCGGTGGTTGGCGAAGCACCAAAACGCGACATCCTGGGCGCAAAAAAGTCATCTTGAACATTGGGGATCATTGGTGAACTCCTTTCCAGCGGACGGCTTCTTGGGCGTAGACAGGCGTGGGAATTTATCTCGAAACACCGACCAATCGGGGTTGTTGGATTCCCGCCCCTTTGTCTCTTCCGGTCCAATAGACATTGGGCCTCTCACCGCGCTAATGCGTCAATATCTGGCTCAGGAACAGTTTGGTGCGATCGCTCTTGGGGGAATCGAAGAATTCCGACGGCGGCGCGATCTCGACGATCTCAGCCTGATCCATGAAAACCATCTTGTCAGCAACCGTCTTGGCAAAACCCATCTCGTGGGAAACCACGACCATCGTCATACCTTCACTCGCCAGTTCCACCATCACATCCAGGACCTCCTTGATCATCTCCGGGTCAAGTGCTGACGTCGGTTCATCGAACAGCATAATGCGAGGTTGCATGCAAAGAGACCGTGCAATGGCAACACGCTGCTGCTGACCGCCTGAGAGCTGGCCTGGATATTTGTAGGCTTGATCGGCTATCTGGACGCGCTCCAGATAGCTGATCGCCATCTCTTCGGCTTTCTCTTTGGTCATGCTGCGCACCAGCATCGGCGCCAGTGTCAGATTGTCGATGACGCGCATGTGCGGGAACAGGTTGAAGGATTGGAATACCATGCCAACGTCACGGCGAACCGCTTCAATGTTCTTGAGATTGTCGGTCAACTCCACGCCATCGACTATAATCTGTCCGCGCTGGTGTGCTTCAAGCCGGTTGATGCAACGAATCATCGTTGATTTGCCGGAACCGGAAGGGCCGCACACAACGACACGCTCACCCTTGGCGATTTCAAGATTGATGCCGCGCAGTGCCTGAAAGCCGCCATACCACTTCGAAACACCGATCAGTTGGATAACCGGCGGGCCGGCGCCATCGGCATCGGTCTGCTGGCTTTCGCTCGTTACATCCTGCATGTGTTCCCAACCCTTGCAAAGATAGATCTAGTAGCGGCGACCCTCGTTGAGCCACCCCTCCAGACGCTGGCTGTATTTCGACAATGCGAAACACATGACGAAGTAAATCAAAGCGACGAACAGGTAGGCCTCGACGAAGAACCGCCGCCAAAGCGGGTCCTCCATCACCGCTGTCGTTGCCGTCAGAATATCGAACAGGCCGATGATGAGGACGAAGGACGTGTTCTTGAGCGCCGCGATAATGTGATTGACCATGCCGGGCAGACAGATGCGAAGTGCCTGGGGCAAAATCACCCGGCTCGTTGTCTGCCAGTAGGTGAGGCCAAGAGACTCGGCTGCCTCTTTCTGGCCCTTGGCGACCGCCTGCAACCCACCACGGATAACCTCGGCCTGATAGCAGGCAAAGAAAATCGCCATGCCGACCATGACGCGCAGCAACTTGTTGATCTCCAGGCCCGAGGGCAAGAACAGCGGGAATACGTTGACCGCGACGAACAGTATTGTAATCAGCGGCACACCACGCAGGCTCTCGATCAAGGTCACTGACACAGCCTTGACCAGCGGTAACGTAGATTGCCGGCCAAGCGCGAGAAGCACGGCAATCGGCAGGCCCATCACAACCGTTCCGGTGAACAGCACCATTGTCAGAGGCAGGCCGCCCCATTGGCTCGAATCCACATAAGTCAATCCAAAAACGCCGCCCCAAAGCAGAACGCCTATTGCAGCAAAAGAGAATACCCAGAGCGGCAACAGCAGCATCGGCTTCCAGAACCGGCGTTGCACAGTGATGAGAACCGCGCCGAGGTATATCGCGAGTGCCAGCACCAAACGCCAATGCTCGTCGTAAGGATAGACACCGAACAACATGGGCCGATGCTTCTCGACGACAGCCGCCCAGCAGGCACCGGTTGCGGCGCGGCATTCCTCGTGGCTGGCCTTGCCCCAAACGGCATCGATGATGCTCCATTGAATGAAGCCCGGGAGCACGTAGGCAAGGATCGCAATAAACACGACGGTGGTCAAAGTAGAGGACAGCGAGCCAAAAAAATTGCGGCGCAGCCAGCGCAACAGTGGAATTTTTTCAATCGGTGGCGGTTCGTCGCTGGCATTGCGGACCGTTGCGCCTGTTGTCATTGAGGCTTCTGTCATGACGTCAGCGCTCCGTCAGGACAATGGAACGATTATAGATATTCATAATCGTCGAGATCGTGAGGCTGATAATGAGATAGACCATCATCATGATTGCTATCGCCTCAACCGCCTGCCCGGTCTGGTTGAGTGTGGTGTTGCCGACGTTCACCAGGTCCGGATAACCGATCAGGACGCCGAGCGAGGAGTTCTTGGTCAGGCTGAGATATTGACTGGTCGTCGGCGGCACGATTACGCGCAGCGCCTGCGGCAGCGTTACGTAGCGCATTATCCAGCCAGGCTTGAGGCCGAGCGAGCGGGCAGCCTCGATTTGCCCAGACGCGACGGACTGAATACCGGCGCGGACAATCTCGGCAATGAAAGCGGCGGTATAGACCGTGATCCCGATCAACAGGCCGACGAACTCAGGCGTCAGCGAGGCGCCACCACTGAAATTGAACCCGCGAAAGACGGGCATATCCCAGGTCAGCGGTGCCCCGCCCACAAGCCACGTGATCAGCGGCAGCCCGAACAGGATACCGAGCACCGGCCACAATGTTGGAACGAATCTGCCGGTTTTCTCGCGCTTCAATCGCGCCCAGCGGGCGAAAAGAAAAGCGGCAATTACGGCAACGACAACGGCGCCCCCAACCCACGTGTAGACCGGGTTCGAGACCGGGGTTGCGAAAATGAGCCCGCGGTTGTTGAGGTAAAGTCCCTCAAATGGTGTCCACGATTGCTTGGGGCCGGGCAGGTTGCGCAGAAACGCAGCCCAGAAGATCACGTGCAAAACCACCGGGACATTGCGCACGACTTCGACATAGCCGGAAGAGAACTTGGCTGCGAACCAGTTGTTCGATACGCGCGCGATACCCATCGCAACGCCCAGGAACGTGGCAAGCACGATACCACATGCGGCCACGGTCAGCGTATTGAGAATGCCAACCCAAAGCGCACGGCCATAGGTATCTTCCGAGTCGAAGGGGACGACTGATTGCCCAATGTCAAAACCGGATTCCTCTGAGAGAAACAGAAATCCCGTCGCGATACCTTGCCGGGATAAGTTCTCAGTGACATTGGCGTAGAGATAGTATCCACACAAGATTACGATGAGGCCGAGAAGTGCCTGATAGGCGATGCCACGCACGGCTTGAGAATACAGTATTCCACTCAGGCTCAGCTTCGGCTTCTCGAATTCGCGCCCTGACGCGGTCTGGTCGGCCATTCGGGTAATCCCCACGGGAATCCAGGTATCGTTCGCGGTCGGCGTAGGTTTGCGGCCCGACGCATTGTGCGCCGAGCCGCAGAGAAGTTGTCCGGCTTGCTATTTAATTGGATAGCCGTAGATCAAACCACCCTCGGTCCACAGTTTGTTGACGCCGCGCGGCAAATTGAGCGGAGACCCCTTGCCGAAGTTGCGGTCGTAGATTTCCTTGTAGCTGCCAACCTGCTTGACGATTCGGTAAGCCCAGTCGCTATCCAGTCCGAGCTTGGCACCGATTTTGGAGCCCTTACCGATCATGCGCTTGATGTTCGGGTCCTTGGATGATGCCCGCATCTCGTCGACGTTCTTTTGGGTGAGGCCCATTTCTTCGGCATTGAACGTGGCGTAAGTTACCCACTTGATGATGTCGTACCATTGATCATCGCCCTGGCGAACGCCGACTGCGAGCGGTTCCTTCGAGAAGACGCCGTTTAGAATCAGGTGATCTTCCGGTTTCTTGGCATCAAACTGCTGGTGCCCCGGAAGCCCGGCCTGATCCATCGCCATCACATCACAGCAGCCGGAAAAGTACGCGCCAACCATCGATTTCTGGTTCTCGATGACAACAGGCGTGTATTTGAGACCCTTTGATTTGAATAGAGCGGCGATGTTCTTTTCCGTGGTCGATCCGGGCACGACGCACACGGTCGCTCCGCCCAAGCCGTCTACTTTTGTGACACCGGTTGATTTGCGCACCATAAAGCCGGTACCGGTATAGAAAGTTGTCGGCCCGAAGTTCAGGCCGAGTGACGAGTCGCGTGTCAACGTCACAGTTGTCGTGCGCGACAACATATCGATTTCGCCGGACTGCAAGGCGGGAAAACGCTGCACGCTGCTCATCGGCAGGTATTTTACTTTTTCCGAGTCACCAAGAACCGCGGCCGCAACTGCCCTGCAAAAATCGACATCGAGCCCTTTCCACTTGCCCTGACTATCTGCAATGGCAAACCCATAACGCCCCTGGTGTACACCGCACAGTACCTCGCCACGGGCTTTCACCTTGGCCAAGGTCGGCCCGTCTG
>JBPCVZ010000519.1:0-10364 GCA_051010015.1 Hyphomicrobiaceae bacterium
AGGTCTGCACGACAATCGATCAGCGAACGGCGCTCAAAAAAAATCCGCGATGAAGCGTAACAATACCGACACAGTTCCGCCCCACGCCGGCCACGATTGAGGCGGCGGCAGACCACGGCAGCAACCACCGATATCGATGTCGGAAGTGCTTGAAGAGGTTCACACCATGCACCATAAGGTATTGTTTTTGCATTAGTTTGAGACACGCACGCAAAATCAGCTGACAACTGCGCGACAGCGTTGCCGAGATGCACGCATGTAACGGTGGGAGGCGACGCAGCAGTGAAATTTAATGAATACTTAATCTTCCATTCATGAAACCGCGTCGCCAAGTCAATTCAACAATCGTTTTCTTCAAACAAGCTCATAGAAGAGCGAACGAACTTGGACAAAAAGTGCATGAAAAACGAGATGAGAATTGATCAACAGATAGAACAATCAACGCATCTCGAACGGCGGTAATCATGGTGGGCGGTACTGGGATTGAACCAGTGACCCCACGCGTGTGAAGCGTGTGCTCTACCGCTGAGCTAACCGCCCGCACCGATGCGTTGGCAAACAGACCGGCGCCGCGGCGAACGACCGGCTGGACCGCCGTTTGTGTCGGGTGCCAGGCGCTATGTCAAGCCTCGGTATCGCAGCATGGATACCGCGCCAGGCATCCGCTCGGCGCGACATCACGGCAGGCAGCTGCGCTCGACATAACCGCCATGATACGCCGCCCGGGCCCGCGCCGCGGCAAGATCCGTACTCGTGACAATCACGCAGAACCCATCCGGACGCGCTTTGACCAAGGCCCCCTTGAGCGCCGTGGCGCTGGTCATGGCAGCTTCGCGTTGCCCCATGCATGCGACAACTACCGACCACGTACAATGCCGTTTCGGGATGGGTTTGACACCGGCAAGACACGCCGCCCGCACGCGCGCCACCGGTCGCGTTGCACCGCGCAAACCAACATGGCTGCGCTGGCCATAGAAACTGATCTTGAGCACCGTTTCAGACGACAAACGATCGAGCAGCGCATCGTCCACCGCCAGGTGCATCACCGGCGTGTAGCCGCGCGGCCGTCGATGCGTCAACGCACGCCGACGCTCGCTGTGCCCGCCAAGTGACAGCCGGATCTGCTTGCTCGCGCCGGCTCGGCCGTTAGCCACCGCCGCTGCGGCGATGGTCAGCTGCATCAGTCCGCGGGCGCGTCCCAGGCAACGCAATTCGAGATCCGCCGGGCAGTCGGCGCAGCGCGTCGCAATCGCCACCGGCAGGCCCTCAAGGACCACCAGTTGCCAGCGATGATCCGACCGCGGCTTCACGCGCGTTGCTGCTTGCGCGGCACCAAGCAGC
Source organism: Hyphomicrobiaceae bacterium (assembly GCA_051010015.1). Taxonomy (GTDB): domain Bacteria; phylum Pseudomonadota; class Alphaproteobacteria; order Rhizobiales; family Hyphomicrobiaceae; genus CAJQQK01. The sequence goes on from JBPCVZ010000519.1 coordinate 1,342, forward strand.
AATGCGCTCGCACCGACGGCAATAAACCACCATGCGGCGTGGCCGCCGCCGCCCGGCCGACTATTCCTATTGAGCCGCTTCGCTGTCTGTCGCCTTGAAGCTTGCAAAGATTTTCTCGATCTCGGGTGCTAGGCGTTCTTCGTCCGCCATCCTGGTCACGCTCAACAGGCGGAAGTAGCCACCTTTCGATGGCAATAGAACCAACTGCCGGATCACGAACGGCGTATCGCCCTTGCCACGCTTGGCCACGGCCGTGATCTGGTGTCCCTTCATATCGTCAATGCGGAAATCCTTGGCGTTCCGTATCGCTAGATCCTTGGTATTCTTGAGACTTTTCAGGGCGTACTGCGAAAACTCCTGAAGATCGCGAATCGGCAAGCGGTTCAGCGAAGGCGCAATCACAATGAGGTTGCGCGTCGCCTTCGGTCCCTTGTCATCCTTCAAGGTATAAAGCCGCGATGTCCCGGTGACTTTGCCGGAAAGTTCGAACGAACCAAGATAGCCGAGCTTGAACAGGTCCTTGCTCGGCGCGGCCTTGGCCTCGAGCTTAGCGGTTGTCAGCGCCTTGATCACGTTCTCGCGCTTGATGCTGCCATTGGTGAGTGAACCTTTCGGCACGTTGAACGTGATCACTGCGGTATTTCTCGGGTCACGAATGACCAGGATGAACTTTGCAAACACCGCCCGGGGATGGTCCTGCTCACCGGTGACGAACAGGTACGAGTCATCGCGTTTGAGCGTGCCGACTTCGACCTTCGCAATACCCTTCTTGGCGAGCGCTTCGGCTGTGAAGCCGGCGACCACTTTGTCATAGGCTTCGGGTGGCATTTCCAGTGTGAGCACGGCCGCCGACGAAATGATCTCCATGAACCCGGCAAACAGGGGCGACGCTTTGAAATTTTCCGGCAGGTCCAGGCTCACACGGCTGCCGGGCGCCTGCATCACCTTGGCCGCCGCGGTGAAGCCGGTGCCTGCCCAGACCATCAACGCCAAGGCGACGATGGTCGTTGCGCTCGAGAGCCGGCGACCAAGTCGGCCGGCAGGTGATTTCGACAGTTTGTCCGTCATGAAGTTCCTCAGCGTTGAACGCGGCAGCGGGATCGTTTACCGGGCTTATCGCACGACCGAGCCTTAGGCCGTCAATGCGGCAACGTCATGTTTGGTTTCCGGGCCCACGTGCACGGCTTCCGTCACGCTTCCCGTCGCAGCAAGAAGCGGTACACACCGGCTGCGTCGCTCGATTGCTCGAGGAGGGTGTGACCCGTCGAATCGGCGAATGCGACGAAGTCGTCCGGCGAACCAGGGTCGGTTGCAAGCACTTCCAGCGTGCCGCCAATTTCAACCCCGTCCAACGCCCGCTTCGTTTTGAGTATCGGCAGCGGGCAGTTCAGATTGCGCGCGTCCAGGATTTTGTCTGCCATGGTCTCAGTCGTCGTATGGGGCTCGGCTGCGTCGTCAGGGGCGGGCAACGTTTGTGGTCGTCATGACGTTTGTGGTCGTCATATAGGCGATCCAGCAGCAAGCGTCGAGGTCCGGCGGCAAGAGAGGGGCTCGCGCCGCATTGCGATTGTTGCCGACCGCGGGTAACGTCCGCGGAAAGACAACGCAATTGCAAAAGATCGCCACATGATGGATGCACGGCCCGGCGAAAGGGACGATCGGGACAGCGAGATCACGCGATCTTTCAGGCTGACCTTCGGCCTGGAAAGACTGGGATTGGTGGCACTCTGGTCGCCAGTGCTGTCGCTGGTGGTTATCCTTGCGCTGTCAGCGCTGGCCAGCCTCGGCGTCGCCCGACTGCAGGTAGACGATTCGCTGTCTGAGCTGTTTCGCACGGACACCGCCGAATTCCGCCAGTACGAAGCCATCGACAAGCGCTTCCCATCGAGTGAATACGATGTCCTCGCCGTCGTCGAAGGCGCCAATCTGCTGACACGAAAGGGCCTGGCGGCATTTTCCGATCTCGCCGTCGAACTGCAGCTGACGACCGGCATTGATGGCATCGTGTCGATGCTTTCGGCACGCGACAAACCCAATGCCTCGGGGTATCCACCACCGATCGTGCCGGATCCGCTACCGCAAGGTGACGCGGCATTCGACCGAATCGTCAAGAACCTTCGGGCTAACGAGATCGTCCGAGGCAAATTCCTTTCTGACGACGGCCAATTATCCCTGATCGTGATCGCGCTTGATCGCGAGGCTATCCGCGAGAGCGGCAGCGCTGCCGTGATCGGCGAAATCCGCACGACGGCCGAGACAATACTGAAAGGCAGCGGGCTTAGCATCGAGCTGACCGGTGCCCCGGTCATGCAGCTCGAAATCCGCAACGCCGTCGAGCGTGATCGCATCATCTATAATGGTTTGGGATTCATACTTGGCGGCCTTGCGGCCTACCTGTTCTTTGGACGCCTGTCCCTCACGATGATCGCACTGCTCGGCCCCGCCATTGCGATTCTGTGGACGCTAGGCGTCGTAGGCGGTCTCGATTTCCGCCTTAATTTGTTCATCAATGTACTCACGCCGCTGATCCTGGTGTCCGGCTTTTCCGATTCGATGCACCTTGTCTTTGCCATCCGGCGCAGCATTCTTGCCGGCAGCACGCGCATTCAGGCAGCCCGAAGCGCAATAATCGATGTCGCCCCCGGTTGCCTGCTAACGGCGATGAACGCAATTATCGCACTGCTGTCGTTTTCGTTTGCCGAGTCGGCAATGATCCGCACCTTCGGGATCGCCGCCATCCTTGCCGTTGTCATTTCCTACATTGCCGTCGCAACCGTCGTGCCGACGCTGGCCATATTCCTGATTCGCAAGGACGCCGAGGAGCCTCAAAGCGACACTGACAGCCCCGTCGGCCTCTTGCACCGGGTCACGGTCGGCATCATCAGCCATGTTGCACGTCGGCCACTGCCGTATTTTCTCGCCGGCGTCCTCGCCGTGGCGCTGACCGGTTACTCCTACGTACGCCTCGAGCCGCAATACCGTCTTGCCGATCAGGTACCCGACAAGGAACAAGCCCTCTCCGCCAACGACAGCATCGACAAAAAGCTCACCGGCGCCAATCCCGTGCATATTATGATCGAATGGCAGGACGATCGGTCGATCTATGATTCTGCAACACTCGACGTCATCGCCGCGGCACACAACGTACTCGAAGAGCGCGCCGGTCTTGGTAATGTCTGGTCGCTTGAAAGCTTGCGCCGCTGGCTGCGCGCGGCAGGTAACGACAATATCGAAACTATAAGGAAATATGCCGAGGTTCTACCGCAGCACCTGCGCTATCGGTTTCTTGCCAAGGATGGCAAGGCGGTTCTCGTCACCGGTCGCCTGCCCGACGTCGATGCCAGCGAGATCCTCCCGGTTGTCGAAAGAATTGACGATGCCCTGGCCGCTGTGCGTGCGGCTCATCCCAACTATCAGGTATCGGTCACTGGCCTGCCGGCGATTGCCGCGCGCAATTCCGCCAAGCTGATCCATGAACTCAATTGGGGGCTGATCGGCGACATGTTCGTGATTTTCATTTTCCTTGGCATTGCCTTGCGCTCGGTCGTTTCGGGCCTCTCCAGCGTCCTGCCGTCACTGTTCCCGATTTTTGCAACAGGCGCGCTGCTCTCACTTTTTGCTGATGGCCTTCAGTTTGCATCAATCATCGCAATCACAGTCGCTTTTGCCTTGGCAATCGATTCCACCATCCATTTCCTGAATAGATTCAACCTGGAAGAACAGCGTCTCGGGCTTAAACCGGAAGATGGTAGTCGCAAATCCGGCCACTACGCCGCGTTGGTGGCGACCGCGAGTCACATTGGTCCAGCCGTCGTACTCACGACGATCGTACTCGCGCTCGGCCTGGGCGTGACCATGCTCTCGGACCTGCCGTCGTTACGTCTGTTTGGGCGCCTCGCCGCGGTCTGCCTGGCCGCCTCGGTTATCGGGCAGCTGATCATTCTACCGGCGTCGATTGCCCTCTATCGCCGTACTTTCGGTTGACCAATTGAACGCGGCCAGTTGCGGCCAACCAGCGTCTGGAAAAACGTCGTCTTTCCGATCACAAACGGTCAGCCCCTGATCTTCTGGTTGCAGGTCTTGTGAGTAGCCCTGGCGTTGCGGATTGGTCAAAACCGTCCGACTGGGATATTGTTTCGCACTTGCAACATTCTTCGGCACACAGCCACGCGAACATCGCCCCAGGCGCTTCGAACGGACAATGGTGCCCCACCGACGCTGACCTTGGCTAAGTTACCCCCAATCACGGAGTGGAAATTTCCACACAATGACATCTGACAACGATGACCCTCTGAGCGATCGAGCCCACGATGTCCGCGAGGAGTATGAGCAGGTCTACGCCGAACCTGATCCGCGCGCCTATTTTCGCGTCCTACACGGCCTCGACTACCGCATCCCGGAATTGGCGCGCACCGTGTTCCGCAACATCATCCAAGCCGCCGCCGAGGCGCGCGCGGAAAGGCCGAAAGTTCTTGACCTTGGCTGCGGGTTTGGCATCAACGCAGCGCTTTTACGCTACCCGATCGACATGAACCGCCTGGCGCATCGCTATCGCGACCTGGACGCGGGCGACCTCGCGCCGGAACGCGTCATGGCGCTCGATCGAAACTACTTCGCCTCGTGGCCATCCAGAATTGACGTTGACTACGTCGGCCTGGATTTGTCGGAAACCACCACCGCCTATGCCGCAAGCGTCGACCTGCTGGATCACGCGATTGCCGGCGATCTTGAAAACACCGATTTATCACCGTCCGACCAGCAAGCCATTGCCGGAACCAATTGCTTGATTTCAACCGGTTGCGCCTCTTATGCCGGCACAACAACCTTCGAGAAGCTGTTTGATGCTATTGGCGCGAGCCCGCCTTGGCTCGCGCTCTTCGTTTTGCGCACAGAGTCGGTGGATGCCGTGCGCGAATTTCTCATAGACCGCGGTTTGCTGGTTGAAAAACTCGAGGGCGTCACATTCGTTCAGCGACGCTATCATTCGGCGGGTGAATGGACCCAGGCGCTGCTGGCGCTCGAGACACGCGGCATCGAGACCGAGGGCAAGGAAGCTGACGGTCTCATGCATGCCGAGTTGTTCGTCGCGCGACCGCCGGAAGAGGCCGAGGCCTATCCACTCGAACAGATTGTCTCCATTTCGAGCGGTAGCGAAGGCCTGTTCGGCGGCTGGCGCGGGCGCCCTTGGGGTACCTGAGCCGCCCTGCGGCCTACGGTCGATTAGGGCGAACCGCCAACCGAACAGTCAATCACAAGAATGGTCAAGATGCGTCAGCAGTTTCTGTCGGACAACAACGCGGGGATGTGTCCCGAGGCCCTCGCCGCCCTCGTCGAGGAAAACGCAACCGGCCACGTGATCGGCTACGGCGATGATCCAGCGACACTTGCCGCCGAGAAAGCCGTTGCCGACTTGTTCGAAACCGACTGCTCTGTGTTCTTTGTTTTCAACGGTACCAGTGCCAACGCCCTGTCGCTCGCCCAGGTCTGCCGACCGTACAACGCGGTGATCGCGCACAGCTTCTCGCACCTGCAATGGGACGAGGCTAATGCGCTTGGCCTATTCGGCGGCGGTGCATCGCAACTGACCGTCGACACGCCAGCCGCCAAGCTGACACCAGAAACTGTCGAAGAGCGCGCCTCGCAGTTCGAGGGCGTCCACCACGTCAAAGTCAACGCACTGACACTGACCCAGTCGACCGAGCTTGGCACCGTCTACAGCCTTGATGAATTGGCCGTGTTCGGCAATCTGGCACGTCGCCATAACCTCCACTTTCATATGGACGGTGCGCGCTTTGCCAACGCCGTGGCGTCCCTTGACACCACGCCGGCGGAGATGAGCTGGCGGCGCGGTGTCGATGTACTCTCGTTCGGCGGCGTCAAGAATGGCCTCGCCGTGGGCGAATGCGTCGTGTTCTTCAAACGGAACCTGGCCGAGGACTTTGGTTGGCGGCGCAAGCAGGCCGGCCAGCTCAACTCCAAGATGCGGTTTGTCACCGGGCCATGGCGCGCACTGTTGAACGATGATGTTTGGCTGAAGAATGCGCGACACGCCAACGCCATGGCAAAACGTCTCGGTGAAGGTCTGCAAGAGCTCAAAGGAGTCGACCTGATGCATCCGGTCGAGGCCAATGGCGTGTTCGTGCATCTGCCCGCCAAGCTGCAGCAGGGTTTGCGTGACAAGGGCTGGAAATTCTACACGTTCGTCCCACCGACCGGCTGCCGCCTGATGTGCGCCTGGGACACGACGCGCGAAACCATTGATGCGTTGCTTTCGGATGCAAGGGACGTTGTTGCCGCGATCACCCCGTAGCTGGCGTAACCTTAGTCGGTGAGCACAACAAAATCTGTCGCGAGCCCCGTTTCACGCTCGCTGCCGCGGTCCGCAATAATCAGCGATGAGCCCGGCGTCAGGCGGTCTTCTATCGCCGCGCGAACATGCACGGGAAAGACGATCCGACCGATCGCCGCATCGGCGCTAACGGATTCGATCTCTGCCACCCGCTGCTGCCACAAGCGTTTCGACCACGCTGGCAGCCGACCTTTCGCCTGCAGCGTCATCGCTGTCCAGGCGCCCGGAAGGTCAGCTTCGGTATCGAGATCGAGCAATGTATAGAGGTGCGTGCCGATCGGCTCGTCAGGCTGAGCTATTTCAATCGGCCCGGCATAGATCTGCCGTCCACCCTGACGCACGTATACCAACGCCGCCGACGGTCGAGGCAACTCAGCGCGCGTATCGAGAAGATCGCGCGTAACGGAATCGGGAACTCCAGTGGGCCGCAGCCTGTTGTCCCGCTGAAAACTCTTAATGAGCGCAATCGTCTGCCGGCCGAGCCGGCCATCCAATTCACCGACATCATAACCAAGCACGGCAAGTCGACGCTGGACATCTCTGATGCGGTCGCGTTGCGTGCGCCGCGTCACCAGAACCCTCAGCGGCTCCGTGCTGCGGGTGCGTGTCACGCGATGCCGATGCGCAATCATTTCGCTTTGATCGAAATGCAGCATCGCGGCCAAGTTAAACACGTCCTTATCATAGGGTGTCGGCCGCATTTCACGCGCCGGCACTCCTCCGCCGGCACTGCTGATAAGATGCACGGGCAGCTGCCGCTTGCGCGTGCGGGTGCGCTCGAGCCGCCGGCGTATCCATTCGCGAAACCAGTTCGATGGCGTGATCAACTTGGCCAGTTGCACGTTTTTGAGGTCCGATACGCCGGGCAGGTTGGGGTGCGAGAACGCGCGCGGAATCGGATTGTCGCGCGCGATCACGACATGCGTGCGCATTTTCGTCGTCTTGAACAGTTTTCGCGCAAATTGGCGCGGAAGGCGGACGCAGCCATGCGATGCCGCATAACCTGGCAGGCGCCCTTCGTGCAGGGCGATCCCGGACCATGTAATGCGCTGCATGAAGGGCATCGGTGCGCCGCTGTAGATGTTCGAGCGATGATAGCGCCGCTTTTGGATGATGCTGAACACGCCTTTCGGCGTCCGATGGCCGACCTTACCGCTCGAAATGCTCGAGCGTGCGACCGTCTTCCTATCTTGATAAACCGTCATCCGCTGGCGCCCGAGCGAAACGACGATCTGCATTACTTTGTGACGATTGGCGGCGCGTTGCATTTTGCGCAGCCGGGCACGCTGCACATCTGGCAAGGTTCGTTGCGCATTCGGTATCGGCAAAGGCGGCGGCGATCCAACAGGCCGCCCGGCGCGCGCATCTGACGGCACGCGCAGTGCAGCCTGCACAGGCCGTTGCCGGCTCCGACGGCGCCCCCGATAGTTCCTGCGCCGTCGCTTGATGATGCGACGTCCGCGCGATGACATGAACTCAGCCGTTGGGCGCGTGCGGCCAAACACAGGCTTGCCGTCGACGAAGTCCCCGGAGCGATACTGGGCGTGCGCCTCATTTGACGGTCCGCCAAGAACTGACACAAGCACCACGACCGCGCTGCAGATGGCGCTACGCAGCGAAGTCGACCAGCGGAATACCCTGCAATGGCGATGCATGACGCCTTCCCTCGTTCACCGTTCCTACGTAAGTTCCACCACCGACGTCAGATTATTTTGATCACCAAACTGATGGAAGCACTAAACAGCTTTCCGGTGAAGACGGATCAATATCGGTGACGATGTGTGCGCATCAAGTCACGCCAACCGGCCGGCAGCGTCGTGCTCACCATAAAAAGCCGGTTGACCCGTCGCTCGTGACCGGGCACATATCCCAACTCGGACACCGGGCTGCATTCCCCCAACGCGTGCGGCTTGGCGAATCAAGCGATCACAAGTTTTGTGGTCGCCGTGTCGGAGCGTGGCGCAGTCTGGTTAGCGCACCAGTCTGGGGGACTGGGGGTCGGAGGTTCAAATCCTCTCGCTCCGACCAATACTTAACTAAGATTTAGCATTCCCAGAAAATCAGATTTTGATGCAATTTTGATGCAGCGGGCTCGACACACTACAAAGCCGCCCGTCGATGGCGTCGACGAACGGCCGACCTTAGACCCGCTTAGATTTCGGTAGATTCCGATCCCGACCGGGCGGGTCGATAGCGTTGATGAACAAGATCAGCGCCAGACCAACAACATTCAGCACGCTGAAGCCGGCGACGGCCGTCATGACATCGTCAGGCGTGAACGGGAAGACGCTTGCCGCGACAGCGCAGTGCTCCACGACGAGGGTGCATCTATCGGGGATGGTGATGGCGGGCAACATGCGAACTCCTCGCGATCGAGACAAGCGACCGCGTCCCCTTTCAGTTCCAGAACGCGCGCGACGGTGTCGTCGTGATGTGAATGGATTGATCGTTCATGCACGGTTCGTCGTCCTTCAAGCCGATGCCGTGATAAACGGTTGCACCCCTCGTCCCCGTTCGGTCCTTCTTGATCCCCAACCGCTTCAACTCGCAGCCCATGCGCGTGATGGTGATCGGCTCGCAACCCGTCTCCTCGCACCATTCGTTGAGCGCCTCATGCAGGCGGCTGGCCGTGACCTTATTGCGCTGTCGTGCGATCGTTCGATCGGCCATAAAT
>JBPCVZ010000520.1:0-8864 GCA_051010015.1 Hyphomicrobiaceae bacterium
TCCTTGGTCTGCCACGCGATCCAACTTATCTGCGGGCTGCCATCTCTCAGCGACCGGAGCCGGTGTTTGTTGCGATTGGCAAGGTGGCATTTCTGGACTCATCCAGGCAGGTGAGCGGCGTCAGGGGCTTGCCTCTGATCTGTTAGAGCCCTTCAGACTTAGATGGAACCATTCTGCCGAGCGGATTTGGTCCGAGATCAAGTGGACCGTCGAAATGCGTAGCGGTGCTACGGATGAGACGGGACGCGCCGAGATCGGGGCAAATCCGCCCGGCCCGCAAGGTTCGCAAACGGCGGCCGCCCAGTGCGTCGAACGGCTTGCCCGCAGCACCGCTGCGCGCTGCGCCGTTCTCCTGCTGGGCGACTCACCGTTTGCGAACAGAATTGACTCCATCTAAGTCTGAAGGGCTCTAGGCGAACCCGGAAAATACCTTGGAGCTTCCTTGCCAACATCCGTATTTGACTTTGGCTACATTGAGACGCTGGCGCAGGCGCCGGCCGGACGTGGACGGGTCTTCTTTGGCAAGGCCATCGAGCCTGCGAGCAACCTTCCCATCCTCCTTCTCGTTCATGGCGGCTATCACGGCGCCTGGTGCTTTGCCCATTATCTTGCGCACTTCGATTCGCTTGGAATTCCGGCGGCGGCAATGGACATGCGTGGTCATGGCGGCCTTGCACAGGACCGCGACTTTTCGGAACAGGGCGTCCGCGACATGGCAGAGGACGTTGCTGCGTGTTGCACGGTGCTGCCGGGACCGGCCATTCCGGTCGGCCACAGCGCTGGCGCGCTCGTCACCGCCGCCGCCGGCGAGAAGGCTCGATTTCACGGCCTCGGCCTTTTGGCGCCATCACCGCCGGGACAGCTCGAGGGCCTACATCCCTTGCCGCTGATGCCGACCGGCCAGCCAGTAGCACCGCCTGGTGCTGACATCTGCCGGCACAAGTTCCTCGAGGGAGAAGAGCTTGCAGACATCCAACCGTTCGTTGAAAGATTGTGCCCGGAAAGCCCATGCCTTCTGAACGATCGATATGCGCTCGCCATTCACATCGATCGGTCCCGGTTCACAATGCCCGCGCTGTGCATATCTGCAGGGCGTGACAGAGGGGACCTCCATCCCGAAGGGCAGGATTTGGCAACAGCGCACTTTTTCGGCGCCGAATACCATTGCCTGGACGACGCACCCCACTGCATGATGGTCTCGGCCAGGTGGCGCGTAAGCGCAGAACTGATCGCAAACTGGTACCGCCGGATTGCAGATTGCTAAACGCTCGACCCGATCAGACATCTCCGACAAACGGTTCCCAAGCAATGATCAACCACACCGTTCACGCCGTCCCGTCAAGTCGCAAGCTGGCTCGGAACGACCAGTTGGCCTGGAAGCTGGCGGAATTGGCCGCCGACCCGGTCAACGTCGAGACCGAAGTCGCTGACATGATCGTCAATCGCCTGATCGACAATGCGGCGGTGGCGATTGCATCGCTCAATCGCGGGGCAATCAAATCCGCGCGCGCGATGGCAACGGCACATCCTCGCGCAGGTGGTGCCACCCTTTTCGGCCTGTCACCCAACACCCCCGTCTGCGCCGAATGGGCCGCTTGGGCCAACGGCACCGCTGTCCGAGAACTCGACTTCCACGACACATTCCTGGCCGCCGACTACTCCCATCCCGGCGACAACATCCCACCCATCCTCGCCGTCGCCCAACAGTGCAAACGAAGCGGTCGCGATATCATTCGCGCCGCAGCGACCGCCTACGAGGTCCACGTCGCCTTGGTCAAAAGCATCTGCCTGCACGAACACAAGATTGACCACATCGCCCACCTCGGACCGTCCGCAGCAACGGGGCTTGGTACGTTGCTCGAACTCGATCCGGCCATCACCTATCAGGCAATCCAGCAGGCGCTACATTGCACGATCACATCACGCCAATCCCGCAAGGGTGAGATTTCCTCATGGAAGGCATTTGCACCGGCCTACGCCGGCAAGACGGCCATCGAGGCGGTTGATCGTGCGATGCGCGGTGAAGGGGCACCGAGCCCGATTTACGAGGGTGAGGACAGCGTTCTCGCACACATCCTCGATGGCCGCACCGCACGAGATCAAGGCCGAGACCCATTCAACGCGTCATACCAGGTGGCTCTGCCAGGCCCCGGCGAGCCCAAGCGCGCCATACTGGAGACCTATACCAAGGCTCACTCGGCGGAATACCAGTCCCAGGCCCTGATCGACCTGGCCTTCAGGATGGGCCAGCGCATCGAGGATTTCGACGCGGTCGAAGCGATTGTCCTGCACACGTCCCATCACACGCACTTCGTGATCGGCACCGGTGCCGGTGATCCTCAGAAGATGGACCCGGGCGCGAGCCGTGAAACGCTCGATCACTCGATCATGTATGTTTTGGCCGTCGCGCTGCAGGACGGCCGCTGGCACCATGTCGATTCCTACACGGCGAAACGCGCCCGACGACCGGACACGGTGCGGCTCTGGCACAAGATCTCGACGGTCGAGGATCCCGAGTGGACGCGCCGCTACCACGATCGTGATCCGAACAAGAAGGCGTTTGGCGGACGCGTCGTGATCTCGATGACGGATGGCACGGTGCTGGAGGACGAGATCGCCGTTGCCGATGCCCATCCAGCCGGTGCATCGCCGTATCGGCGTGACGACTACATCAACAAATTCCGCACTCTGACTGATGGGATACTGGCCAAAGCGGAAGTCGACCGGTTTCTTGAGCTGGCAATCCGACTGCCGGAGCTTTCCTCAGCGGAAGTCGAGCACCTTAATCCCGTCGCTCCGGACGGCATCCTGGAAGACAATCCGGCAACCGGGATCTTCGACGCACGGCTCTAAGGTGACCAAGGCGGCTGTTCGGCCGGACCTACCGGATCAATAGTCCCGCCCCCGGTGGGCAAGCGGCCCCGGTGCTACTGGTGATATCCCCGTCATGCAGCACCGTGGGCCTTAACCAATGAACCAAAACTAGGCACCGGCCGCCTGCCGTACAAATTATGGTTTCTTTTAGTAAATGATTAGTTTCCAAACGTTGTAAATATGCTGATCTCAATCGTCGATCACAGCGCACGGTGAGACACGCTCTATTTCCTGGGTTGAAAGCCAGCAGGCGGCCAAGCGACCAACGCGATCAGGGGATAAACCAGCAGCGAAGTCCAAAGATACAGGTGGAACGCGTTGATGTAACCGATCGTCGTGGCCTGCTGTGTCACCTCCCCCGCGATACCGGCCAAACCGGCCGTGCTGTCCGTGCTCCATCGCCCCATGACACTGTCAAAGCTCAGCCGGCTGTTGAACGGATTGATCCATTGTACGATCTCGGCGTAGCTCACTTTCTGCGTGCGGAATACGACGACAATGCTTGCCGAAATGAAGTAGCTTGACGCGATGCTGCGCACGAAATGAAACAGTGCCGCGCCTTCTGGCGAGCGACGTGGATCAAGGTTGGAGAAGATCACGAGCGACATCGGCACCCAAAGCCATCCGACGCCAAAGCCCTGGATTGCCATCGCCCACGAAACATCAGCGAGCGACACACCCCTCTCGAAGTCCGACATGATCAGCGCCGCATAGGTGTGCAAACCGAAACCGATCAGAAATAACAGCCGCGGGTTCCAACTGTTGGCGAACACGATCATCATCAACATCGAGATCGCCGTGCCGGCGCCGCGCGCCGCAATCAGCATGCCGACCGTGAACTCCGGAACATCCCGCAGCTGCTGCAGCATGGCAGGGACAAGGACCATCGGTGTCACGAACAGCATGCCGAATATCCCCGCAATGCCAAAGCCCAAGGCAAAGTTGCGCTCAAGCAATAGTCGAGGATCGAGGAAAGGACGATCGCTGGTCACGCTGTGAGTAAGGAAGATCCAACCACACAGTACGGCAAGCGAGCACTCAATGACGATCTCCGTCGACTCGAACCAGCCTTCGCGCTCTCCGCGATCGAGCATCAGCTGAACGCAGGCAACAGCAATCGACAGGCTCAGAAAACCGATCCAGTCAAGCGGCACGCGTTCGTCCCGCGGCGGATCCTTCCTGATGGCGGTCATGGCGCCGATCAGCGCGACGAGCGCCAGTGGCAGCAGGATGAAGAAGACCCAACGCCATGAAATCTCCTCGCTGACATAGCCACCGAGCAACGGTGCGATCGTGGGTGGAATACCGACACCCATCGAATAGATCGAGAGCGCCTTGCCACGCTTTTCACCGGTAAACTCATCAATGACGATCGACTGCGCAATCGGTGTCAGTGGTGAGCCGAAACACGACTGTAGGACGCGCCAGAATATCAACTCGCTGAGCGAGGTAGAAAGACCGCACATCAGCGTCGCCACGCCAAAGCCGGTGACCCCCCAAATGATTGCACGGCGACGGCCAAATTGGCTTGAGATCCAGCCGGCCAGGGGAATGGTCAACGCCGTCGCGATCAGGTTGGAAGTAACCACCCACGCAACTTGATCGGGACTGGCGGACAGCGCCCCCTGGATTTGTGGTAACGACACGTTGGCGATGGTGATCGTGGTCGCATAGAGCGTCGTGACCAGCGTGCAAGTAATGAGAAGCCACACGGCGAGCTCGCCCTAAGTTTCCGGATCAACATTATTTCGGAACCCGGAAGTCCATCCATCTCAACTTCATGGGCTCAAGTGCAGAGCAGAACCAAGGGTGTTTCGGTTGCCCGGTTCGGTTGGCTTTCGACCAGAAGCGGTCCAGCTTCATGACGTTGGCAGCTATCCTAACCCGAATATGTCACCGCGTCGCGGGCGTTACCGTGCTTCACCGGACGTGCGGTCCTCAATCATGCACCGGATCAACTTCGCGACGTGACGACACCGCCATGGAGTCCGGTTCACCGAGCCCGAAAAGCTATCAGAAGGCGGCGCAGGCAATCATCGTTTGGCCGCCATCACATCATTCCATTCTCAGCAGGAGACAGGTATGACAAACTGATCGCACAGGTCATCTACCTCCGTTTGGATCGAGACGTTTCCGGTATGCTACTCGCCGCCAAGGCCACGCCTTAACAAGATTGGAAAGCACCTCGCATGAACCAGATCGGTGCCCTTGATACGCTCAATGTCGCAGATCCGGAACTCTTCGAACGCGACACCTGGCGCCCGTATTTCGAGCGCCTTCGCCAGGAGGCCCCTGTCCACTATTGTCCGTACAGCCAATACGGCCCCTACTGGTCGGTATCGACGTACGACTTGATTCAAATGGTCGAACTCAATCACACGGCGTTTTCAAACCGGGCCGAATACGGTGGGATCCAGGTCAATGATATCGCCAAGGGCTTGGATCGCCCGAGCTTCGTGTCGATGGACCCGCCGGAGCACACAGGGCGGCGGCGCGCGGTGGCACCGATCGGCAACCGCAGCAGGTTGATCGAATACGAAGACCCGATCCGCGAGCGCACCATAGCGGTGCTGGAAGCTCTGCCGCGCGGCGAGGTATTCGACTGGGTCGAGCGTGTCTCAAAAGAACTGACAGCGACGATGCTGGCCACGATGTTCAACTACCCCCAGCAGCGCCGCCATGAACTGATGTACTGGTCGGATGTCTCGATCGCCAATCTCAGTGCGCCCAATCCACTGGTGAAGACCGAAGAGGAACGTTACGCGGTGCTGTCCGAGATGGCCGACGCGTTTGCGACGTTCTGGCATGAGCGCTCCGGCGGCAAAGGCGGATTCGACCTGATCAGCATGCTGGCCAACAACGCTGCGACGAAGGACATGGATCGCGCCGAGTTCATCGGCACATTGTTCCTTTTGATCGTTGGCGGTAACGACACGACGCGCAATTCGATGAGCGGCGGTCTCCTGGCAACGCATGACAATCCCGCGGAACTGGCGAAGGTCCGTCAAGATCGGTCACTCGTTCCCAATCTGGTCCAGGAAGTCATCCGTTGGCAAAGCCCCGTCATTCACATGCGCCGCACCGCGACGTGCGACACGGAACTCGACGGGCAGCACATTAGCAAAGGCGACAAGGTGGTATTGTGGTACATCTCCGCAAATGTCGACGATGTGACTTTCGCTGATCCCTATGCCTTTAGAGTCGACCGCCCAAATGCCCGTCGCCACCTGTCATTCGGGGCCGGCATTCACCGCTGTGTCGGTGATCGCATTGCCGAGCAGCAACTCAGGATTCTCTGGGAGGAAATTCTCGCACGCGATCTGCGGATCGAAGTTGCCGGACCACCGCAACGCATCTACTCGAACTTCATCCGCGGTTTTCACTCGCTACCGGCGCGGATTGTGAACTGATCCAATTGCACTCATTGACCTCGAACCTTGGGCATCAGGACAAAGTCCCAGGGTGACGGGAATTCACCCACCGGCACTTCGATCACCGTTGGAGTGCTCGTTTCGATGGCATGCGCCAGATGATGTCGTAGTTGGTCAGGTGTCTGCACGCGCATGCCCTCGACGCCAAAGCTCTCGGCAAGCTTGACGAAGTCCGGACTGGCAAGGTCGGAAGCGATGGCACGGTTGTTGTAGTTCTCGATCTGAAAGCGCCGCACGTTGCCAAACGCGTTGTCGTTGAAGATGACCAGCGTCAGTGGAATGCCGTGTCGAACCGCAGTCGCCAACTCACCAATCGCGTAGAGCGCGCCGCCGTCTCCGGATATGGAGACCACCGGTACGTCGCGGCGGGCATGCGCGGCGCCGAGGGCGGCTGCGAAACCCCACCCAAGCGTGCCCTGATATCCGGTCGACAGAAAGGTTCGCGGCCGGTAGACCGGCAACGCAAAGCGTGAGACGTAGCCAACCTGGGTCAGTTCGTCGACGAAGATGCCCTCCTCGGGTAACGCCTCGCGGATCGCCGTCAACCAGTCGAGTTGCGGCGCAAGCCTTTCGCGGTAGATCTTTTCAAAGCGCGCCTTGGTGTCACGCACAACGGCGCGCCATTCCTGGCGGTGCGTTTCATTGCCTTCGACAGCTGCGATCAAGGCGGGAAGAGCTTCGTGAACATCGGCATGAACGGCAACCGTCGGTTCATGGATGCGGCCGAGTTCGGCGTCGTCTATGTCAATGTGAATGATGCTCAGGTCATCATCGACACCCCACTGCATCGTCTGGGTTTGCAGCCGCGTACCGATGCCGACTACGGCATCGCACGTGCGCCACAGGTCGTGCCCGACGGGCCCGCGCGCGGCCAAATCATGATCACTCGACATGACTCCATGTCCGGTTCGAAAAGACAAAACAGGCGCTGATAGCATTTCAGCCAGACGCGTAACGTCGCTGCTGTGGTCCTGCGCTCCACTGCCGACCACGATCATGGGGCGTTTGGCAGTAGAAAGCAGTCTGCCGGCCTCCTCGATCTTGTTCGTGTCAACCGCTGGAGGCGGCGGCGCTGCAACGGACAACGCATCCGCGCCGGCGTTCACCGGCATGCGCCAAACATTTGCCGGAACCTCGAGCCCGACCGGACGCGGCCGACCGGACCGCAACGCCAGGAAAGCTTCGCGAACGAGGCCCGGTGCCTCATCGCCATTGGCGATTGTCACGGCGTGCTTGGTCAGACCCCTCAATACGCCGAACTGATCGGGGATCTCATGCAGCAATCCGAACCCCTTGCCGACCGCCGCCGACGGGATTTGTCCAATGAGGGCGAACACCGGTGCGTTGAGGGCATACGCCGTCGCAAGCGCTGCGCAGCTGTTCAGAAAGCCGGGGCCTGGAACGACGCAAAACGCCTGCGGCTTGCCTGTCGCAAGCGCGGCCCCCAGCGCCATGTACGCCGCCCCCTGCTCATGCCGTGTATGAATAGGCGGCAGCACATCCTGTCGATCATACAGCGCGTCAAAAAAGTCGTCGTTTTGAACGCCGGGCAGGCAATAGAGTTGTTCGATACCGTTCTCGATCAAAGCATCGACGACAAGTTCGGCAACGTTGCGGGACATGGGCGGTTTTTCCAACGTTCAGGGAGAGATGCTGCGACGTATGCCGGACGCGAGCGCAGCAGCGCATTCGCCGGGCTCGTCCTGGCCATCATCGTAGCCGACGCCTACGTGTGCCACAACTCGTCGCCGGCGCTTGGCGCGTGCAGCCTTCGCGTGCCGGGGACACAATGATAGACATGCGATAAAACAGCTTTGGAAAGGGCGGGCGATCACGCCCGTGTTCGAATATGACGGGACCGTTTGACATCGTCGTTGTTGGTGGCGGCATTGCCGGGCTCACAGCCGTCCATCATGCATTGTTGGGCGGCTGCAGCGTCGGCCACGTTCTCGGCACCGATCCGATCGGCGGCCTCGTGTGCAACGTCGGCGAATTGCAGGGTTATCCGGCCGGTGCCGAGCCGCAGTCCGGGATCGGACTTGCCGTCGCCCTGTCAGCCGCCAATGGTGAACTTGGAGCCGAGGCGTATTTCGCCGACGCGTCGGCGCTCGAGCCGGATGGCACGGGCTTCGCGATTGCGACGAGCGATGGCACCATCCGCGCGAAGCAGGTCATTGTCGCAACCGGTGCGCGGCTGCGCATGCTCGATGTGCCCGGTGCCGGGCGCCTGGTCGGTCGCGGCGTCTCGCAGTGCGCGTGGTGTGACGGGGCGCTCTACAAGGACAAGCACGTCGTCGTCGTTGGCAGCGGCGACGCGGCACTGGAGGAAGCACTGCATCTGTCGCAAGACGCGGCAAAGGTGTCCCTTCTCGCACGCGGGGCGCACTTTCGTGCTCGCCAAAGCTACATTGACCGCATCGTGAATCTCGCAAACGTCAACTGCCGTTGGTCGACCGAGGTGACCGAAATCCTGGGTCAGGATGCCGTCGAGGCCGTTCGGATAAAGGACCGCAACAGCGAAGCAATCGAGGATATCCCGTGCGATGGCGTCTTCGTGTT
>JBPCVZ010000521.1:0-23141 GCA_051010015.1 Hyphomicrobiaceae bacterium
ATACGGCCATTCCGTGAGAAGCGTCGCCGGCAGGCTCGAGAACCGCCCGGACAACCTAGTATGAACCGCATACCGCCGAGATCGCACGCACGGTTGATACGCGTCAACCCCGCCGATCAAAGCGCAGCTGTTCGCTCACACCAAACAAGCAAGTTCAAGATCGTGAGAAGAATGGTGCCCAGGAGAGGACTCGAACCTCCACGGGCATACACCCGCTAGCACCTGAAGCTAGTGCGTCTACCAATTCCGCCACCTGGGCCCATACCGCACAGGCTCGCCCGTACGACAACAGAGCGCGTTAGTTAGGGGCGTCTTGCGTCAATGTCAATCATGCCTTTCTGGTCATTTCGGCCGGGCCATCCCTTCACAAGGTGGGCGTCGGCGATGTATGGCTGGTCGGAGCAATCATTTCTTCGATTCACGATGATCGACGTGGCGGCGCGCGCCAGAACAGTGCCCACGCCCAGCCGAAGGTCGACAAGCAGAAAAAAGATTACGCAATGGCGGCAAATCGATCAGGACACGGCAAGCTCGTCACCGTTTTCGGCGGCTCGGGGTTCGTCGGACGGCACACGGTGCGGGCATTGGCACGGCAAGGATGGCGCGTGCGCGCGGCCGTGCGGCGCCCCGATCTTGCCGGCCACTTGCAGCCGATGGGCAATGTCGGCCAGATCCACGCCGTGCAGGCCAATCTGCGCTATCCGGATTCGGTCCGCGCCGCCGTCGAAGGTGCCGATGCCGTCGTCAATCTCGTCGCCGTGCTGGCCCCGACCGGACGCCAGACGTTCGATTCCCTGCACGTCAAAGGTGCAGCCGCCGTTGCCCGCGCCACCGCTGACGCCGGTGTCGGCCGATTGGTGCATGTTTCCGCACTCGGTGCCGATCCGAAGTCGAGCGCCGAGTATGCGCGCAGCAAGGCACTTGGCGAGCAGGCGGTGCGCGACGCCTATGATAGGGCGATTATCCTGCGCCCATCGATCGTGTTCGGACCGGAGGATGCTTTTTTCAACCGCTTTGCCGGGATGGCAGCGATGTCGCCGATCCTGCCTTTGATCGGCGGCGGCAAGACCCGGTTCCAACCGATCTTCGTCGGCGATCTGGCGGAGGCCATCCGGAACGGTTGCGACGGCGCCGGCGCGCCGGGCACCGTCTATGAGATCGGTGGCCCCGAAACCTATTCGTTCCGGCAGCTGCTGGATCGGACCCAGGAGTGGTCAGGCCGCAGCCGGGGCTATATCAGCATGCCGTTTTGGATGTCGAAGGTGATGGCCGCTCTGACCTGGCCGCTGCCGAACGCCATCAGACCGATGACGGTCGATCAAGTGCGCATGCTGCAGCGCGACAACGTGCTGAGTGCGGAAGCCATTGAAGAAGGCCGCACGGTCGAAGCACTGGGCGTCAACGACACCCAGTCGATATCGGCGATTGTGCCCGCCTATCTGGAGCGTTTTCGCCCGCGCGGACAGTTTTCCCACTATCGCGGCTGAGTTTCAACCCGCCGACAGGGTCGAAACTCACTCATTTGGTTCAATGCAACTGGGCGAGTTCGAGATCATCGCCGATGGCATGGCTGATCGCGGTGCCTTCGTCATCGGTCAGCACGAGCGGTGTGCCGTCGGCGGCAAGCAAGGCAAACAAATCGATGCCATCGGGCAGATCGTCGACCGTGGGAAAGGCTTCCTGCGCCTCTTCCGATGTCAACGTCTTGATGTAAGCCCATTCGCCAGAGCCAAGATCCGCAAATTCTTCGTCACTCATGATTGGCTCACTGGGTGAGCCAGTCACAACATTTTCAATACGGTCATTATAGTCCGTCGACATGCCGCTTTCCTTCCGGTCGGAGGTTCGGATCGGGCCGATCAGAGGATGTAGGCCCGCGATGGCCGCAGACGCCAATCAAATCACGCGTTACCAAAACAGTTTTGTCACTAATGAAACAGCGGCAGAGGCAGCGCTTACTCCGCAAAGCCGCAATCAAGCTCAACTCTGGTTTGATGGTCAGGTGATTCGTCGAATTTGGCGAGAAAAATTCAACCCGGAGGGGCCTTCTTGCCAATTTCGATACGGCGCACCATGCGGTCGGGCACCAGTCGCACAAGATCGATCGCCAGCATGCCGTTTTTGAGATCGGCCGCACGCACTTCGATCCCATCGGCCAAAACGAAGGAGCGCTGGAACTGTCGCGCGGCAATTCCGCGATAGATGTACTCGCGCTCGCTGTCGTCGGTTTGCTTGCCGCGAATCAGAAGCTTGCGATCCTCGACGGTCACGTCCAAGTCCGCTTCGGTGAAACCCGCAACGGCGAGGGTAATGCGCAGACGCTCCGGATCGTCGCCGGAACTTGCCAATCGCTCGATGTTATAGGGTGGGTAACCGTCACCGGACGATTTCTGACCAACCCGTTGGATGAGGTTCTCGATTTCTTCGAAACCAAGTAGCATGGGGCTGGAAAGCCGTGTTACACGAGCCATTGTCTGATCAGTCCTTGAGCCAAGCGACCAATTGTCATGTAGCGTCGCGACCGATCCAGGCCCGCTCCGCACGTTCTTTTTTGCCTGACACTGGCTCTACAGATTAAGACACCGGTGTCTAATGGCGTTCTCGTCATATGGTGCTTTGCGCTGCGCAATCAAGTCGTTGCCGCGTGCGAGCATCGCCGTCAGTAGACTTGTCCGTTGATCGGAGTGATTTGTTGGAATTGTCCTGGCTGCTGGTGTTTGCCGGCGCATTCGTTGGCGGATTCGTCAGCGGCCTCAGCGGCTTCGGTACCGGTCTCGTCGGCATGCCGTTCTGGCTGCTGGCCCTGCACCCGATTGTTGCGGCGCAGCTTGCTGCACTCAGCGCCGTCATCAGCCAGGCCCAGACACTTGGAACGGTGCGCCATGCGCTTTCCTGGCATCATCTTGGCCCGATGACCCTGGCCGGGCTGATCGGCGTCCCGATCGGTGTGTGGCTGCTGCCACATGTGCCCGTCAGCGCGTTCAAGACCGGGATTGGCGTGACGCTGATTGTTTTTTGTAGTTTCCAGTTGGTTGTGTCGTCTGCGTGGCGGCTGAAGCACCGCTATCGACCAATTGAACTGATTATGGGTCTTGCCGGCGGCTTCATGGGCGGCCTCTTCGGCGTGCCTGGTCCGCCAGTTATCATGTGGGGCACCGTGCAGAGCTGGTCGCGCGAGGAAAAGCGTGCGCTCTATCAGGTTTTCATCCTGGCGATCCTGTTCATGATGCTGGTTGCATCGGCCGTATCGGGCCTGATCGGATGGGCGTTCCTGAAAGGCGCGCTTATCGTTGCGCCGACAACGGTCTTGGGT
Source organism: Hyphomicrobiaceae bacterium (assembly GCA_051010015.1). Classification (GTDB taxonomy): domain Bacteria; phylum Pseudomonadota; class Alphaproteobacteria; order Rhizobiales; family Hyphomicrobiaceae; genus CAJQQK01. Next base: position 3,314 of record JBPCVZ010000521.1, read on the forward strand.
GCGTACTGCGGCGAATGGGTCTACCGACGGGTCGACGATCGGCGCTTTGACCGCATCATTCTGACGATCCTGATGCTGTCGGGGATCGGGCTTGTGCTCAGCCGGTAACGGTTCCGGCCGACGGCCACGACGCGTTTCAATCGCGTCACAATGTTGTGTGATTGACGCGGCCGTTATCTCATCCTCGACACTTAACAGGAGCCTCCATCGATGATTTCACGCATCCCGCTGCTTGGTCTGACCGGCGCAACGGCGCTGGCCGTATCGCTTGCCGGGCCCGTCGTCGCCGCCGATGCCAAGGTCGCGCCCCTCAAGCTAACGCCGGAGGAAGTCGCCGAGAAGGCCGCCCGCAAGGGATGCAAGATCAAGATCTGCTCGGCGTTCCTGCTCAAAAAGCCGGGCGACGACGTGCGCTGCAATGTCGTCAAATCCTGGCGCAAGGCGCAACTCGACAAGATGGTCAAGAAGGCGCGCGTTTCGTGGCCCTGGGGCAAAGTCAAGTGTACGACGGATATCACGCTGCCGCGTGAACAGATGATCCAGGCAATGGATGCGCCAAAGTTCGAGTTGAAGCTCGAAAAGCATACTGTTTCGTGCGTCGTCGAGCGTGAGAAAGAGCCGGCGACGATCAAATTCTCGTTCGCGCCGAAGGTGAAATTCGAGGGCGGCAAGGCCAAGAAGGCGGCGCTCAACTGGGGCAAGATCGAAGCGCCGACGCTGATCAAGGGCGCGATGTGGACCGCGACGGCGACCGACAACACGTTCGGCGTGCTGCAATCGACCCTGGTCGAAGACATCAACGAGTTCATCGCCAAGAAGTGCCCGGCGATCAAGGACGAACTGAAGTAAGGGTTCTTATCCTTCCAGTTCCTCGCGCATCATCTCGAGCTCGAGCCATCGCTCCTCGGCGCTGGCTTTTTCGGTTTCGAGCTCGCCGATCCGCTTGGAGCTGGCGTGAAACCCGTCCGGGTCGCGCGTGAAGAGGTCGGGGTCTTCCAGGTGTTTTGACAGCGTCGCGATCTCAGCCGTGAGCTGTTCGATCGTCGTTGGCAGCTTCTCAAGCTCGTGCTTGTCCTTGAACGAGAGCTTGGCCTTGCGCGCGGTCGGTTGGGCGGTCGCGGACGACGCTGGCGCGCGCTCCCGTGGCGATGACGCCGCCTGCGGCCGAGCGGGCCCGGCAACCGAAAGCGGTCCGCGCTGCGCCAGCATATCGGTGTAGCCGCCGGCGTATTCCTGCCAGCGCCCATGCGCATCCTGAGTGACCAGGCTGGTCGCGGTGCGGTCGAGAAAATCACGATCGTGGCTGACGAGAAGGACGGTGCCGGGGTAGTCCGCCACCAGTTCCTGCAGCAGATCGAGTGTCTCGAGGTCGAGATCGTTGGTCGGCTCGTCGAGCACCAGGACGTTGGACGGCTTGGCCAGCGCACGCGCCAGCATCAGGCGCGCCTGCTCCCCGCCGGAGAGCGCGCTGACCGGCGAGCGCATCTGCTCCGGGGCAAAGAGAAAATCCTTGAGGTAGCTCGCGACATGGCGGGCGGCGCCGTTGACGACGACGCTGTCGCCGCGCCCGCCGGTCAAGGTATCGCTGACCGTCGTGTTCGGGTCGAGCGACTCGCGGTTCTGCTCGAGCGTGATGATCTCGAGATTGGCACCCTGGCGCACGCTGCCGCTGTCCGGCTTCAGATCACCGGTCAGCATTTTCAACATCGTCGTCTTGCCGGAACCGTTGGGCCCGGCCAGCGCGACGCGGTCGCCGCGCGCGATGCGGATCGAGAAGTCCTCGATCAGCATGTGGCCGTCGTAGCCTTTGGTGATTGCCTTCGCCTCGATGACGAGCTTGCCGGACGCGCCCGCCTGCGTGACCTCCATCTTGACGGTGCCCTGCACGGCGCGCGCTTCGCGACGCTGGCGGCGCAATTCGCCGAGTTCCGCGACGCGGCGCATGTTGCGCTTGCGCCGGGCCGTGACACCGCCGTCGTGCATCCAGGCCATTTCGCGGGCGATCTTGCGGTCGAGTTTGTGGCGCTCCAGTTGCTCCTGCTCAAAGACCGTGTCGCGCCAGTCTTCGAAGGCGCCAAACCCTTTGTCGAGTTCGCGCGTGTGGCCGCGATCGATCCAGACGGTCTTTGCGGTGAGCTTGCGCAGAAAAGCGCGGTCGTGGCTGATCAGAACGAGCGCCGCGCGGCTATTGGCCAGTTCTTCTTCGAGCCACTCGATCGCAGGCAGGTCAAGATGATTGGTCGGTTCATCGAGGAGGAGCACATCGGGCGACGGCGCCAGCGTCGCCGCGAGCGCCGCACGGCGCGCCTGGCCACCGGAAATCTCACCCGGTTTTTCATCTCCATTGAGCCCCAGTTCGTTGAGCAAAAGCCGCGCCCGGTACGGGTCCTCGCCTTCCGGGAAGGCATCCTCGGCGTAGTCGAGCACCGTGTCGTAGGCGGTGAGGTCCGGCTCCTGGCGCAGGTAGGCGATCTTGGCGCCAGGCTGCCGGAAGATGTCGCCGGCGTCGGGCTCGACCATGCCGGCGGCGATCTTGAGCAGCGTCGACTTGCCCGAGCCGTTACGCCCGACGAGGCCGATGCGGTCGCCGGGCAGCACCTGCAGCGCGCTGCCCTCGAACAGCGGTGTGCCGCCGAAGGTGAGATGGATGTCGGTGAGCGCGAGGATCGGCGGCGCCATGATATATGTCCCGTGACAACGACCAAGCGCTGCGATCTAGCATTTTCGGCAAGGTGGCGCTACCGGCGGCACATTCGCCTGCCTCAATCGTCGCGCAGCAGCCGCGTCGCCACCGGGTACAGACCTTCGTGGCCCATCATGCACACGTTGAAACCGTCGCGGCCGAAGACCGGTTCGAACGCCGGATCGAGCACGTTGAGGCCGCCGGTGTAGGCGCCGAATGCGGGCAGCACCATGCGCCGGCCGTTGCCGATGAAGCACGGCCGGCGCAGCGTGTGGCCGTAGAGCGATATTTTCGCCGCCGGATGCATGTGGCCCGCGATCTCATGGGTGACCGGGCCATCCGCCGGCTCGTGGCGCAGGGTCAGCCCGCCGATCACCAGTTCGTTGACGATATGGCCGCCGATCGTCGGTGGCAGCACGGGATCGTGGTTGCCGGTGACCCAGTACCAGTCGCAGTCGTCCTGCAGGATGGCGAGAATTTCGCGATCTTCGGGTTGCATGCGCGACGGGCCGTCGCGGTCGTGAAAACTGTCGCCGAGCGCAATGATGTTTTCCGCTTCGTATTTGTCGATCGCCTCGGCGAGGGCGAGCAGCGTCGCGCGCGTATCGTAGGGCGGCAGCATCTGGCCTTTACGGGCGAAATGTGAGCCCTTCTCCAAATGCATGTCGGCGATGATCAGCGCATCCTCGCTGGGCCAATAGAGCGCACCGCAGCGGTCGGCGATCATCGAGCGGCCGCTGACGCTCACGCGCTGGTCGTTGTAGTCGCGCAGATCAAATCGCTCAGGCTTCAGCTCAAGCATTAAATCTCGTCCAGCAAATCCGCAGCATGGCGCATCAATTCGTCGGCCGTATTGCCGTGCACACGCTCGGCGCCGATCTCCAGCAGGAGCGGCACGGCCAGCGGTGAAACGCGCTCCAGACTAGCATGCCTGATTCGCCCCCGGATCCGTTTCAAAAAGTCACCCAGCCGACGAATGTCGAGCAGCCCGGACGCCGTATCCGCCCACGCTGCCTGCAGTAAGATGTGCCCCGGGTCGTGTTGCCGCAGGACGTCGTAAATGAGATCCGAGGACGCCGTCATCTGCCGGCCGCTCTTTTCCTTGCCGGGATGGCGCCGTTCGATTAAACCGGAAATGACGGCGCAGGCGCGGAATGTCCGCTTCATGAGGCTCGATTCGCTCAGCCAGGCGTCGAGATCGTCACCGAGCATGTCCTCTTCGAACAGATCCGCGAGATCGAGAACACCGTTGCTCAGGCCGGTGCCGATGTCGTGCCCACACCAGATCGCGATGCCATAGTCGTTGGCGACAAAGCCAAGCGGCAGAGCTCTTGCACGCTGCAGGCGGCGTGTCAGCAGCATGCCGAGGGTCTGGTGTGCGAGGCGGCCTTCGAAGGGGTAGGCGACCAGATAGAATTTGTCGCGCCGCGGAAAGGTCTCGACCAGTACGCCGTCGCTTGCCGGCAACAGCGACTTGTCATCCTGCAGTTGCAGCCAGTCGTATACCGGCTGCGGCAGATCACGCCAGCTGTCGCGATCCTCGAGCAACGCGCGGACCCGCAGCGCGAGATGCGTCGAGAGCGGAAACTTGCCGCCCGGATAGCTCGGAATCGCGGGATTGGCATCGGTCGTGCGGGTGACGTAGGCCTCGGTCTCGAACATGCCCTCGAAACGCAGGACCTGGCCGGAAAACACGAACGTGTCGCCGAATTTCAGCTCTCCGACGAAGTATTCGTCCAGTTCGCCGAGGACCTTGCCGCCACGGAACGCCTGCTTGCGGCTGATACCGGACTTGCCGCGCGCGCGCACCAGTCGGATCTTGATCTTCGGCGCCTCGACGATCGTGCCGGAATTGAGCCGGTGCTGCTGCGCCAGGCGGGGATGGGCAAGGCGCCAGGCGCCATCGTCCATCTGCCGCAGCCGTGCGTGTCGCTCGTAGGCCCGCAGCGCATAGCCGCCGGTCGCCACGAAGTCGATGACGCGCTCGAAGGTGTCGCGCTCGAGCGTGCTATAGGGCGCGGCGGTACGCACTTCGTCGAATAATGCCTCGGCCCGGAACGGCCCGCCGCACGCCGTCGCCATCACGTGTTGGGCCAGCACATCGAGCGTGCCGGTCCGATTGAGGACCGCGTCCTGGCTGCCGGCCCGTGCCGCATCCAATGCCGCGCGGCATTCGAGCACCTCAAACCGGTTGGACGGGACCAGCAACGCTTTCGATGGCTCGTCGAGACGGTGATTGGCGCGCCCGATGCGCTGCAAGAGCCGGCTCGCCCCCTTCGGCGCACCGACGTTGATGACCAAGTCGATATCGCCCCAGTCGATGCCGAGGTCCAGCGTCGAGGTGGCGACGACCGCCTTGAGCTTGCCCGCCGCCATGGCTGCTTCGACGCGGCGGCGCTGGCCGGCATCGAGCGAACCGTGATGCAGCGCGATCGGCAATGTGTCTTCGTTGATGCGCCACAGCTCGTGGAACAGCATCTCCGCCTGGCTGCGCGTGTTGACAAACAGCAACGACAGGCGGTGTGCCTTGATGGCCTGGTACATCGCGCCAACGGCATAGCGCGCGGTGTGCCCGGACCAGGGCAGCGGGTCATCCCCCTCGAGGATGGTGATATCCGGTTGGACACCGCCACCGGTCTCGACGAGGTCGGCAAGGACGAGATGGCTCGTCGGCGCTTCCTGGCGCACAAGATAGGCGCGCAGTTCGCTCGGCCGCGCCACCGTCGCGGAAAGGCCCGTGACCCGCACGCCCGGCGCCAGCTTGCGCAACCGCGCGACGTTCAGTGCCAGCAAATCGCCGCGCTTCGAAGCGACCAACGCGTGCAGCTCATCGAGAACCACCGTCTTCAGGGTTGAGAACAGGCGCGGTGCGTCTTCGTGCGCCAACAGCAAGGCGATCTGCTCGGGCGTTGTCAGAAGGATGTTCGGTGGCTTGGTGCGCTGGCGCGCGCGCTTCGCGGTCGACGTGTCGGCGCTGCGTGTTTCGATCGTAATGTCGAGGCCCATTTCATCGACGGGTCCGGTGAGGTTGCGGGCGATGTCGACGGCGAGCGCCTTCAGCGGTGAGATGTAGAGCGTGTGCAGTTCCTGGCGATGACCATCCTGCGCACGCCACTCGTCGGACAGTAAATCGATGAGCGTCGGGAGGAAACCGGCGAGCGTCTTGCCCGCTCCGGTGGGCGCGATAAGTAGCGTGTCGCGATCGGTCCGCGCCTTTTCGAGCAGCGCCACCTGGTGTGGCCTCGGCGACCAGCCGCGCGCTGCGAACCACCCGGCGATCGAAGGTGGTAGTGCAATCGCCGCCGCAGCAGCCTTGCGTCGCGATCTTGGTTTGGTGGCCGTCTTGGTGGGCAACGCGCAACGATCCTATGTTTTATGCCGCTCGCAGTATACTCCGACAAATGGAGCGCGCGACTGCCGCCCGACATTCAGCCAGAATGATCGCCTGGAATTTCGTTTCGAGGCCGCACAGGAACCGGGCTTCGATCGCTTGCTCCACATGCTCCAGCGCTTGCCGTCGCGATCTTCGTCGCCATCCAACTATTGCAGGCCCTCTGCTGAAGCCTCAACCTGAGGCTGTGTTCGCCGAATAGACTATTGATGTAAAAATGCATCTAGACTATTACAGAGCTGGTTATAGTCACGAAGGTGAAATCTCGCGAATGCAGCGCGAAACACTACCTCAAAGGGCTTTTCTCAACGCACGGCATTATGTTTTTTGACATATTACAGTGAGTTGTCACGAAGGTGAAATATCGTCAGCGAGGCTATACCGTCGGCTCCTGCGGGCCTATTTGGTGATCTGAAACCGTGCCGTTCGCAGCATGAAACAAGCCGAACCACACACACGTGCGGTTGTAGGTCTGTCCAATGTGCTTCGGAACACGTTCGAGCTGCGCAACAACGGGCGTCCGCCTTCTTTTTCTAAGCAGTCTTTGCAATCGATCGTGCGCTGCAGGCAGCCAAATGAGTTAGTATCGGAAAGTACGGATGCCGGATGATATCCCGGTCCTTGGACCTCCAAAAGAAGGCCTGTCGGTCGCGTTCCTTACGGTTGAAGAGCTGTACGCGGGCGCATACACATTCCATCTGCCCTGGTATCAGCGTGCCTATGCTTGGTCGGACGATCTTGCGCTGCGCTTGCTGAACGATATCATCCAAGCCTACGAGCATCGTGATCAACGCTATTTCATCGGCCATGTCCTGCTGGCCCGACAATTCGGCGACGAACGCTACGTCCTCGTTGATGGCCAACAGCGCGCCGTCACCCTGATGATCCTGTTCGCGCTCCTGCGCCACAGGCTGCGCGGCGGCGACTGGGCGGCACGCCTGACGCCGCTTCTCGTCACCGATGCCGCACAGCAGAGCTACCGTCTCACGCCGCAACCGCCGGTCGAGGCGTTCTTTCGCGACTTTATCCAGGCGCCCGACGCGATGGCCCGTCCGGCCGATGAATTCGGTCGATCGGACGTCGAAGGCAACATCTTGCGCAATCGCATCCGGATGGATGAGCGTCTCGAAGACTATGTCGATGATCGCGGCGATCTTGAAGGACTAGCGGAATTCCTGCTGACGCGCTGCCTTCTTGTTCTCGAGATCATCGATGGGGAATCGGAGAATGAGGCCTGGACCATGCTCCAGACCGAAGAAAACACCGGCTTGCCCTTCCACGACAGCGCCCGCGCCAAAGTCACACTGATCGGCGCAATGCAGCCGGGTGAACGCGAAACCGCCGGCAAGATGTGGGAAAAATGTCAAGCCCAGCTGGGTGATGATGGTATGCAGCAACTCATCACGCACATTCGTGACCTCGCCTACACTAGGCGTTCTTTGCAGCCGGTCGAGAAGGACGTTGTCACCCGCTTTCGCCTCAACACCAGGGGACTCGAGTTCATGCGCACGGACCTGGTGCCGAGTGCCGAGCGCCTGATCCAGTTGCGCCATCACCTTGTCGGTTCGGCCGGACAGCGAGCGCTGATCTCGCGCTATTTGCGCCATATGGAGTTCGCCGGTCACGTCTGCTGGTGCCCGGCTGCAATGCGTTGGCTCGAAACGCGCGGCGGCAACCATGCCGACAGCGTCGAGTTCTTTCGACTGCTGGCGCGGAAAGTTTGGCTGTTGCGCATAGCCGGCGCCGACCAGGTCGAGCACGAACGCCGCTTCATGGGTCTCGCAACCGAGATCCAGCGAGGCCAATCACCGAGCCAAATGAAAGAACTGGAGGCACCTAGCAAACTGCAGCGCAAGGCACGCGAGAACTTACTCAGCCGAACGTTCTACGACAAGCGCTACAGTCGGCCCGTACTGCGTTACCTGAGCGACCTGCTCGGGTCTGACCCCGGTGAAGTTAGCGGCGATCTCGTCACCATCGAGCACGTCCTGCCGCGCAACCCGGGCGAGCGTTCGAACTGGGCACAGGTTTTCGGCGGCGTCAAAGAGATCAGCAACTACGCTCACCGCATCGGCAACCTCGCGCTGCTGTCATTCAAGGATAACCAACTGGTTGGCAATCGCGAGTATGCTGACAAACGCGACGTGCTGGACAACTCCGGGTTCGTGCTGTCACAGGATGCCGCCGCCGCCGAGCGGTGGACGCCGGATCACATCGACGGGCGCAGCGAACGGTTGGTTCGTTTCATGTTTGATCACTGGGGACTGGCCGTCGAGTAACGCTTTCGATGTCGCGATGGCGAATTGTTGACGTGCCGTTATCGGCATCCGCCTCGACAAACGCCAATTCGATCGGCAAGAGTTTCGCGCCGTCGTCGCACGGTATGGTTACACGCTCCCAAGCAGGCTTCGTATATGATCGATGAAAAGGCACCGCTGCTCGTGTTCGGTGGTCCGTACTCAAACTTTCAGGCGACCGCTGCGTTACGCGCCGAAGCCCAACGCCTTGGCATTCCGAACGGCAATGTGGTGTGCACGGGAGACGTTGTCGCCTATGCCGCCGCGCCGGAGGAGACGGCACGCCTGATCCGCGATTGGGATATTCATATCGTCGCGGGCAACTGCGAAGAACAGCTTGGCGAAGGGGCCTCGGATTGCGGCTGCGGCTTCGCGGCCGGTTCGGCCTGTGACCGGCTCTCGCGTGGCTGGTACCCTTATGCGTTGAACCGAACCAGCGCGGATATGCGTGCCTGGATGGGCAACCTGCCTGGGCGCCTTGACCTTCGCTACGGCGACACGGCGATCTGCATCCTGCACGGCGGGGCGACGCAAAACAATCGCTTCCTGTTTGGCTCCGAACGCACCCGTCTCGAGACCGAGTTCGCCGCCGCCTCACGCCATAAGCATTGCGAGATCATCCTTGGCGGTCACGCCGGTATCCCGTTTGTAGCGCCTTTGCGTGACGGCTGGTGGATCAACGCCGGTGTCATCGGCATGCCGGCCAACGATGGCACGCCGGATGGCTGGTATGCCCTGCTCGAGCGAACCGACGGCGGACTGAATGCCGGCTTGCATCGCCTGCGCTTCGATCACAGGTCAGCTGCCGCTGCCATGCGACGGGCCGGGCATGCCAATGGCTATGCGCGCACGATGATCACTGGCATCTGGCCGAGCCACGATGTACTGCCCGATGTAGAGCGGCGTGCGACCGGCCAGCCGCTGCCGGAAATCGTACAGCAGATCTCCCGGCCGGCGGCGGCCTGATTTGCCCTATATCCGGCCGACATCGATGCCAATTCGCTAAATCGCGGTCGATTACAAGGCGCGGATTTCCGACCAGAATTTCACCTCCAGACCGAAGCAGGGTTAATTAATTGTTAATTTTCAATGAGATCGACCTGCTGCGGCCGCAAAATTAATCAGTTTTGCGCGCGTTCAAATATTCGCTTCCCACAACCGATATTGTAGTATGGTAACACCAGTACGGATTTAGCTTGCCAGTGTCTTGTTCGACTCATTCGAACCAGACGGTCGACTGGCGGGAGTTTGTTATGCGTAAGTATCGATTCATGTGGTTGGCGCTGATCCCGCTCGGGACCGTCGGCGCACTTGCGACCGGCTTGATGCCGCTTCCGTGGCAATCAAGCGAAAAACCAACCGCAAAAGCTCCAATCGTACGCGACGAGCCCGTGCAACAGGCCGCCATCCAGCCAGATGCGCCGGCCCCGAAGGCTGAAACTCAGCCCGCGCCCGTCACCAAGCCGCGGACCTCTGGCATCGATGTCGCGCGCATCAGCGGCGACGGCTCGTCCGTCATCGCGGGCTATGCCGCGCCTGGCGTGGTGATTACCATCATGGCGGACGGTGTACCGATCGGCGTCGTGACGCCCGATGCGAACGGTGAATGGGTGTTGATCACATCGCATAAGTTCGCGAACCTGAGCCCGACATTGACGATCCGGCCGGGTGACCATTTGCCGAAGAACGTGGCATCGCTCACCGACGATGAGCCGACCCCCACGACGATCGACAAGCCTTCTGACCCGGCCAAGCCGATCCGTACCGCAGCCGCCGTGACGGACCAGATGCTGCGCAAACTGAAGGCACTGACCAAGGATGCAAGGGACGCAGCCGAGCGAACCAAGAACGCAAAAGCCGCTGCCAAGCGAACCGAGGACGCAAAAGTCGTAGCCGAACGAACCAAGGGCGCTGGAGCCGCGGCCGAGCGAGCCAAGCAGCCGGCCCAGTCCGCGCTTCTGACGGGCTCCGTGCGAAAAGACCCTGCTCCAAGCAAGCGCCAGCAGGTTGCCGCGGTGCAGTCCAAACCCGAGGCGTCCGGTGCCAAACCGGCGAGCCAGAACGAGCGGTTGCCGGTTCCGGTCCAGTTCATCTATCGCAAGGCCGAGTTCACCGAGCGGGGTCGCGAGGCAGCGGCATTGCTATTGGCGTATTTCAAAGCCAAGGAGTTCGATTCCGTCGTGCTCAGCGGTCATGCGGACGAGCGTGGATCGGAAGCAGCCAACAAGGCGCTCTCGAAGCAGCGTCTGCTGCGCATCAAAAAACTGCTGCGCGATGGTGGCTTCAATGGCCGTCTCGAACTTTTGCCGATGGGCGAGACCCAGAAGTATACCGGCGTCGATCGCTCCAAGTTCGAGCCCGAGGAACTCTATCAGCTCGACCGCCGCGTCGAGGTCGTGAAAGCCAAGTAGCAGGGCGGCTTCGTCTTCCGGCACCAATCCGAAGGCCCTACCGGCCCGGTCGGTCACATGGACCATCACAGCCGCGAGCCTGTGACCAAGCGCAGCAAACAGCAGCGATCAAATATGCTATGGCGTGATGCGTACACCGAATCCGTCGAGACCATGCCATGGCCGCCAAGCTCGTCTACAAAATCTCGCCACGCGCCGCTTGGGACGCCGCCGTCGATGCCGGCACGTTCACCGGCGCGCCGGTCGATGTCGCGGATGGCTTCATTCATTTCTCCACCGCCGAACAGGTGGCTGAAACCGCTGCCAAGCATTTTCGAGGGCAGGGCGACCTTGTCTTGATTGCCATCGATGCGGCGGCCCTGGGTGCGGATCTCAAGTGGGAGCCGTCACGCGGTGGTGCGCTCTTTCCCCATCTCTATGCCCCCCTCGATGTCGCCCATGCCCGACACGTCGTCGATCTGCCACTCGATGCCGCCGGCGTACCGGTTATCCCCGTAGACCTCGCCGTCGAGACAGGCCAAGGAGGTCTCGACACGCCATGCTGACCAAACTCGCCGGCCTCGCGCGCCCCATGCTGCTCCTGATGGAGCCCGAACGCGCCCATGACGTGACCTTGCGCTCGCTCGAAAGCGGCCTGTTCGGCTGGTCGACCAAGCCCGACGATGCCCGTCTCGGAATCGACATCTGGTCCGGCCACCTGCCCAACCCGATCGGCATCGCCGCCGGTTTCGACAAGAACGGGCGGGTGCCCGACGTCCTCATCCGGGTCGGCTTCGGGTTTGCCGAAATCGGTACCGTCACACCACTGCCGCAGGTCGGCAATCCCAAGCCGCGCGTCTTCCGCCTGATCCGCGACCGCGCCCTGATCAACCGTCTCGGCTTCAACAATGCCGGGCACATGCGTGTCAAAGCCGGCCTCAAGCGACGCGACAAGGAAGGCTGGATGGGTGTCAACGTCGGCGCCAACAAGGACGCCGCCGACCGCACCGCCGACTACGTTGCAGGCATCGAAACGTTTTACGACGATGCCAACTATTTCGTGGTCAACATCTCGTCACCGAATACGCCAGGCCTGCGCGACCTGCAGGCCCCGGCGGCGCTCGATGAGTTGCTCGAACGTGTCATGGCCGCCCGCGAAAACCTCGTCGAGAGCGGCAAACCGCAGATCCCGATTGCCGTCAAGATCGCGCCTGATGTTGCCGTCGAAGATCTTCCCGCGATCTGCGAACGCCTTGAGGCGCACCAGGTCGACGCCATTGCCGTGTCGAACACGACGCTGGCGCGCCCGGCCCATATCGACCGGCTGTTCCACAAAGAAGTTGGTGGCCTTTCAGGGCGGCCGCTGTTCGAGCGCTCGACGATCATGCTCGCCAAGGTTTTTCAGCACACCGGTGGGCGCATCCCACTGATCGGCATCGGCGGCATCGAGTCGGGTGAGACGGCGCTGCAAAAGATCGAAGCCGGCGCGACCCTGATTCAGCTCTACACGGCACTGGTCTACGAAGGCCCGAGCCTGATCGAACGCATCAAGGACCATCTTGTCGACGCCGTCGAGGCCGCCGGTGCGGCGTCGATCCAAGATCTCGTCGGCCGGCGCGCCGACGACTGGGCAGCGCGGGAAATACCCAGATAGAGCGGGACATGCAGATAGCCGACCATTGTGGCCGATGGGACGCGATCGGATGACTTTGCGTGCACGCTGCATTTGAGCGCATGGCGAATCCGGACACGTCCTGTCTATGATTGAGTATATCACCGCATTGGGTACGGAGTGCATCATGGTCCAGGGAGCCGCCCGGCAGACCTTACAGCTTGCTGGGCTGGCATGCTTGGCGAGCATCGCCGGCATGACCGGCGCCCTACCGGGACTTGCCGCGACTCCGGCATGGGAGGATCGGCGCGACCGCGACATGGCCGCGATCAACGAGTTCCGGCACATCGCGGCTCTGAGCCGGCTGGAGGCGGCGACCAACTTGCCCAGCCCTCAGCACCGTTACGTGACGTTGGTCATCGGCGGCGATCTCGGGTTCGGCGGCAGCCGGCAACCGGTCGTGGCAACGGCGGGCGTGCGCCACGGGCGGCGGCACAGCTTTGCCAAGCTGACCCGGCACCTGCGCCCGCTGATCCAAAGCGATCTCGCGTTTGCCAATCTCGAAAGCGTGGTGACCGCGACCAACAAGCTCTCGGCTCTCGACAAGACGTTCACCTTTCGAATGCACCCGAACGGTGTCGCGCACCTGGTCGAGGCCGGCTTCAACGTGCTGTCGACTGCAAACAATCATGGCATCGACTATGGCTCCGGCGGCATGCGGCACACGATCCGGCATTTGGCAAGTCTCCGACACAGCGGCTTGATCGCGGCGCATGGTATCGCGCCATCGGCAGCGGCCGTCTTCGCGCCGACACGTTTCACGCGCAACGGGGCGACGTTCGCGTTTGCCGCGGCCGGCATTGGTGGTTACCGGGCGAAAAGATCATCGCCCGGCCAGGCAAGCTACCGCTCAACCGCCGATTTCGACCGCCTCACCCAGGCACTGGCGCGCGCAGACACGGCCTACCGCATGCTATCCGTTCACTACGGCGCAGAATTGCAGGTTCGCCCCGATCGCCGCAGCCGTAACAAACTGGCCGCCACGGCCGTCGGCGAACGCGGCATCGATCTGGTGATCGGCCATCATGCGCATACGCCGGCCGGCGTGCAACGTGTCGGGCATGGCCTCGTCTTCTACGGACTTGGCAATCTGCTCCACCTTGGCATGCAGGACATGGGCAAGTTCGGTATCTGCCGCGATTTTGGCTTGCTGGCAAAACTGCATCTGGTTTCGGATCGCCGGACCGGCGGGCGCCTGGTGGCGCAGGCGATCGAGCTCACAGCCTTGCGCGACATGCACGTCAACAGCCGGCCGCGAACCGGGCGCGACGGCCGTCAAAGAATCGAAGTGATCAACTATCTTGGTCGTGAGCTGAATGACGCCACAGGCAAGCGCGTCACGTTTGTTCCGCGCCGGGATGGCTCGGGTCTCTACTGCGCACCCGGAGCGGAAAAGGCTGGCGGCGCCGTTCGCAGGCTGTGCAGCGGCTGGCGTGCCCCGTCAAAACCATCCGCTGCGCTGCAGCGCCGTATTCGGCATTCCTGCCGTTATCGGCGCAAGAGATCGGCAACGGCGAAACTCGTCAAGCTGCGCGGTCGCATCGTGCCAAGGTCAAAAAAGCGGCGGCGTGCCGCATTCAAGCGCTCGGTCTACCGCCACAGAGATTGACCCGAGACTTGTCACACAAGCCTGTTCGCCGGGTGAAGCGCTCGTCACCCGAAATGCAGCATCTTGATTTCCTGGTAGTCCTCGATCCCCCAGATGCCGCCCTCGCGCCCATTGCCGGATTGCTTGAAGCCACCGAATGGTGAGCCGTATTGATAGGCGCCGCCATTGATGTGCACCGCACCGACCCGCAGGCGCGCCGCGACGCGTTCCGCGCGCGCCGGGTCCCCCGTCTGCACGTACGCCGCCAGACCATAAGGTGTATCGTTGGCAAGGCGCACGGCCTCATCTTCATCGCCGAAAGGCATGATCACCAGGACCGGCCCGAAAATCTCCTCGCGTGCGATCCGCATGTCCGGCGTGACATCGGCGAACAACGTCGGGCGGACAAACCAGCCTTTGGCAAAGCCGTCCGGCTTGCCAGGCCCGCCGACGAGCAACCGCGCGCCCTCGTCGATGCCGGTCGTAATCAGGGCCTGCACGCGATCGTACTGAATTTGATCGAACAAGGGCCCGAGATGATCACCTTCGTCAAGCGGATTGCCGGCGGTCGTCGCTGCCGCCGCGCGCGTCGCGATCGCGACCGCTTCGTCGTAGCAGCTTCGCTCGACCAGCATGCGCGTTGGCGCATCGCACGACTGCCCGGTGTTGCTGAAGCACTCCGCGACGCCGGCCGTAACGCGAGTTTCGAGATCGCAATCGGCGAACACGATGTTGGGCGACTTGCCGCCGAGTTCCAGCGTGACCCGCTTCACGGTCGGGGCCGCATTGCGTGACACTTCGGTGCCCGCCCGTGTCGAGCCCGTGAACGACATCATCTGGACATCCGGGTGACAGGCCAGGGCCGCGCCGACGGTCGGGCCGTCGCCGTTGACCAGATTGAACACACCCGCCGGATAGCCGGCCTCGTGGATGATCTCGGCATAGATCGCCGCCGACAGCGGGGTGTGCTCCGACGGTTTGAGGATACACGTCGCCCCGGCTGCAAGCGCCGGAATGACCTTGAGCGCGATCTGGTTGATCGGCCAGTTCCACGGCGTGATCAGACCACACACACCGACAGGCTCGCGCACGAGCACCTCGCCTTCGGCCAACTCCTCGCGTTCGGGCTGCGCGCGCAGCGCATCGATGAAGCCTTGACAATGCCCGATCGCAGCATCGGCCTGCATGTCGCGAGAGAAACTGATCGGCACGCCCATTTCGCGCGTCATCGCCTGGGCGAGATCCTCGAAACGCGCCCGTGACAACTCGAGCAGGCGCTCGAGCAGCGCCAGGCGTTCCGATTTCGGCGTCTGCGCATGGCGCTCGAATGCCGTCTTTGCGGCAGCGACGGCGCGATCGACATCAGCGGCATTGCCCAGCGTTATAACGCCGACCTGTTCCTGCGTTGCCGGATTGAGAACGGGGAACTCCGCCTTCGACAACGGCTCTACCCAGGCGCCATCTATGTAAAACTTGCGCAGATCCTGCATCAGTTACTCCCTCGGCCAGGCGTCACTTCGTAGCCGGGCATCTCCGGCTCGTCATCGATGATTTCCGCGGGAAACCCTGGTGCACGCACGTCGATCCCGGTCGCTTCTTCGAGCCGCCGGATGATGTCGGGCGAGAACGCCCGCGCCCCGAAGCGCTCGCGACCATCTGCGAAGATATCGATCATAAGCGGATTCATCTCCAGGGGCACACCGGCCCGGTCGGCGATCGCCTGAAACAGACCGATGTCCTTCTCGACAAGGTCCATCGTGAAGTTGATGTCGCGCGATCCGTTGAGAATGACCTGGCTTTCAGTTTCGTGCACGAAGGAATTACCCGAACTGATGCGGATCGCCTCATAGGTCGATGTCAGATCCATGCCGGCTGCTTTCGCGGTTACCAGCGCTTCGCAGCAGGTGATCAGGTTGGCGGTCGCAAGGTAGTTGGTGATGACTTTTAGAACCGATGCCGAGCCAAGCTCGCCGGTGTGCAGAATGCGCCGCCCCATCGTCGTAAGCACCGGCAGCATGCGCTCGAAGACGTCGCGCCTGCAGCCCGCAAAGATCGCGATGTTACCCGTCGCGGCGCGATGACAGCCACCGGAAACGGGACAGTCGACGGCATCGCCGCCTTTGGCGACGACCTGGGCACCGAGCCGTTTCACTTCGGCCTCGTCGGTCGTCGACATCTCGGCCCAGATCTTGCCCGGCGCGATGGCTGCGAGGACGCCGTCCGCCCCTTCGACAACCTCGGCCGATGCGGCCGGGCTTGGCAGGCACGTAATGACAACTTCGCAGTCGGCCGTCATCTGAGCGGGGCTCTCACCCCACGCCGCGCCACCGTCGAGAAAGCCTTGGGCGGTTTCGCGATCGAGATCGCGCACCGTCAGATCATGGCCGTTGCGCAGCAGGCTGCCGGCCAGCTTCGCGCCGACATTGCCAAGGCCGATGAAACCGATTTTCATGTCTGAACTCCGCGGTACGGGATGTGATGCATCAAGCACGCCTGTTCTCAAATTGAAACTTGCGCTGCTCGAGACCGGGTAGGCAGAGCCCGAGTGTCACGGCGCGGGTCGCAAGCAGGACGAGATAGGCTGCCCACAGCCCATGATTGCCAAGCGCCGGCGATAATATCGCCCAGGCGGCGAGATAGACGACCACGCTGGCGATTGCAGTGTTGCGCATCTGCGCCGAGCCGGTGGCGCCGACGAAGATGCCGTCGAGTTGATAACACCAGATACCGACGACCGGCACCAGCGCCGCCCATACCAGGTACTCGCGGGCCAAATCCCGCACCGGTGGGTCGTCCGTCGTAAAATCGATCAGCGCACCGCCCCCGAACCACATGACCGCGCTGAACGCGATTGCAACCGCGACGCCCCACAACGTGCTCATGCGAACTGCGGCGCGAAAGCGGTCACGCCGCCGCCCGCCGACCGCCTGCCCGACCAGTGTCTCGGCGGCGAATGCGAAGCCGTCGAGCATATGAATGAAGATCAGCGTGATCGACAGCAGGACGGCATTGGCAGCGAGAATGAGATCGCCGGATCGCGCACCCTGCGCGGCAAAGAACGATGTCGCGAAAATCAGGCAGGCGGTGCGGATGATGACATCGCGATTGACGTCGAACATCGTGCGCAGTGCCCCGCGATCCGATAGCCGCGCCTCGGCAAGCACCGCACCGCGTCGCCGCAGTTCGCGCGCAGCGATCCACAGGCCGGCCGCCGCCGCGACCACATCCGAGATCACGGATGCCCAGGCAACGCCGGTCACACCCCAATGCCAGCCAAGCACAAAGAGCACCGACAGGGCGATGTTGACGCCATTGAGAATGAGCTGGAGAACGAAGGCGATGTCGGCGCGGCCAAGGCCGATGAACCAGCCCATGAAGGCGAAATTGGCAAGCGCTGCCGGCGCCCCCCAGATGCGAATATGGAAATACGTGGATACGACCGCGTCGACCCGTGCCGAGCCGCCCATCAGTTGAAGAAAGACGACGATCACGCCCGACTGCACGAGCACGAGCGCGAGACCGGCAACGCCGGCAACGATCAGCGCGCGCAGCAGATTGGCGGTGACTTCCAGCAGGTTGCCGGCGCCGGCGGCCTGCGCCGTGAGCCCGGTCGTGCCCATCCGCAGAAACCCGAAAATCCAGTAGATGTTGCTGAAGATGACGCTGGAGAGCGCAACGCCGCCGATCAGGTGCGCCGCACCGACCTGCTGCCCGATGACCACCGTGTCGACATAACCGACCAGCGGCACCGTCGCGTTCGACAGGATGATCGGCAGCGCGATGGCACCCACCTCACGGTGCCGCAACGGGCCGCTTCGACGCGCCTCGGCATCCGGCATCGCTGCATGGGGGGCGCTCATATCGTGAGCGGTGTGGAGTTAGCTGCTTCGATCATCAGGCCGCTTTCCGGCACCGAGCAGACGCGCGATCAGCCAGATCGGGATCACGATCACGGCGCCGACCAGAAAGTAGCCGAGTGCCCAACTGACGGCGCCCCAGCCCATGTCGTAGATGCGCTGAGCCAGCAGGCTGAGTTTGTAGAACATGTTGTCGAACGTGATGCCGAGCGCCGACAGAATGATGCCGACGACGACCGAGATGATGACAAGCCGCACAATAACGCCGATCGGATTGCCACCGAATATCTGTTCCAATCGCATCGCCGCTTTCCTCCTGCGCACGGGCGCCATCGTCCGCCAACTCGCGGGACCTGCCGCGTGTATCACATGTCCATGATCCTGGGGAGGTCACTTTTGCCGAGTTCGCCCCATGCGACGCACTCTATATCCGTTCGTCCGGCGACGACCAAATCATCAGCGACAGCACAACCATCGAGACGAAAAACACCGACAGGATGAGCTGGAACCCCCAGATCGTCATCGAAATCCACAGGGCCAGCGGTGTCGCCAGGCAAATCAGACCGCAAACGGAAATAATACGATATCGAACGGCGCGCGGAATGCGCGCCAGGAGGCGCTGTAGCGCGGCCATGATCCCTTGCACAAACAGCATGGCCGGGAGTGTGCCGGGGCGCGGCGGCGGCGTCAACATCGCTTTGCCACGCTGGCAAACGATCCGTCCCGGCCGTCCGCACCCGCCTTACGATCGGCTCAGCTGCCACATCTCTTCGCGCACGCGAATGTCGGCGAGCATGCGGTCGAGCAGCAGGCAGGTGCGCTTGTAGAGTTCCTTGCCTTCACGGTAATCGGCGACGGCAAAAAAATCACAGCGGCCGGCTTCGAACAGTTTGGTGCACTTCTTCTTGGCGTTGCCGGGGGGATGCACCGCCATCGCATAGCCGCCGTTCTTGCGTGTCACCGCCATCGACGGCACATCGGTGTCGCCATCTCCGAAATAGATCATGTTCGAGAACGGCACCGGGCGCTCGGTCTCCGGCATGTGATCGTTGATCGACGCACCGAGATCCTCGATCCCCTTGTTGATGCGAAACAGATACTGCGTCTTGCCGGTATCCGTGATCACGCGCTTGGGATACGGCAGCTCATAGGCTTCGAACCAGTATTCGCTGGCGAACACGTTGTGGAAATTGGCGTAGATCGACGTGCCCTCGACGATCTCGGCCAGCCCTGAGGAAATCAGGTAGTGGCGGATGCTGACGCCCTGGCTGTCGGGGCGCGATGCGACATAGGCATTGATCAGGTCGAACCACTGCTCGACACCGGGAAAGAACTCGACGGACGCGCCCTGCTTGACCAGTGCTTCACGATTGATCGTGACATTGCGCGCCTTGGCCTTCTTGTAGAGCAGGTGCATGTAGGTGATCATCGGGTCGGCCTTCTGTTCGGCCGCGATCCGGTTGGATTCATTCCAAAAGTCGGCCGCATTCTCGCCGATCGTGGGCAGGAAGGCGTATTCCTGCATCGGGCGCGGCGACAGCGTGCCGTCGAAATCATAGACTAGCGCGATCGTCTTCTTGGCGAACACTTGAGGCGACTTATTCGCCGCGCGCCGACCGGCCCTTGCCGCTGGTTTAGCGGGCGATTTGCGGCGCTTGGACGCCGCCGACCCGCTCGCACCCGACGCGTTTGCGCGCGTCACCATCCGCTCCGCCATTGCCGTTGCTCCGAAGAATTTCAGATTGCGCCTGCAAGCTGAACTGATTCGGCGATCGAAAGAAGGCAGGCCTGTTAGTCGATTGATACAGGGCAAGCTGCTCGGGCGTGTCAGGCCAAGCCTCGGCTACCGCCTGCGCCGGAGTCCACGTCGACGTCGACGACAAGTGGCACGTGGTCGCTGAGGCCGTTGCCGCACCAGTCGGCAAAACCGCCGACATCGAAATGCGTGAT
>JBPCVZ010000522.1:0-10445 GCA_051010015.1 Hyphomicrobiaceae bacterium
GCGAGGAAGCCTGCAACGAAGGCTGTTGTGGTGTTCATCTTCATGGTGTGGTCTCCTGGTTTTGGTCTGCGGTTCGAGGTTTTGGTTTGGGTTGTGTGTGTCTTTCGATGCTCAATAACTAAACGAAGCGTCTCGTATTGTCAATACGAGACGTCTCGAAATATTATCACGAATTCGTGATCTCTCTTTGCGCAATCTGAATTTGACACAAAGTCACGTGAAATCAGAATGTTACAGGATTATTTTTATTATCATTGAGGCGTTGAAATGCGTGTTTGCGTCATCACAACCGTCACGGTCAACGCCATTTTAACCGCCTCATCTGACGCACTGGATTTATTACGATGCGTGTCGTATCCAAATTTTATGAATTCGCACGCCGACGCCAGCAATGTCTAGAAGCCATCTGGCGTGGCGCCTTCCGTAGCCGATCAGGTACCGAGAACGCCGCCAGTTGCTGGCGTCCGCTAAGTCAGTCGCCGCGGGTAAACGGGGTGCACGGCACCGGCACACAAGCCCTATTCCGATGGCAATTGCAGAACGACAACATGGCGGTTTGCAAAGTGGCTTGGGCAAAAGGAAGAATGCGAGCGTGTGCCCGCCTACGGCGTTAGTCGCAACTTGGCGAAATGCCGGGCAATCGACGCCGAGTGTCGCGCCGCGCGGTGTTTCGCAAATCGCAATTGGCTCGGAACCCGGTAGTGCCAAATTGAGGTTCTAGCGGAATGGTATGCCAATCGATGCCGAAGCAACCCCTCCCGAACACCTTAGCGCACAGCAGTCGGATAAGATGTACTTCGCTCTGCACGCACTGAGTATCTGGCAATCGCGATCGACTTCTTATGCCGACCGCCCCCGTTGCACCTCAGGCGGTTCGACAGACAAATTGGCGCGGCGGCAGGCTTTCACGCATAACGATGGCTGGGCACGCCGGGCGGTCAGCGCCGCACGGGCACTAGCACGCCGTGTGGCAGTCGGAATGATTTGAGCCGCTCATGCAATGCGCGGAAATCTTGCAGCTCTTTTGACGCGATGGTCGCTTTACCGTCGTCACTCTGGTCCGTCTTTTTCTGCTCGAAGGCGAAACTTTCACTCTCCTTCGACTGATCTTGGTCGATTTCTTGGTCTTCACAGACGGAGATCTGGATTTGCAGCCGCTACTTCGACTAACCGCTTCAAGGTTGGATTGAACCGCGCCAAGACGGGCAAGCTTGGACCCAATCGCTCGCGTCAGCGCTCGCCTACTCGCCGGCCCCCACACACCGTCGATCTTACCCGAGTAGCACGTCTTGCGTCGCAACGCGCTCTGAATGCCAGTAATGATCCGGCGCTGTCCCTGCTCGTCCAAGTCTTTGGCGCGAGCAGGCGATAGTGCGGCAATTTTGGTCTCAGCCGCTAAAGTCTCTTGTCGTGCAGTGCGGGCCTTGTCAGCCTCTGATCGGGCTTCTTCGGCCTTCAACTCGGACGTCTTTCGTTGCGCTTCGGCACGCTTCAAAGCCTCACGCGACTTGGCAGCCTCGGCAAGCGCGCGCCGATACTCGTCCTCCCGCGTTGCCGCGAATGCCTTCTTCAAGGCCTCCCCCTGTTCGCGCTCTGCAACACGCTTGGCGGCTAGCGCGTCTCGCACGGCGGCTTCCTGCTGTGCTCGCTGCTGCCGGTTCGCTTGCTCGCGCTTGGCCGCGCTGATCAGAACCTTGGCCAATTCGGAGAACTGCCCCTTCGGGTATTTGTCAATGTAGGTCTGCAGAACCTGGGGGTCGCTGCTGTCTTTGACCGAATTCCAATAAGTGATCTCATACTGGACAAGAGATGTCGCTGGCGACGTTCGCGGCTTCTTCTTGACTGCATCGGAATTGCGCGGTCGGAACTGAAAGTCCTCCCTTAGCGATGAGTTACTCCACGGGACTTGCTGACCGGATGTCGCCTCTTCGACATCTAAGCGAACACGCCGGAATAGCTGTGCGATGTCCAGACCCGGTTGTTCGATATAGCGGGCCAGCGCCGCCGTAAAGGGACTGTGCTTACCGCTATCTCCATCCAATGCAGTTTCATCCGGTGCAGTCGAGAAAGCGATGAAACTACCTGCGCCAGCAACCATCCGGGCAAGACCTCTGCCAACAGAATTTGACCGCGTTCCCATGGCGCGCGCCAACCGACGCGAGAGTGGGTTGTCGCGGCACGCGTCGAGAATAATGATGCTGGTGCGTTGGCGGTTTTGCATCTGGCGCAAGATCGCCTGCATGCTTACCGCTTCCCATTCCAGGTCAGCCGCGACTGTGATATTTGCATCGACCGGGACCAGATAGTTCGTACCCGCCACCTGCAGGCCGTGGCCGGCGAAAAAGAGCGCCACTACGCTCGCGCGATCCAAGGCACGAGCAAACTCGCGCAGGGCGGTGCGCATCTTTGACTTCGTCAGGTCGGTTCCGCCAATGACCTTGAAGCCCAACTTGGTCAGCTTCTCGATTATGAGCTTGCCATCATTGGGCGCGTTCTTGAGCGGCGTCGTGTATTCATAGGCACCATTACCTATAACGAGGGCTACACGCTGCTTCGCCAGTGCGGACGTCGACGCGACTGCGAGCAAGATAAAAAATACCAATCTAACCATTGTTCTGCCCCGGCTTTGCGGTTCGAATATATAATCTATCGAATCTGGCTAAGAACAAAAGCCCAAACGAGGCTTAGTATTCCAATCAGGCACACGTCTTGGCATTGCTTTCGCCGCAGCCTTGTTGCCGATCTTGATCAGCGAGCGCGGATCGACTGTGCACGAAAGCGGCGGCACGCCCGGCGGACAACGGTTGATCGACCAGCAATCACGAGATACCTGCGGAACTTCTCGAACAGGACTTTGACCTTCGTCGTCACCAAGGAGTAGAAGCGAGACGGACCCCAAGCTTTACGGGATCGCCAAAGCAAGCGGGGAAGAGGTTCGCTGCGCAACCTGCTTCCAAGAACCCATCTATCGCGAACAAAAGGCACAGGCTGCCGCTGTCATGTCGAACCACGTTACAATGCAATCAACGTTGTAGCAGCTCGCCCACGCCACCGACGCCGCCTGAGTTTCTCTTCGCCTCCGAGGATTGTGCCTGGATTTCGCGCCCGATCACTCTCTGGCGAACCGACGCCCTGCCCGTTCGTCGCGGGTACGAGCTAACAAGCCCATATCAAGAGCCTAGGCGACATTGAACAGCTAGCAAGCACGTGCGGCACTGGAATTCAGGCCTGTCGGAAGAAGCTCAATCTAGTAGCACAGAACTGTGTCAGCTTCGCTTGCCAACTCGACGAGCTTGTCCGGCATTGCAAATTCGGCTCGGTGCCCCTTGAGTATGGCTTCGTCGTATCCACGCGCCTGCGCCGAGCGTCCAGAGAGATAGAACTGACCGCCGCCCTCGTTGATGGACGCAACGATATCGGAAAGCTTGCCTATACCCAGACCTTCTGTTGTCGATAGCGAGTCGGGTCCGAAAAGATGAACGCCGTCTCCCGCGATAAAGACATTGACCTTGTTCCCTTTCTTGAGAGCCGTAGCCGCTATGAGGCAGCCAAGTGTCGGCTTCGTCGGGTCAGACGGGCCGGTGGTGATGTGAATCAAGAACTTTGCCATTTTTTGTTTCCTTTCTGTCGCCCGTTTCAGGTCGGTCGGGCGACGTTTGTCGGCGACGACGATCGACTGTTCAGTACTGACCGAGCTTGCACGGCCCCACGACAACGTACATTGCTCATTCAATCGCATCATCCCAGCGATCGCCACCGATGGCAAACAGCTCAGCCGACGATAAGTCACGTAGCACCGAAGATGCCGAGAGCGACTGCTGCAGTGCTGTCAACGCCGTTGCATCAAGACAGTTTGGATCGGCCATTTCTGAACCTTGCAAGTAGGGTGAGCGAGGCATCAGCATCTGATCACACCCCCGCTCTTCAATGACCTGCCGTTGGTGCTGTACTTCCAGGCGTCAAGAGACTAGGGCAGGGCCCGTCGCACCCAATCGATCTCGGCGGGATGAACGTCTCACGAACCGTACCTTCCGACTTGATGGATCGGGCAGCTCTGGATGTCATTGTGGGATGGATAGCGGATCGAGACAGAGATCCAAAAGTCTCCCAAACTGAGCCGCATCCAGTGAGTCGAACTCTGTTGCGAGCGCCTCAACTTGTCGGGACCAAGCCGCTCCGCGAACCGGCTCGGCAAACGCATGAAATTTTTCGGAGATCTCGCGATCGGACAGAGGCGCGTCGTTGTCGCCGCGCGGGGTTCGTGGCTCCGATGCGTACTGCCTGCCATCAACCGTCGTCAACGTCACGGCGGCCCAGCGTTGGGCCACGCTGATCGACGTCAAGTGTGGATCATCCACCAACTCGGTCGCGCGACTGATGCGAAGAATCTCCGGGTCTCGCAACGTTTCGGATGACAACTCCCGGGGGCCGAAGCCGCCGCGCACGATCATCGCGGCAACCGGAAAGGCAATTGCGTAGCTGAGCTCATCCAGCGATTGCGGCTCATGCCCGGCAAGGCGTGTCGCATAGTGGAAGGTATGGATACGCACGGCCTCGACCTGTTTATGAGATAGGGCATTCTCCCGCATCAGATCCGCAACCGCATCCATTGCCGGATGCGCCCAGCGACAACATGGATACGCCTTGTAATGAGTGTGCTCGACGGTCAGCCAGCGCACGCCGAGGTCATCCCAGTAAGCTTCTGCTTGTCGGCCTTCGCAGGTGAGAGCGGGCGCGCCAGTGAAGCCCTCCCGGGCGAGATAGGCCGCCGTCACGCCGGATGGTGCGCCCCACCCGACACCGTCGCGCACCATTGTCGGGAAATCTATGCAGCGCATCATCTGGCTGCGTGGTCCGTGATACTCCGCGATACCTGCCGCATGTCGAATGGTTTCTGCGTCGCAATCCAACATGCGAGCGCAGGCGGCTGCAACGCCAACAGCAGTCCATGCGCCGGAGGTATGATAGTCGGCACATGTTGCATGCTGGGCCTGGCCTGCTCTGTAGCAGACCTCGTAGGCAGCCGCGAGAGAAGTGGCAAACTCCGCGCCCGTTAGTTTCCTTCCTGAGCGATCTTGATGAGGCACGCGCAAGGCATCGGCAACGCCCAACAACGCAGGAAATATGGCTGACCCGGCATGTCCCTTGTTCGGTGTCGAACCATCGTGGGCATCGACGCTGTCGATTGTAAAAGCTCCCGCCATTGCTGCACCGGCTGGCGAAACCCGGCTTCCATCCATTAGTATCCGAGCCGGACCGGCCGCGCCGGCGCCGAAGAGCGCGACCGCGCCCCTGCGCGCGATGCTTGACAGTTCCGTCGTCGAGCCGATTGCCGCAACACCGATAGAATCGAAGAAGCTGCGCCGCAAGACCGCGAGCACGTCGCATGGCAGGTCAGCGTAACGAAGCTTCTGCGTGAACTCGGCCATACTCGCTGATTTTCTCATGTAACGCCCCAGAGTCATTGATGCCGCCTCTCGTTCAATTGTTTCATCATGTCACGAGATGTCGCTTGGGGACATATCTCGCCGATGCCATTGCGTTATTCTAGGGTCTATCGCGCGTCAGCACGCGAGAGTCAGTTCGCGAAAATCACGCGTGTTTCCAGGAGTGTGGACGAAGGACATGCTGAGCGTTTCGAGAGTGAGCAACGACGAAACAGGCTCCAGTGCCAGTTCAGCCATGAACGAGATCGCATTGTGGCGCCCAGCGCCGAACCGACAGGAAGACTGACAGAAATGGCAGATGAAGTAGAACCGCATCGAAAGACAGGGCGCCGAAGGGGCGGTGCGCATCGCAAGCGCGCCGTACGCGATCAAGGTCGGGCGATACAGCAATTGCCCTGGCGCATACCACGGCACCGGGACGCTCCAATTGAACCGATCGATGCAGAAGGCATTCATGCAATCCACAATGCGGCCATGCGCATCGTTGAAGAAATCGGCATCGACTTTCTCAATGACGAAGCCAGGTCGGTTCTCAAGGCTGCAGGATGCCGCGTCGTACCCGGCTGCGATACGGTCAAGATTGATCGCGACTTCATCATGGAGAAGGTCCGTCTTGCTCCAGCGCATTTCGACATTACACCACGAAACGTTACGCGTGCCGTCACGGTTGGCGATGGCAGCATGCTGTTTACAAACGTCTCGAGCCCACCCAACGTCATGGACCTCGACCGCGGGCGGCGTCCCGGCACATTCGACGCCTACTCGGACCTCATTAAAATCTCCCAGTACTTCAATTGCATCCACTTGTTGAGCGGTTATCCGGTCGAACCCGTCGACGTACATGCTTCGGTACGGCATCTCGACTGCACGTTCGCCAAGCTCACGCTCTCCGACAAGGTTACGCACACGTACTCGTTGGGTGCACAGCGCGTTGAAGATGTGATGGAGATGGTGCGCATCGCCGGCGGTCTGAGCCACGACGAATTCGATGCCAAGCCGCGCATGTTCACGAATATTAACTCATCCTCACCCCTGAAGCACGATTGGCCAATGCTCGACGGGGCAATGCGCCTTGCCCGACGCGGCCAGCCGACAATTGTCACGCCGTTCACGCTCGCCGGAGCCATGGCCCCGGTAACACTCGCAGGCGCATTGGCACAGCAGACCGCAGAAGCACTCGCCGCAATTGCCCTGCTGCAATGCGTGAAGGCTGGCGCGCCGGTGGTCTATGGTTCGTTCACGTCAAACGTTGACATGCGCACCGGCGCCCCTGCGTTCGGCACCCCCGAGTACATGCGGGCCACCCAGATTTCGGGCCAGTTGGCACGCTTTTACGGTCTTCCCCTTCGCGTCTCGAATGCGTGCGCTGCGAACCCGCCGGACGCGCAAGCCGCGTGGGAGAGCGCATTCTCGCTGTGGGGCTGCGTCACCGCAAACGCAAACGTTGTATATCACGCGGCAGGATGGCTCGAAGGTGGACTATGCGCGTCGTATGAGAAGTTCATTATGGACTGTGAAACGCTGCAGCAGGTAATGGCCTATCTGGAACCCGTTGGAACCACCGAAGAGGACCTCGCGGTCGATGCTATACGCGACGTCGGCCCCCACAATCATTTTTTCGGCGCAGATCATACACAAGCCAGATACAAGACCGCGTTCTACCAGCCGTTTCTCTCGAACTGGCAGAATAATGAGGCTTGGCAGGAAGCAGGCGCATCTGAAACACCTCGGCGCGCGAATGTCATCTGGAAGAAGATTCTCGAAGAATTTGAACCTCCGCAGATGGAGCAGGCGATCCGGGAGGAACTGTCGGACTTCGTGGAACGGCGAAAGGCGGAAGGCGGGTTCGAGACCGATTTTTAGTCAGCAAGCGAATACGAAATGCGATGGCGGCGCGCTCACGCCCCATGTCGACAGATTTATCCGCCATCGCCGAGTTCAGATCACCCGAAAATCAGGTTCAAATGAGCGACACGGTCTGACTTGGACCAGAAGTAAGGATCGTCAGCACTGCGAGGTTGTGATCGCTTCGAATCCAAAAGCGCAATGTCCATCGTCATGCCAATAAGGTGGCGACGCGCCATAGACGAACTAGTCGATAGTGCTGAGCATTTGCTCCAGTTCCAAAGCAAGGCCATCCGAGACTGATTGGAGCGGCAGTCGACACTCACGTGAGGCAATCAATCCCTGGCGCCACAGACAATGCTTGATCGGCATGGGATTGGCCTCTTGAAAGAGCTTGGGAATGAATCGCTGTAGCGGCCGCCAAAGAGAGCGGGCATCATCGAGTGCGTTTGCAGCAATTCGCTCGGCGATCCGCACATATCGACTAGGCGCAATATGCGCCGCCGCCAGGATGCCTCCTGAGGCGCCACTGCAAAGCGCCGTGATGAATAATGGGTCCTCGCCCGTCATCACAGAAAAATCTTCCGGACACGTTGCGAGCAAATCGAGGGACTGGGCGATACTGCCGGAACTGTCCTTGACGCCAACGATGTTCGGGACCTCGGCAAGCTGAATGAGCGTTTCATTATGAAGATTGACGGATGTGCGATAGGGAATGTTGTAGATAAGAATCTGGCGATCGGTTGCGCCCGCAATCGCGGTGAAATGCGAGATCATGCCGCTCTGAGTGGGACGATTGTAGTAGGGACAAACGGAAACGATGCCTTGAAAATCGTGCCGGGAGAGGCGCTCCATCTTTCTTATAACCTTGGCGGTCGCATTGCCTCCGATGCCCACGAATATCGGAACCCGGCCAGCGACCGCTTCGACCGTTGCAGCGATGATTGCGTCTTCCTCATCGTCATCAAGGGTCGGAGCCTCCCCGGTAGTGCCCAGAGGGAAAAGCCCCGTGGCCCCCTCGGCAAGATAGTAGTCGATCAATCTGCGATAGCTTTCGAGGTCAACTGCCCCATCGGCGAAAGGCGTTACGAGCGGTATCCAGACACCCCTGATCATTGCTCACTCCGTCGGTTGTGGTGACGGAAGCAGTCCTAGCTTATTTCGTATTATTGCTATATCTAAACTATCTAAACTTCGAATTTACATCTTCTAATGAATAGCGCGCATGATCCGGAACATCGACACAACCGTTATTCGAGCCTTCCTAGCTGTTGTCGACACTGGGAGCGTGACGCTCGCGGCGCGTCAGCTGAATCTGTCACAAGGTGCAATCAGCCAGCAAATCCGCCGACTTGAAGAACTTTCGAAAAGCCCGCTTTTCATGCGCGTGGCGAGACGGATGGCGCTCACGCCTGAAGGTAAGCGTATGATACCGGCTGCCCGGAAATTCCTCTCCGCAAACGACACGCTTTATGCAGCGCTCAGTGAACCTGCCTTCACAGGGGAAGTTCGATTTGGCGCGCCATATGACATAATGGGAAGCTACGCGCCTGGCGTGCTTCGCGGCTTCAGTGCAGCTTTCCCCAACATTCGGGTGACACTCATCTGCCGGGATACGGTTGTTCTGATCGACGATCTGAAGGCTGGCAAGCTCGACGTGGCACTGACGACAGAGCGGCAATGTCGTCGGGGTGGAGAAATACTACGTAGCGACCGGCTCGTCTGGACTGGGGCTCGCAGTGGAAATGCCTGCGCAAAGGCTCCCCTTCCGGTCTCCCTCGGCGCGGAAACGTGCGTCTATCGACCGGTGGCAATTGCCGCATTGAGAAAAGCCCGGCGCGATTGGGAGGTCGTTTGCGAGGTCAGCAATATGGAACCGGTGCGCGCCACACTTGAAGCCGATCTCGCGATCGCGCCGCTGCTTAGTCATTCCGTGCCCGAGAGCCTTGAAATCATAGAGGACCGTCGCCGCCTTCCGAAGCTCCCGATGTTCCATATAAATTTGTACGAAGCGGAACAGTCAAACGCAGCCGTACACGCGTTCGCCAATCATGTCCGCCGAAGTGTTGCTCGCAACTGATGCTATCTCCGTAAAGCGTCATTCTCGTCATTTGGTCGGCAACCCGGTACTGTCCGCCGTCCTCGTAACGCCGGTGGCGTGCCTCGCCGCAAACCAAAGTTGAAATCGTCGATTTCCGAAGTTACATGCGGCCGAGCTGGCGGTTGAGTGTGAGATCGTCCGTTAGGCACCACTGCTCAGCCACAAGACCGTTCTCCAGTCGGTAGATCGACATCTCGTCAATCTGAATCGATTTTCCGGTCGGCGCCAAACCAACGAAGTCGCCCGTGTGGATACCGGTAGAAATATATCGAGTAACAACTTTGTCGTCTTCGACAATGATATCCTCAATGACCTCATGCCAATTCGTAAAGGCGTTCCGAATGCGCAGAATTGCGTCCTTGACGCCGGCGTGGCCAACGAACTCGCTGCGCTCCCATCTCTTGGGCATGTGGGCGACAAAGTCATGCTTGTAGATGGTGGGTACAAGAGCCAGGTCGCCGGTGTTCCAGAGCAAATGCAAGCGCTCAACAACGGCGATTTTGTCTTCCCGGTTCATTCCACCTCCCTTGGAGAGTCGCTCTCATCCTGCTCAAGTAAAGCTCGGATTATTGAGCACATCAAGGTCAGTAACGGATCGTTCGCATCGTGGCCGGATCACCCGCACTGTCTCCAATTCGTTGTCGCCGGCCATCCTGCAATGCTTCGTCCAAGACGTTCATTAGAGGATCAAGGGCTATCTAATGGGCCGTCAGATTCCGCTGAGGTACCCAACCTTCCATCTGGGTTGCATTTCGACACCAAGCCCATCCATGATCCGAATGAAGTATTTCGAGGCCCTCTCCGGCCGTACAAGGCAGCTCTTGGGCTGAGTACTCGGTACAGGCAACCGGAGCATTATCGTCTTCAACGACGAGGGTATCAGGAATCCAGCCGGCCTTGCCGTCATGCGCAACCGCCCACAGCCAACGGTGACCGTCCCAAATGTCGACTTCCCCGGTCAAAGTCAGTCTGTCTCCCGTGGTCACTTCGATCGGGTCCGGGTATTTGACCTCGTGCGAAACGCTGACGATTGCGTACCGTGGCATAAGAAA
>JBPCVZ010000523.1:0-17321 GCA_051010015.1 Hyphomicrobiaceae bacterium
GTCTATTGGGGCGCCTGCGACGATTGTCGGACCACCACGATGAAAATGTTCACTCGCTAACGATATTGCGCCTTCGCATGCTGCGCCATGCGGCAGGTCGCTGCCGGGATAGACATGATTTTTGCTACGCCCCTACTTCTTCGATCGAAACGATCTCAATAAGGCAGCCCCTTGAACCGGGGCGCCCGCCCGATGTTCAAGGATGCCTCTCGTGTTCACTGAAATATTCAACCCCGTCTTCCGCTGGTTCGAGAGCCGCAACGCCGTGTTCTCGCCGGAACTGCCCGAACGCCCGCCTGCCGATTTCTGGGGCTTCATCAAGTACTATTCGTGGCCGTTCCGCCATATGATCGCAGCCGTCGCCGTCACCGGCGGCATCACGGCGCTGTTCGAAGTCCTCGTCTATTCCTATCTCGGTACGCTGGTCGACTGGCTGGCCAAGGCCGACCGCAACACGTTCTGGACGGACCACGGTTGGCAGATGGCTGGCATGGTGTTCATCGTGCTTGTCGTGCTGCCAGCGATCAAGTTCGTCGCCGAGCTGACGGTCAACCAGGGCCTGATGGGCAACTTCGCGATGCGCAACCGCTGGCAGGCGCACCGTTATCTGTTGCGCCAGTCGCTCAGCTTCTTCCAGAACGACTTTGCCGGCCGGGTCGCGACCAAGGTCATGCAAAGCTCGGTCGGCGTGCGCGATGTCGTGCTCAAGTTCGCCGAGATTCTGAACTACGTCGTGATCTATTTCCTGGGTGCGCTGTTTCTGTTCGCGATCAGCGATCTCAGACTGACAGCACCCCTGTTGTTGTGGCTCGCTGCGTACCTCGTGGCGCTCTATTACTTCGTGCCGATCCTGGGCCGCATTTCGATGCAGCAGGCCGAGCATCGCTCGATGATGACCGGGCGTATCGTCGACAGCTACACGAACATCGCAACCGTCAAGATGTTTGCCCATGCCGACCGCGAAGATGGCTACGCGCAAAAGGGCATGACGCCGTTCCTCGAAAACGTGCACGAGCAGATGCGCTACGTGACGCTGTTGACGTTGACGCTCAATATCATGAACGGCTTCCTGATTTTCGCGGTTGCCGGCCTGTCGCTGTGGCTCTGGTCGATCAACGCGGTGACGACGGGCGGCATTGCCGTTGCCGTCGGCCTGGTGCTGCGGATGCAGGGCATGGCGCACTGGATCATGTGGGAAGTGGCGCGCCTGTTCGAGAATATCGGCGTCGTGCGGGACGGCATCGACACGATCGCGCGCGAACGCGAGGTTGTCGATGCGGTTGGTGCCGGCGAGATACAAGTTTCGCATGGTGCGATCGCGTTTGACAACATCTCGTTCAACTACGGGCGTGCGCAGCCGGAACATGCTGGACGCATCATCAAGGCCTTGTCACTCGATATCCGGCCTGGCGAAAAGGTCGGCCTTGTCGGGCGCTCGGGTGCAGGCAAGTCGACCCTGGTCAACCTGCTGCTGCGCTTTCATGACCTCGAAAGCGGTCGTATTCTGATCGATGGTCAGGACATCGCAACCGTGCGCCAGGAGAGTTTGCGCGAACACATCGCGATGGTCACGCAGGACACCTCCCTGCTGCACCGCTCGGTGCGCGACAACATCCTCTATGGCCGTCCCGATGCTGGTGCCGATGCGACTCGGCAGGCGGCAGAAAAGGCACAGGCGCAGGAGTTCATCGTCGACCTCGAAGATGGCAGGGGGCGACGCGGCTATGATGCCCATGTCGGCGAGCGCGGTGTCAAGCTCTCCGGCGGCCAGCGCCAGCGGATCGCAATTGCGCGCGTACTGCTCAAGGACGCGCCCATCCTGATCCTCGACGAGGCAACCAGCGCGCTGGATTCAGAGGTTGAGGCGGCCATTCAGGAGCAGCTTTACAACCTGATGGCGGGCAAGACGGTGATTGCGATCGCACACCGCCTTTCGACGATCGCCGAGATGGACCGTCTCGTGGTGATGGATGCCGGCATGATCATCGAACAGGGTACACATGCGGAGTTGCTTGACAAAGGCGGCCTTTATGCCGGTCTCTGGGCACGCCAATCCGGCGGGTTCCTGGTCCGGGAAGATGCCGCGTGAGCCATGATGCGGCGGTCGCCAGCGGCCCCGCATCGCAAACAACGTGCCATCGCTCCTCGTCGCAGGCGCTAGTCGGGGCCAAATCTGCCAAGTTGGCGCAGTGCTTCACCGGTGACGATGGCGGCGGCGACAGCGACGTTCAACGACCGCTTGCCAGGCTGCATCGGGATCGTGATGCGCGCATCGCAAGCCGCATGGACCGCCGCTGGCAAGCCAGCTGACTCACGGCCGAACAAGAGCACGTCGCCATCGCGAAAGACGTAATCCGTGTATCTTGTCTCGGTCCCCGTCGTAAGCGCAATCAAGCGCATGTGACTTCCGCCACACACGGTGGCGTGAAAGCTGTCCCAGTGGTCATGCCGAACAACCTCGAGACCCTCACCATAGTCCAGCAGGGAACGGCGCAACGCCTTGTCAGATATATCGAATCCGGCCGGACGAATGATATCGACCGGGACCCCGAGACAGGCCGCCATGCGCAGGATGGTGCCGGTGTTTTGCGGAATGTCTGGCTGATAAAGCGCTAGTCGCATCGTTTTCCACTGTTTCTTGCGCCCGCCACAATATCTCATATGCGCCAAAATGACTTGGGTTGGAACGCTTATGTCGCCTTGAGACGGGGATCGAACAGTGCCAAAAGTTTTGGCAGGTTCGACGCCGCGACGCTCAATCTGTCCATTTACTATAGACTTTGATCGTTCGGCCGCCGAAAAGGTCCCCAGCGGGGATGCTGACGGTTAGGCGTCTGGACGCACGATGTATACGGAACTTGACCAATCGACGGATGCCGACGTGGACCGGGCACCCTTGGCAGGTCAAAGCGGCTTCGAAATGGAGGGGTCATTGGCTTCGGACGCTGACGAACCAACACGGCGCGATTTTTTGACTTTGGCAGGCCCGGCTTTCTTCGCGGTCGGAGGCGCCCTGACACTATGGCCGTTCATCCATCAGATGAACCCGGACGCTGGCGCATTGGCACTGGCAAGCACTGAAGTAGACCTTTCACCGGTCGAAGAAGGCCAAGCGATCACCATTATGTGGCGCGGCAAGCCGGTCTTCATCCGCCACCGATCCAAGAAAGAGATCGATGAAGCGCGGAGCGTAAAACTCTCCGAGTTGCCCGATCCGCAGTCAGACACCGCCCGCACCAAGGAAGGTCACGAAAAGTGGCTGGTAATGGTTGGCATCTGTACGCACCTTGGCTGCATTCCCAAGGGCCAGTCCGTCGGCGACGTCAAGGGCGAGTACGATGGCTGGTTCTGCCCGTGCCACGGCTCGCACTACGACAGCTCAGGACGGATTCGCAAGGGCCCGGCGCCTCGCAATCTCGAAGTGCCACCGTATACCTTTGAATCTGATAGCAAAATCAAGATCGGCTAGACCGGCTGAGCGCAAGGGAGCCTGACGAACCATGAGTTCGCACGAAGATAGCTACGAGCCGAAAGGCCGCGTTTCCAAATGGATGGACGAACGTCTGCCAATCGCGCGCATGATGCACGGGCAGTTCGTCGATTTTCCGACGCCACGCAACCTCAATTATTTGTGGACGTTTGGCGGCATTTTGACGTTCTGCCTCGTTGCGCAGATTGCAACAGGCATTGTGCTTGCGATGCATTATGTGCCGGCCGAGTCGATGGCGTTTGACTCTGTGCAGCACATCAAGCGCGACGTGAATTATGGCTGGCTGATCCAGCCGATGCACGCGGTCGGCGCCTCGATGTTTTTCATCGCGGTCTATATTCATATTTTCCGGGGCCTCTACTACGGCTCCTACAAGGAGCCTCGCGAGGTCCTGTGGATTCTGGGCGTGCTGATCTTCCTGGTCATGATGGCCACTGGCTTCCTTGGTTACACGCTGCCGTGGGGACAGATGAGCTTTTGGGGCGTGACCGTTATCACCAACCTGTTCTCATCACTCGACGAGATCATACCGGGGCTCGGCACGGCGGTCGTGACTTGGCTCTGGGGCGGCTATTCAGTGGGCGGTGCGACGCTGACCCGGTTCTTCAGTCTGCATTATCTGCTACCGTTCGTGCTTTGCGGCTTGGTTGCCTTGCACATCTGGGCACTGCACGTATCTGGCCAAAACAATCCGACAGGCCTTGATATCAAGACTAAGGCAGACAGTGTGCCGATGAGCCCATACGCTGTGTCAAAAGACCTCTTCGCGCTTGCCGTGTTCATCATCCTGTTCGCCTGGTTCGTCTTCTTCGCGCCTGACTATCTTGGCCACGCAGACAACTATATCCCTGCCAACGCGCTGGTGACGCCGGCTCACATCGTGCCCGAATGGTATTTCCTGCCGTTCTACGCGATCCTTCGTGCCATTCCCTCGAAGCTTGGCGGCGTGGTCGCGATGTTCGGTGCCATTGCAGTGCTTGCCTTCGTGCCCTGGCTCGATACATCTCGAGTTCGCTCGGCGCGCTACCGGCCGTACTTCAAATTTTTCTTCTGGGTGTTTGTTATTGCCTGCTTGGCGCTTGGCTATCTCGGATCGTTGCCGGCGGAAGGCGTCTACGTGATGTGGGCGCGGATCTTTACCACCTACTACTTCGCCTTCTTCCTGCTGATCATGCCATTCCTGTCGCTTTGGGAGACGCCTTCGCGCATGCCGGGATCAATAAGCGAGACCGTATTGGGCAAGGAAGCCCATCAGCATCCAGCCGGCGGCGGGACGCCGGCGGGCGCCAATGCCGAAGCCGAAAAACGCTAAGCGGACGACGGAGAACAAAGTCAGATGATCAAATCACGATCGATCGCAGTGGTTTTGGGCGTCGCCGCGCTTGCTGCAGGTTTCAGCGCAACGAGCTTCGCAGCGGGTGGCGAAGGCATCAAGATCGACCGCCAGAAATGGTCGTTCTCGGGCATGACCGGCACCTACGACAGCCAGCAGCTGCAACGCGGCTTCGGTGTTTACAAAGAGGTGTGCGCGGCGTGTCACGGCCTTTCTCGGATCGCCTTCCGCAATCTTGCGCAACCAGGTGGCCCGGAATTCAAGGAAGACCAAGTCAAGGCGCTCGCTGCTTCCTACGAAGTTCCTGCCGAGCCCGATGACGAAGGCGAGGTGAAACCGCGTCCGGGACGCCTAGCGGATCGCTTTCCCGAACTCTACGCCAACGAGAACGCCGCGCGGGCTGCGCAGAACGGCGCCTTGCCTCCCGATCTTTCGGTGATCGCGAAAGCCCGCGGCGTCCCGTACACGGGCACATGGTATGCGCATCCGCTGGCCATGGCGAAAGATATCGTCACGGCCTATCAGGAAGGCGGTGCGGATTACCTTTACGCGCTGCTGACTGGCTACAAGGATGAGCCGCCGAAGGGCGTTACAGTTCCCGAGGGCATGAACTACAATGCCGCCTACCCGGGCCACATGATCGCGATGGCAAATCCGCTATCGGCGGACCTCGGCATCTACAATGACGGGACGCCGGAGACGGTGGAAAATTACGCCCGAGACGTTTCGGCATTTTTGTCGTGGGCGTCCGACCCGACGCTCAATCAGCGCAAGCAGACCGGTTGGATGGTGATGATCTTTCTGCTGATCACGACGGTATTGCTATACGTTTCGAAGCGGCGCATTTGGGCCGGTGTCAAACACTAGGCCGTCGACAGATTTGGCAAACTTGAATGAGAAAGGCCTCGGCAACGAGGTCTTTTTTCGTTATGGCTCGGGAAACTGGTAGCAGCGAGAGGTGGACCTGCAAATGGCCCAGGCGGTACTTGGACTTGTTGGCGGAAGCGGCCTTTATGATCTGCCGGGGCTCCGGAACCCGGAGTGGCGCCGCATCGAGAGCCCGTGGGGGCAGCCGTCCGACGAGGTGCTGTTCGCTGAAATCGACGGGCTGCCGATCCGTTTTCTGCCGCGCCATGGACGTGGCCATCGGATTTCCCCGACCGACATCAACTACCGCGCCAACATCGATTGCCTGAAACGCGCCGGCGTCACCGACTTGGTCTCGATCTCGGCTTGCGGATCGTTCAAGGAAGAGCTGCCACCAGGCAAGTTCGTGCTTGTCGATCAATTCATCGACCGTACGTTCGCGCGCGAGAAGAGTTTTTTCGGAACCGGACTCGTCGCGCACGTTTCCGTAGCTGATCCAGTCAGCCCGGGTCTCGTCGACGAGGTTGAGAAAGGCATCCAAGCCGCCGGCATCGACCATGCGCGAGGTGGCACGTACCTGGCGATGGAGGGCCCGCAGTTCTCCACGCGGGCGGAAAGCATGCTCTACAAATCCTGGGACTGCGATGTGATCGGCATGACCAACATGCCGGAAGCCAAGCTCGCGCGCGAGGCGGAGCTCTGCTACGCGACTGTCGCCATGGTGACGGACTACGACTGCTGGCATGATGACCACGAGCACGTCGATGTCGCCTCCGTTCTGGCGGTGATGAAGTCGAACACCGAGAAGGCACAGGCCTTGGTGTCGGAGCTGGCAAAGAGCTTTCCGCGCGAGTACCAGCCTTGCCCGATCGGATCGGATCGAGCCCTCGATGTTGCGCTGATCACAGCACCTGAGGCGCGAGATCCCGCGCTTGTCGCAAAGCTCGATGCGGTCGCCGGACGCGTTCTTGGCTAGGAGACTTTTCATGTCAGCGCCACGTGAACCATCGCCGCTCGTCACCCACGGCGTCCACCACATCACACTCGTCGGGGCCGATCGTCAGACATCGATTGACTTTTGGCACGGCATTCTTGGCATGCCGTTCGTATTCGAGCAGCCCAATCTCGATGACCCGCAACAAGGGCATCTTTATTTTGATCCGGGTGATGGTCGCCTGATCACCGTTTTCACGCGCGAGGACTGGCAGGCCGACCGGTCGCCGAACCCGAACGGCATCGGCAATCTGCATCACCTCGCATTTGCCGTTTCGCGCGCGATGTATACGCAGGCCGTCGAGCGGCTCAAGGCCGCAGGCTTTGCGACATCAGGCGAGGTCGACCGTGGATTCATGGACTCGATCTATTTTCGCGATCCGCTCGGCCAGTTACTGGAACTCGCGTGCTATAAGTTCGAGCCACCCCATGGGCGCACGCACGCGGACGTGCTGGCTGAAGCGCATCGCCTCCGCCTAAAGCGCGGTGCCTTCAACATCGAAGACCGTGACCTGGCCGATGCGCTGATTGCACTGACCCGTCCGCTCAACCCAACCAAATAACCGCCCTGTTGCCGGTTGCCTTCGTCGGTGTCGCACCGGAATAAAATGGCCACGTGCGCTGACGGTGGGTATATCTAGGGATAGCGGCTGCATGCCGCCCCCCGACCCGTTAAAGGACGCCGCCATGTCAAACGCATCAGCCCCCACCACCGCGTCAGCCGTCGACCCGGACGGCCTGCTTGAATACTCCGTGGTCTTCACGGATCGTTCACTCAATCACATGTCAGCAGCATTCCAGGATGTGATGCGCAACATCTCCAATACGCTTTGCGACGTCTACGGCGCCTCATCGATGGCGGTCGTACCAGGCGGCGGGACCTACGGCATGGAGGCGGTCGCGCGTCAGCTGGGTACGGGCAAAACCTGCATGGTGTTGCGCAATGGCTGGTTCAGCTATCGCTGGTCGCAGATTTTCGAGGCAGGCGACATTCCGGCCAAAGAGATCGTACTGAAGGCGCGCCAGGTCTCCGGTGACAACCAGGCCGCCTATCGACCGCCACCTATCGAGGAAGTCGTCGCCGCGATCCAAGCCGAGAAACCGGATGTCTTCTTTGCGCCGCACGTTGAAACGTCCGCCGGCATGATCCTGCCCGACGACTACATGACCGAGATCGGCAAGGCCATGCGAGACGTCGGCGGCCTGTTCGTGCTTGACAGTATCGCCTCGGGCACCGTCTGGACCGACATGGAAGCCTGCCATGTCGACGTGCTGATCAGCGCGCCGCAGAAAGGCTGGAGCGCGTCGCCGTGCGGCGCACTGGTGATGATGAACGAGCGCGGTCGCACGGCCGTGGCGGACTCGAAAAGTTCCAGCTTTGCCGCGGACCTTAAGAAATGGGCCGAAATCATGGACGCCTACACGAACGGCGGCCATGCCTATCACGCGACGATGCCGACGGACGCGCTGGTTTCTTTCAACAAGACGATGATGGAATCGCAAGCGTATGGCTTCGACAAGCTGAAGGAACAACAACTCGAGCTCGGGCAGAAAGTGCGCAGCGTTCTGGCTTCAAAGGGGTTCCGCAGTCTCGCCGCCGACGGCTTCGACGCGCCGGGCGTCGTCGTGTGCTACACGGACGATCCCGAGATCCAGAACGGTAAGAAATTCGCGGCGCAAGGCCTGCAGACGGCGGCCGGTGTCCCGCTGATGGTCGGCGAGCCCGAAGGCTTCAGTACCTTCCGGATCGGCCTTTTCGGACTCGATAAGCTGCAGAACGTCGATCGGACTGTCGAGCGTCTCGACAAGGCATTGGATGCAATCGCCTAGAAGTCGCTCAACGGTTCTAGTTGGGCATCCGGATCAGGACCTGCATCTTGATCAGCTCCGGGAACGTCGCGGTGAGGATTTCGCCAAACAACCAGAGGATGGCAACGAGTAGGATCAGTGCCGGTATTGCGGCGATCACCGCCTTGAGAAAGAACACCATCAAGTGGAGAAAAGGAATATCCAGCCGCGTCACGGTCGTCGGCGGCGGGTCGGCATCTTCGTAGGCGAAGGATTCGTCCGTGTAGGAAGGTTCGTCGGCCGGAACCAGCGGTGACGCTTCGATCGACGGTGGATCAGCAAGTTCTTGCTCGCGCACCCGTCGCGCCTGGGCTTCCCGCTCACGACGCAGCGTCCGCGGCAGATCATCGTCGGAGTCCTTATCGGGCACACTTGAAAATCTTGGCTCTGCCATAACTCGTGGTCCCCTGGCACTGTCCGGCTACGAATGATATCCGGAATACCGGATCTACAATCTCGCTGGCTCGAATCATCGGCTAATAACGGGTACACCATTTCAACGGTTCAGGCATAGGACCACCCATTTGCGCCGCGAATTTGACCGATGTTGAGGAGAATCCCTTGGACAACCTGAAATCACTTATCCGTACGATCCCGGACCATCCGAAACCCGGCATCATGTTCCGTGATGTGACGACGCTGTTTCGCGATCCCGAAGGCTTTGAACTGGCGATCATCGCGATGGCCAGGCCGTTCCGGACACAGCATGTCGATGCGGTCGCCGGTATCGAGGCGCGCGGATTCATACTTGGCGGCGCGATCGCCGACCGGCTTGGCTGCGGCTTCATACCGATCCGCAAAAAGGGTAAGCTGCCGGGCAAGACCATCGGACAGGACTACACGCTTGAATACGGCGTTGATGCCATCGAGATCCACGAGGATGCCATCGAAAAGGGCCAGCGCATCCTCATCGTTGACGATCTCATTGCGACAGGCGGCACCGCGGAAGCGGCGATCAAGCTGGTGCGTCAGACCGGCGGCGAGATCGTCGGTGCGTCTTTTGTCATCGACCTGCCGGAAATCGGCGGTAAAGCCAAAATCGAAGAATATGGCGTCAAATGCCACGTGCTGGTTGAATTCGAGGGACATTGATCGTGAAACCGGACTACAAGATTTTGAATGCCAGCGAATGGGAAAAAGCCCATCGCCTGGTAGCTGACTGGAAGAATGATCAAGACAGCGCCTATCCGTGCCCCCGTTGCGGTGCGCCAGGGATTACACTCGAGGATCAATCGGCGCGGCCCTATGCGGAATGGTATGCGCTGAATTGCAGCCAATGCAATCTTGAGGTGACGATGCATCTGCCGCAGGCGCCGACACCCGGCGCACCAGTTTAAACAGCTTGTTTCAAACGTGGATCACGGTTCCCATGAGGATTGACGGCAAACATTATCGCACAATCTGGCTCGGCGAAGACGGCTGGTCGGTTGACATCATCGATCAAACCAAATTGCCACATCGCTTCGAGACGGCGCGCCTGACGACTGTCGAGGATGCAGGCCATGCGATCCTGACGATGCAGGTCCGCGGTGCACCGCTGATCGGCGCAACGGCCGCATTTGGCGTGGCACTCGCCATGCGGGCGGATGCATCGGATACCGCACTCGACCAGTGCCTGGCCTTTCTTGCCAAGCAGCGCCCTACGGCCGTCAATCTGCGTTGGGCACTTGAAGAGATGCGCAAGACACTGGCGCCGTTGCCGCTAAATGAACGTGAAGCGGCCGCCTACAAGCGCGCGATCGAGAACTGCGATCAGGATGTCGAGACCTGTCGACGGATCGGTGAGCATGGCCTGGAGATCATCCAGAACATCGCGTCCGGCAAGGCGCCTGGCGAGGCCGTCAATATCTTGACGCACTGCAATGCCGGCTGGATCGCCTGCGTCGACTGGGGCACGGCGACATCGCCGATCTACCAGGCACACGATCTCGGCATCAAGGTTCACGTCTGGGTCGATGAAACGCGACCGCGCAACCAGGGCGCATCGCTGACGGCCTACGAGTTGGGCGCGCACGGCGTGCCGCATACGATTATCGTCGACAATGCCGGCGGGCACCTGATGCAGCATGGCCAGGTCGACTTGTGCCTGGTTGGCACCGACCGGGTCACGGCAAACGGCGATGTCGTCAACAAGATCGGCACCTACCTGAAGGCGCTGGCGGCAAAAGACAATGACGTACCGTTCTTCGTGACGCTGCCGTACACAACGATCGATTGGCAATTGGAAGACGGCATGCAGGTGCCGATCGAAGAGCGCGGCACGGAAGAAGTTCTCGCTATGACCGGTCGCTTGCCGAACGGCGAGGTCGTCACGGTGGATATCGCAGCGCCCGGTTCACCGGCCGCCAATCCCGCCTTCGACGTGACGCCAGCCCACCTCGTCACGGCGCTGATCACCGAACGTGGCGTCGTGCCGGCGGACCTGACGGCACTCAAGGAAATGTATGAGGATGCCTGACGACGGCTTACAATTGGCGGCGAGTAGTCATTGGCGAGCTGTTAGCCTTGGTCACCTGGCTCGGAATTGACGGCCTCTTTCCCTACTTTTCCAGCAAATTGGGGACCAGCTTGGTGACGCGCCAGTCGTAGTTGCGGAATGCGAGTTCTGCGGTCACTTCAGGATCGGCGGCCGCGGGCGAACGGGCAACCCCGACCTGCATGGCGGTGGCGCTTGGAAACGAGAAGCTCTTGACGTTGTCGATGCCGTAGGACGGTTTGCCGGAGGGCTTGGCTGCTCCGCTGCTTGCGTCGGAAGCCGGGAACAGTTTGCCCGCCATTTTTCCAGGGTCGAGCGCGAATTTTCCGACGGCGTTACCGATAGCGTCGCTGACCTCCTTGTTCTGCAGGAGTTTGCCGAGGCCGCCTGGGATTTTAATCCCGCCGACGCTGGCGCCTGCACCGTCGCGTTCACTGCCCTGGGCAAGAAGCTTGTCGAGCTTCAGGACTTTCACGAGACCACC
Source organism: Hyphomicrobiaceae bacterium (assembly GCA_051010015.1). GTDB lineage: Bacteria > Pseudomonadota > Alphaproteobacteria > Rhizobiales > Hyphomicrobiaceae > CAJQQK01. The sequence goes on from JBPCVZ010000523.1 coordinate 11,492, forward strand.
CATCTTGTCGATCTCTTCGAGCACCGCCTCCTTGATGGCGGCATTGATGTCACCGCCATTGGCGTAGATTTCGGCAATGCGTTTTGGCTCCACGACGGTCGCCAGCGCGCCGTCGATAATCTTCTCGATGTTGTCCCGCGGGATCTGGTCGCCAACCACTTGGGTTGCAGGGCCAAGCTCTTTCATCACCGTCTCGATGCGCGTGTTGACTTGGGCCAAGACCGGCCCGCGCATCGACTGGCGCACGCTTGGAAAGTCGATCTTCGCCGCGAGCGTGGCCGGGTCGTTGCCTTCCAGTCCCTGATAGATGCGGTAGCCCGTAAACGCCGGCCAGGCCACGTAGAACCCGATGGCCAGCAAGAGTACCAACAGTATCAAACGTTTCATTTCCGCCTCCTGAAATGACGATTGAATGTCGAATCACTGCAATGTGTCGGCGAGCATGAAGGCCATGCTGAGGCAGCGGACAGGTTAATCCGGTGCCCAGTCAGCTTCAGTCAAGCGCCGCGACGGCGCAAACATGCCGGCCATGACGGTCCGAACCGCCTCTTCGTCGAGGTCCTTGGTGATGAACACGAACCGCGAGCGGCGATCCTGCGACGGCCATGCATCAAGCGTCGTTGGTGGGTAGAACATGTGCTGCACACCATGAACGACGAACGGCAGCGGTTCATCGGCGACGTGGACGATACCCTTGACGCGCAATAGTTTGTCGCCGTGGTGTTGTCGCAGAAGTTCCATGACGAAAGACAGCTTGGCACCGTCCAGCGGCTCATCGAAGCTGATGGCAAACGAACGTATGCCGTGCGTATGCCTATGGGCAGGTGCGCCATGGCCATGGTCGTGACTGTGGCCGCGGTCGGAATGCTCATGGTGCGCGCAGTGCGGGTCGGCGCAATTCGGATCATGATCGTAGCGCTCGCTCGCAAGCCAGCCTTCGGCATGGTGCTTGGCAGCAATCGGTTCGAACGCACCGAGTTCCGCGATCAACTCGCCAGCGCCTTCACCGCTGACAATGCGCGTCAGTGTTGCTGCCGGATTGAGTTCCCGGACGGCACGCTCGGCAGCGTCAGTCTGCGCGCCATCGGCACGGTCCGTTTTGGTCAGCACCAGCCGGTCGGCAACCGCGATCTGCTTGGCGGGCTCGAACTGCTGTTCGAGCTGGTCGGTGATCAGTTCGGCATCGGCGGTCGTGATGATGCCGTCGAGCTGGAAGATGCGGAACAGGTCCTCTTCCGTCATCAAGGTGTGCGCGATCGGTGCCGGGTCGGCGAGACCGGACGTTTCCAGCACGACGCGATTGAGCGCCGGAATGGTGCCGCTCGATGCCTGGTCATAGAGGCGCCCGAGCGCCTCGACGAGATCACCGCGCACCGCGCAGCACACGCAGCCGGAGGGCAGCAACACGGTCTCTTCTTCGGACGCCTCGATCAGCGCATCGTCGATACCGACTTCACCGAATTCGTTGACAATAACGGCAGTGCCGGCCATTGCCGGATCGGCAAGCAACGACTTCAGCAGGGTGGTCTTGCCGCTGCCGAGAAATCCGGTCAGGACGGTGATGGGGATCGGGATCTTCACGCGCAACTCTCGCAACTTGAGAACAGGTCTGCTATCCGCTCGCACAGGTGGGGCAGGTATGCAAGGAGCACGTGATGGCGAAGGCGGCGGCGAAATCGACCCGGCGGTCGGCGAAGTCAGGGACACGCCCAAAAACAAAGCGTCCTGGCAGCGCGACGGAAACGGCCGCCCGCAAGGCAGTTATTGCGACTGCGCTCGAAATGAGCCGCTCGGGCCTGTCGCCGGGGCGCTCCGGCAACGTCTCGCAGCGCTACGGAGACGGCATGCTCATTACGCCATCTGGTATGCCCTACGAGCTGCTGAAACCGTCAGATATCGTCTTCGTGGGCAGTGATGGCGGCGTTGCTGCAGCGCAGCGTAAGCCGTCCAGCGAATGGCGGTTTCATTTGTCGGCGTATCAGGCCCGTCCCGATGGCCTCGCCATCGTCCACACGCACTCGCTGCACGCGACGGTGATTGCCTGCACGGGGCAGCCAATCCCGGCGTTTCACTACATGGTGGCGATCGCAGGTGGCAAGGATATCCCCTGCGTGCCCTACGCGACCTTCGGCACCGATGAACTCGCCGATTTGGTCGCTGGAGGTCTGCTTGAACGCAACGCCTGTCTGATGGCCAACCACGGCCAGATAACGATCGCTGCCGATTTACCCGGCGCCCTGGAACTGGCGCAAGAGGTCGAGATCATCGCCGAACAGTACGCCAAACTGCTCGCGATCACATCGAAACCGCCGCTGTTGCCGGACGCCGAGATGGCCCATGTGCTCGAGCGGTTCAAGGCGTACGGCCAGAAGGCGCAGATATAAGATTTTGATAATTAACAATTAATTGTCAATCGTCAATTATTCCCGGCTCAAAACGCCTTCTCGCTGCCTTCGCGAAACTTGTTCGTTGGCACGAAGCCGCTTCTTTCAGCTTCACGCGGCTCGCTGATCCAGAGCTCGCGGCCTGGATGCATGCCGGCGCCCTGCGTCGCAGGAACAGCGGACTGGCGCATGCGGTTGAGCAGGCGCGTGTCGGCATCGCCGCAATTGGGATGGCTGCCGCCGTTGGCCGCCACCACCTTGTCCCAGGCCGCCTTGCGCGCAGCCAGCGTCGCCGGATCAGCCAGCGCGGTGCAGCTAAGCTCGTTGCGGTTGAGGTCGGCGACAATTTCATCCCCATCTTCGATCAACGCGATCGAGCCACCAAGCGCAGCTTCCGGTCCGACGTGACCGATCACCAAGCCAACCGAACCACCCGAGAACCGGCCATCGGTCATCAGGCCGACAGCAATGTCGCGTTCGCGGCACAGGGTTGTTATGCGCGATGTCGAATCGAGCATCTCGGGCATGCCGGGTGCGCCACTTGGACCTTCGTAACGCACGATGATCATGTCGTGGTTCTTAAAACTATCCGGCGTATTTTCGAGTGCATCGAGCAGGCTCTGTTCACCCTCGAAAACGCGGGCCGAACCGCGGAAAACGTTGTCTTCGAGACCGGCTTCGACACCAGCGAGCTTGAGGATTGCGCTGAACTCGGGCGACAGGTTGCCACCGAGAACGCGCAGGCCGCCGGTCGGTTTGTACGGCTTTTCAACCGTATAGATCACGCGCCCATCGGGAGCGGCGGTGTTGAGCCGCTTGATCTGTTCGGCGAGCGTCTCGCCGGTGCAGGTCGGCACGTCGCCGTTGAGCAGGCCGGCATCGAGCAGTTCCTTGGCAATCACCTGGACACCGCCAACCTCGTCGATATCAACCATCGAATAACGCCCGTAAGGGCGCGCGTCGGTCAACACTGGCACCATGTACTGCGAGAGGTGGTTGAATTCTTCCGGCGTGATGATCTCGGACCAGAAATCCCGGAAGCCGGCCGCGCGGGCGATTTCCGGCGCATGCAGGACGACGTTGGTCGAGCCGCCGATCGCCATCGCGACGATGACGGCGTTGCGCAAAGCATCGCGCCCGACGATGTCGCGCGGTGTCGTATCCGCCTTGATCATGCCGTCGAGGTAGCTGACCAACTCATCGGGGAACTCGCTGAGGCGGCGCGGGTCGTCGGACGGCGGTGCCACCATGTGCAGCGGCTGCATGCCGACGACGCCGATGAACGTCTGCATCGTGTTGTAGGTGAACATGCCGCCGCAACTGCCGTAACCCGGGCAGGCTTCGCAGGCGATACGGGCGCGGTAAGCTTCGTCCGGGTGGCCCGCAACCTGATAGGCGGTGACGAGATCGATCGATTCTTTGGTTTCGGAGTCGGTGCCGGGCCGGATCGGCCCATCCGACATGATGATCGCCGGACGGTTGTGCTCGAGGACAGCGGCCAGCGTGCCGACCGGCGGCTTGTCGCAGGCAACGACCGCGATCGTGCCTTCCATCCCGGTGGCGCTGAGGTGTTCGCACAGGCCGTCATGGGTGATTTCGCGGCCGATCAGCGAATATCGCATCTCGCGCGTGCCGTTGCGGATGCCGTCGGATGTCGCGATGGTGTATTCGGGTTGGACGAGGCGCAGCGGCATCTGGCCGGGTTCGCGCCCGAGCCGCGCCTTGACGCGCTCATGGATCGCCTCGACCTTGGCCTGGACGCCCATGTAGCACTGACTGTCACCTTTGTTGCCGATCACGCCGACCGACGGTTCGTGAATCAGGTTGAGGTCGGTGCCAAGCTCGCGCGCAATCCCGTAAGTTTGCGAGTTGCGGCCGGGGTGCATATCGATGAGGACGGTCCGGGAATTCTTCGACACCTTGCTGATCTCCTTGGACAGTGCACGGCGGCAGGCGGCACGTGCGGGCGTTTAGTGCCCGGTGGACCACGGTCTCACCGGGATTGATCTCACTCCGCAGGGCGGACGGAAAAGGACGGCGCTATCATCCCTTTAATCCGCAGCAATGAAAAGCGCTATCCGGCAGGCGCGACACTTACGTATTGAACCGGAAGTGCATCACGTCGCCGTCCTTGACGAGGTATTCCTTGCCTTCGAGGCGCATCTTGCCGGCGTCCTTACAGGGCGTCTCCCCGCCGAGCGAGACGTAGTCATCGTAGTTGATGGTTTCCGCGCGGATGAAGCCTTTTTCGAAGTCGGTATGGATGACGCCGGCGGCCTTCGGCGCCTTGGTCCCATCGGTAATGGTCCAGGCGCGCGCTTCCTTGGGGCCGACGGTGAAATAGGTGACCAGATCCAAGAGCCGGTAGCCGGCCCGGATCAGGCGGTTGAGGCCGGGCTCCTCGAGGCCGAGGTCGGCGAGGTATTCGGCGCGCTCGTCGTCGTCGAGACCGGCGAGTTCGGCTTCGATCTTGGCTGATATGACAACAGCGACAGCCCCTTCGGCCGCGGCCCGCTCCTGCACCTTGTCGGAAAACGAATTGCCATCGCCGGCCGAGCCTTCATCGACGTTGCACACATAGAGAACAGGTTTGGCCGTGAGCAATTGCAGCATTTGCCACATCTGCTGGTCGGCCGGGTCAATTTCGGCGAGCCGCGCCGGTTGGCCTTCGCGGAGTAACTCCAATGCCTTGTCGATCAGGACAATCTGCGCCTTGGCTTCCTTGTCCTGGCCCTTGGCGCGCTTTTCCAGGTTCGCGCGGCGCCGCTCCAGGCTCTCCAGATCGGCAAGCATCAGCTCGGTTTCGACCGTGTCGGCATCGGCGGCCGGATCGATGCGGCCTTCGACATGCGTGATATCATCGTCCTCGAAACAGCGCAGCACGTAGGCGATCGCGTCGACTTCGCGAATGTGGGCAAGGAACTTGTTGCCGAGGCCTTCGCCGGTCGAGGCACCACGAACCAAGCCCGCGATGTCCACAAACGTGAGCCGCGTCGGCAGGATCTGCGCGGATTTCGCGATCGCGGCGAGCTTGTCGAGGCGAGGGTCCGGCACCGGCACCTCGCCGACATTCGGCTCGATGGTGCAGAACGGATAGTTCGCCGCTTCCGCCTGCGCGGTCTGCGTCAGGGCATTGAAGAGGGTCGATTTGCCAACGTTCGGCAGGCCGACGATGCCACACTTGAAGCCCATGGGAATGTGATCCGTTAGTTGTCTTTGTTGGCGCGGCCGGCCAGCCAGCGTTTGAGATTATCCGCGAGCGCCGATTGACGCTTACTGCCGCGTTCACCGCTCGGGTGGCGGGCGGGCGGCTTCTTGGCAGCGGCCTTGTTGGCCGCCTCCTCATCTGTCTTTGCCGCCGGTTTCTTGGCCTTCGCGGGTTTACGCTCGGCGTCGTCGTCATCGCCGAACGAGTCGCGAAAATCGTTGAGGGCCTGCGCCACCTG
>JBPCVZ010000524.1:0-2743 GCA_051010015.1 Hyphomicrobiaceae bacterium
TAATGGCCAAGCTGCCAGACGAACTGAAGGACGATGCCGATACGAAATCCTTGGCTAAACTTTGTGATGATCGGGAATGGACGATCGCTCGCCTTACCAATCAGCGCCTGCCTCACGTCTCATCCACCAAGGACTATGAATTCTCACAGGCAACTGTGCGCGAGCATTGGGCGGCAGGTCTCGAAGATGTGCGCCTTTCGGTCGCGAACCGCAAGGAACTCAAACCAAGTGAACTCGGCCCGGGCGTGAAGATCTATAACCTTCCAGGCACCTCCTAAGGACTGGACACCAGTGTCAAAAGGGTCAATCCCGTATAAACTTGGTGATCGACATGACTGGCTTCAAGTTTGAGCTAAGTTGATCACAGAAAATCGGAACAATCATAGCAACCCTTGGCTGCCGCGGGATAGTTCGGACAGTCAGGCTGAGTCCGAGCTGGTCCGAGTAAGTAGCAGCCATCGAGGCGATATAGACAACGGTCGGACTAACACTTGTCACTACTTCGCCTTGCCAAGTTTCGGAAACGATTTGCCTGAAGCCTGTTCTAGACATTGCAGGATCTCGATTGCGTCTGGGCTTAAACCCCCTCTTGTCTGAACACGCTTAACGGCACAATCAATTGTTTTGAAGACAGTCGCCTTCGGACAACCAAGCTGAATGGTGAGTTGGAGTGAAGTCTGCGCCTGCGAAAGTTCTCCCACTGTATTGAGCCGGGTAAGCTGCGCAGAAACAAAAAGTGCAAAGCGGTTGGCTGTCGCGGCTAGGGCGTAGGCACATCGATCGGGAAACGCTCTGGTATCCGCTGCATAGGAGCCATTCTGCGCAGCAGCCGTCCAAGTCACCGCCGCCAATAGCGCAATTACGAGGCAAGTTCCTTTAATCCGTAGCATGTTAATCTCTTTCGTTAGAAGTGGGAAGACATGCTAACTTAGCAAACCGCTGATCTTACGGCCGACACTTGGTCGCTATGAGGGTAAATCGGCATCCAACCCATCGGTTAGAATCAAACAGAATCATTGCTTTGTTGTCTATCACTTTCAAACTTGGCTCTCCGAGGCTGACAAATCGCTTCAAACTGACTTCACAATGCCGGCAACCTAAAAAATTCTTAGCAGGACAGCGAACACAACCGCCGTCATAACGTCCAGAAGGACGACGCCATTCACCGCTTCAAGTCCGCTAAGCAACTGCCATCGGGGTTCAAGCGTTATGTCTCCATAGCCTAGCGTCGTGAACGTTACGGTTGAGAAATACAATGATCGTTCAAGACTTTCGAATTGTCCAAGCAAAAGATAGAGGTAGGCCCACGACCAAACCTCGATCGCATGAAGAAAAAACGCTCCAAAGACCGTGACGACGATCAGCCTCATCGCCAGCAATGTGCTGAATGTCTCCGGGCCCAGGAGGGGCAAGAAGCGGGTCCGCAACCAGACCGTCAGGGCCACGATTCCACCCACGTGAACGGCCACCGTGAAGACGATCATGGCAGTACCTACGAAAATTTGGCCGCCTGACGTTGCTGTCCGCTTTGTGCGCCAGATGGCGGAACGGTAACTGTGAGGGGCAGGTCGACGCGTCGGCCGATCTTCATCGCGGTATTCCTTTAGAGTTAGTGCTACGCGGTTGTACTCCGCATTCTCAAGAGTTCTTGGATTTCGGAAATCACGGCCGGCAACGGCCGGCCGTGGCAAACTAAAAAACGGAAGTGGTGCTGTACAGTTTGTCTTTCGAAGCTTTGCGTGTAGCCTGTCCCAGGTGAAGGGCGCCGGGAGGATGCAGGTGATTTTGGCGACGGATTCGGTTTCCAGATTGGCGTCGTTCACATGGATTTGTGGGGCACCTAGTCGCGTCACTGAGAGGTCTGTCCGGTCGGCAGTGCGAGATGCAAAACTGGAAAGTGGAGAATACCAACGATGCGAACTTCATCGCTATCCTTGTTTGTCATTGTTCTGGCAGCGGCATTCGCGGTTGCCGGCTGCGAGAAGGAACAGCCTGAAGTCGTCCCGGCGGCCCGCGCAATCAAGACCTATACCGTCACTGAGGTCGCGTCAGGCCAGACGCGTAAATTCTCGGGACAAGTCTATGCAACAGACTCTTCCACCCTGAGCTTCGAGGTCGGCGGGAACGTCAAGGAATTGCGTGTCAAACAAGGCGACAAGGTCGCGAAGGGCCAGGTGCTCGGCGTCGTCGACAAAGAACCCTACCAGATCGACATCCAGTCGGCGGAAGCTGAACGTGAGAAGGCACGAGCCAAGTTGACCCGCGCGCGTCAGGAATATGAGCGCCAAGAGACGCTCCACAAAAAGGGCTGGAGCTCAGAGGCCCGGCTGGAGCGCCATCTAGCGGACCGCAATGCGGCAAAGAGCCAATTGGACTATGCAAACTCCAAGCTTAGCCTTGCCAAACGCAATCTCGTTTTGACGGAGCTCAAGGCGCCCTATGCCGGCAGGATCTCGCGGAAGCATATCGAGGCCTTTGTCGAGGCGAGGAAAGGACAGCCGGTCTTCGACATCGAAGCTTCTGGCGCGCTTGAGGCGCGTTTCGACATCCCCGAGACGATAATCTCGCGCATCACACTCGGCATGCCGGTCTCAGTGAAGTTCCCGACGGCGCAGGGCACGACGCTGCGGGCGCGTATAACTGAAATCGGTTCATCTGCTGGCACAGCGAACGCGTTTCCCGCCAAGGCCGGTCTTGACGACCCGCCGCCTGAAGTACGCTCCGGCATGACGGTGGAAGCCAT
>JBPCVZ010000525.1:0-33229 GCA_051010015.1 Hyphomicrobiaceae bacterium
ATCGTTTGAAATGCGGCGTCGCACGGCTTAACCGATGACATGCATCGCTTTGCGCCCTGCTCCTGGCCTTTCAAACGATTTGCCTCCGTGACGGACAACGTGCTGGTGAATAGATCAGGCTAGCTGCCGCGAGGTTGGCAATCCAGGAGCAGAGTGTTAGACGAACCAGCGCGAATTGAATCCTTCCGCCGTACGGCTCTCGGCCCCTATTCGCGCGCCTTCCAACCGGTGCCGTGGAATGCTTCCGCATGATCAAGCCTGTAACGCATCAACTGCTCAATGCGCCTCTCAAGGTCGTAAACGTCGGCCTTGAAGGATTCGCCGACGAACTGAAACAGCAGGATGTCAGCGTCGTCCACGTTGATTGGAAGCCGCCGGCGGGCGGCAATGCGCACTTGGCCAGGCTTCTCTCGAAGCTCGGGGCCTAGCGACCATGGAAACGATCGAGGCTGCCAATCGCGAAGCGCTGCACCGCATGCTGGCCGGCACGCCAAACCTGAAGGATGTCGTGCCCGCCGCCAGCGCGATACCCGCGCTGAAGGATCGCATGATCCTGCACGCGGGTCCGCCGATTACCTGGGATCGCATGTGCGGGCCGATGCGCGGCGCGATCATGGGCATCGCCGTGTTCGAGGGTTGGGCGCCGGACCTCGAGACTGCCGCCGCCATGGCCGCCGATGGTGCGTTTGAGTTCCACCCCAACCACCATTTCGATGCTGTCGGCCCGATGACGGGCATGACCACGATCAGCCAACCCGTCATGGTCGTCGAGAACGAAGCCTTCGGCAATCGCGCATTCTGCACGATCAACGAAGGTCTCGGCAAAGTCATGCGCTTTGGCGGCAACGATGCCGAGGTGCTTAATCGGCTGCGCTGGCTCAGAGACGAACTCGGGCCGGCAATGGGCGTGGCACTGCGCTCAGGTGGCGGCATCTCGCTCAAGGCACTCGTCGCGCGCGGCCTGACGATGGGCGACGAGATGCACCAACGTAACGTCGGCTGCTCCAGCCTCATGTTGCGTGCGTTGGCACCCTCCATGGCCGCGACGGCACAAGACAATGCCGCGCTCTCCAAGGCACTCACGTTCATTGCGAGCAACGATCAGTTCTTCCTCAACATCGCCATGGCGCTTGGCAAGGCGATGATGGATCCGGTGCGCGATATCGAGTGCTCAAGCATCGTTACCGCGATGTCGCGCAATGGGACGGACTTCGGCATTCGCGTCAGTGGAACCGGTGATCAATGGTTCACGGCGCCGGTGGAGATGCCCGAAGGGCTGTATTTCCCCGGCTACTCCGAAGCCGATGCCAACCCCGACATGGGTGATTCGACAATTGTCGAAACGATCGGCCTTGGTGGCTTTGCGATGGGGGCCGCGCCCGCCGTTGCCGGATTTGTCGGCGCGGGAACGGCCTCCGAGGCAGCCAGTTTCACACGTGCCATGCGCGAGATAACGTTTGGCGAGAACCCAGAGTGGACAATTCCGGCGCTCGACTATCTCGGCGTGCCGACCGGCATTGATGTCCGTTACGTGGTCGAAACCGGAATCGCGCCGACCATCAATACCGGTATCGCCCACAAGGATCCGGGCATTGGCCAGGTCGGTGCCGGCGTCGTGCGCGCGCCAATGGCGTGCTTCGAGCAGGCGCTCGTGGCGCTGGCCGAACGGGCAGGTGCGGCATGACGGGGACGATCCTCAATGACGTGCGCCGCGGCTACTACGCCGACTCGGTTGCCTTGATGCGGCTCTCGCAGACGATCACACGGGTACCAGGCGTCCAGGATGCCGCGTTGATGATGAGTACCCCGGCCAACATCGACATCCTCGCAGATGCCAACCTGCTCACCGATGCCGGTCGCCAGGCCGACGGCGGGGACCTGATCATCGCAGTCCGTGCCGACGACGTGAATGCCGCGAACACGGCAATGGCAGAGGCCGCGGGCTTCCTCGCGCAGTCACGCACGGCCGAGGGATCCGCGAGGGCATGGCGACCGAAGACGATCCGCGCCGCCGTCAATGCCATGCAGGACGCCAACCTGGCTCTGATCTCGGTGCCTGGTGACTTCGCGATTGCCGAAGCGCGCAAAGCGATTCGACGCGGCCTCGACGCCATGATTTTCAGCGACAACGTCGCCGTTGCAGATGAAGCGGCGCTCAAACGCGAAGCACAGGAACTCGGCCGCCTCGTCATGGGGCCAGATTGCGGTACGGCCATCATCAACGGTACGCCGCTGGCATTTGCCAACCGCGTGCGGCGCGGCAGCGTTGGCATCATTGGCGCATCCGGCACCGGCATTCAGGAGGTGTCCTGCCTGATCGATCGCTTCGGCGGTGGCGTCTCGCACGCGATCGGCGTTGGTGGCCGTGACCTCAGCCGCGAGGTTGGCGGCCTTTCGACGCTCATGGCAGTCGACATGCTGGACGCCGAGCCGGCTACCGAAAGCCTCGTCCTCATTTCGAAACCACCGCCCGCAGACGTAGCCGCGCAAGTGCTCGAGCGTGTCAGTGCATCTCGCAAGCCCGCAACAATCTGCTTTATCGGCGCTGACGACCTGTCGATGCCGGGCAATGCGACGCAGGTCGCAACTCTTCTGAGTGCGGCCGAGCACGCCGTTTCAACACACCAGCTTGACCGGCCCCCGCCACACGTTCCCCGGATTGCCGTTCCGCCAGGCCGGCGTTGCGTTCAGGGCCTCTATTCCGGCGGCACGCTGTGTGCGGAAGCACAGGTCATCTTTCGTTCAGCAGCCGAAGCATTTTCCTCCAATGCGCCAATTCCAGGTAGCGGGACATCCACTAATGCCGCCAGCGCGCATGCACTACTCGACCTCGGAGCAGATGAGTTCACCAAAGGCAAGCCGCACCCGATGATCGACCCTTCTGTGCGGGATCGCGCACTGATCGATGCCCTCGCATCCGAACAAGCAGCCGTCATTCTGCTCGATGTCGTGATCGGGTACGGGTCGCATTACGACCCTGCCGGGCACCTGGTTGGCGTGCTCGATCGGCAATCGAGGCCTGACAGACCGGCAATTATTGCGTCGGTGACAGGCACCGATGCCGATCCGCAGAACCGAACATCGCAGGTCGCCAAGCTGGAGTCCGCCGGCGTTCACGTCGCGCCAACCAACGCCGAGGCGGCAACCTGGGCACTCACGGCCATTGCAAACGAAACGTGATCGTCGTTCCGGGTCCCGATGGCGCGACCGCACGTGCGCGCCCGCGTCTCGGTCGCAATTTGTCTCCTGTCTAACCATGCCCCGGCATGCTCTATTCGCCCGCACCGAAAACCATCCAAGGCAGGCTTCATGGGCACGAAGAACATCCGCGTTGCAGTCGACATCGGCGGCACGTTCACCGATCTGCAAGTGCTCGACCTCGATGGCGGCACGGTTCACGACTTCAAGTCGCCATCTACGCCGCAGGACCCATCGGAAGGCCTGATCACCGCGCTCAATGGCGCGGCGGCACGGTTTGATTTCGCTCTGGCGGATATCACGATGCTGCTACACGGCTCAACCATCGCCACGAACGCCGTCCTCGAGCGCAAGCTTCCCAAAGGCGCACTTCTGACAACTCAGGGCTTTACGGATGTGCTCGAGATCGGTCGCCACATGCGCCACAACGTCTACTCACTCAAGGCCGAGCCCCGCTCGCTTCTCATTCCACGCCAGCTGAGGTTCGGCATCGCGGAGCGCGTTCGCGCCAACGGCGAGATTGAAACCGCGCTTGATGCCGCCACCATCCGCGACCTGGGTGATCGCCTCGTCAACAACGGCGTTGCCTCTGTCGCGATCTCGTTTCTCCATGCCTATCGCAATCCTGCACACGAACAACAGGCCGCCGAGATCCTCAGCGCGGTCCCCGGCCTCGCGATCGCGACCTCCCACGAGGTCAGCCCGGAGATCCGCGAATTCGAGCGCGTATCGACAACCGTGCTGAATGCACTGCTGAAGCCCGTCATATCAGGCTATCTTGAACGTCTGACACAACGCCTCGCCGACGCCGGCGTGTCGGCGCAACTCTACCTTGTACAATCGAATGGCGGTGTCGCATTGCCGGAGGATGCCGCACGCCTGCCCGTCAATCTGCTGCTCTCCGGTCCCGCAGGCGGCGCCATGGCCATGGCCAGGCTGGCTCGCGAACACAACCAGCCGAATATGGTCGGCATCGACATGGGTGGCACGAGTTCGGACGTTTCCGTCGTCAGCGATGGCCGGATCAACGAGACCGGTGAGGGCACGATCGATAGGCTGCCCGTGCGTGTGCCGATGATCGAGATCCGCACGATCGGCGCAGGCGGTGGCTCTATTGCCCGCGTCGAGACGGATGCACTGCGCGTCGGCCCCGAGAGCGCCGGCTCCGTTCCGGGGCCCGCCTGCTATCAACGCGGCGGCACGTCGCCCACGGTGACGGACGCCAATCTCCTGCTCGGCCGCATCGACCCGGGCGCTTTCCTCGGCGGCGAGATGCAGCTCGACAAACCGGCTGCGAAAAACACCCTGCAACCACTTGCCGCCCGCCTTGGCCTGTCGCCCGATCACGCCGCGCGCGGCATCGTCGATGTCGCCAACGTCAGCATGGCAGGCGCCGTGCGTCTCAGCCTCTTCGAAAAAGGCGCCGACCCTGCCGATTATGTGCTAACGCCGTTCGGCGGAGCCGGCGGCTTGCATGCCTGTGCGATCGCCGAGGAACTCGACATTGACCGCATTCTCTTCCCGGCCAATGCATCGACGCTTTCGGCCGGCGGCATCCTGACATCCGACCTGCGCCATGACTTGTCTCACTCGGAGCTCTTCCTACTCGATGAGGCTGCGGTCCAGCCTCTCGGCCAGATCGCGCGAAGACTCCACGCCGAGGCGGGCGCCATGCTCGATGTCGACAAAGTCGCTGCTGGCCAGCGCCGGATCCGCTTTGCGGCCGATTGCCGATACCGTGGCCAGGCCTACGAAATCGTAACGCCTTGGCCGCAGCTGACCGGTTCTTCCAACGTCGATACCGACGCGATCGGGTTTCTGAAATCCGCCTTCCACGATTTACACCTCACACGCTATGCCCACAGCGCACCGGATGAACCGGTTGAGATTGTCACGCTGCGCGCCACCGCCATCGGGCTGCTCGGGCAATCCGGCGTTTCGCGCGACGACGCGCCGACACAACGTGATGCCGTTGCAGAGCCCCGCGAGCGGTCGATCCATTTGCGCGATGGCTGGCGCAACACGCCGGTGCTCCAGCGACACGCCATCGGAACAGAACCGATTGCTGGACCGATCCTCATCGAAGAGGCCTACGCGTCACTGTTGATTGAAGATGGATGGGCGGTACGCGCAATCGGCGGTGCCTGCCTTTTTGCCGAACGAAACCGGGAGGGTGCCCGATGACCCACGTTGATCCCATCAAGCAGGAAGTCATCCGCAACGCGCTTATCGCCGGCGCCGAAGAAATGAACGTATCGATCTGGCGGACCGCCCGTTCTACCGTCGTGCGCGAAACACTCGACTACTCGACTGCCTTGTTCAACGGCCATGGCCAAGCCGTCGCGCAATCGACGCGCATTCCGATTCACCTCAACTCCATGTCCGTCTGCCTCGAGGACATCATCGCCGGCCCAATCCCGATCGATCAATGGCATGACGGCGACGTAATCCTGACCAACGACCCCTACGCGGGTGGCCAGCACCTCTCTGACTTTGTCGCATTCAAGCCGGTCTTTGCTGGCGGCCGTCGCGTTGCGATTGCCGCCGCCATCGTCCACCACGTCGATGTCGGCGGTGGCGCGCCCGGCAGCTACTACGCAAAGGCGACCGAGGTTTATCAGGAAGGCCTGCGCCTGCCGCCGCTGAAACTCGTCGAGGCCGGTCAGATCAACAACGCCGTCGTCGACATTATCCGACGCAACAGCCGCGAGCCCGACAAGATCGGCGGCGATGTCCATGCCCAACTTGCCTGCCTCGATGTCGGCGCCGCCGCCATCGCCCGGATGACCACGCGCTATGGCAGCGAGGTCCTGGAGGCCGCCATGGTCGCCATTCTCGATCAGTCGGAAGCAACCATGCGGGCCACTCTGTCAGGTCTCCCGGACGGCACCTATCACTTCAGCGACTTTGTCGATGACGATGGTCAGGACGCCGTCGATCTCAAGGTCATCTCCTCCGTGAAAATCCATGGCGACACATGCGTTGTCGATCTGTCGGAAAGCGCCGACCAGGCACCGGGGCCGGTCAACTGCACGCTCAACATGTCGAAGTCGGCCGTCTATTGCGCCCTGCTCAGCCTCGCCGACGGCGCCGTCATGGCCAACTCAGGCGCCTATCGGCCGATCGACGTCGAATGTCGGGAAGGATCCATCGCCAACTGCACGCCACCCGCTCCGGTCGCCAACCGCATGGCAACGGGTCACCGTATCGTCACGACGGTGCTCGGCGCACTCGCCAAGGCGGCGCCGGATCAGGTTCCCGCGGCCTACTACGGCGTCTCTTACGTCATGACGCTGCAAGCTCCCGATCCCCTGGTTGCCGGCGAAACCCGCGTCTACTTCGAAGTCGAGGTCGGCGGCTGGGGCGGCCATCCCAAGCAGGACGGCGCCGACGGCTTTTCATGCGGTTTCCACAACCTCGCGAACTCACCGATTGAAATGTGTGAAGTCCTCTTTCCGATCACGTTCACGGAATATGGCTTGATTCCAGACAGCGGCGGCGACGGATTGCATCGCGGCGGCCTTGGCCTTGCCCGCGAGTGGCGCCTGGACGCCGCCTGGGGCGTGGTGTCCGGCAGCTTCGAGCGGTTCCGACATGGCCCCTACGGGCTGGCGGGCGGTGGCGATGGCAGGCCGGGCCGGTTCTCGCACATGACACCCGCGGGCAGTCAAGAACTACCGTCAAAAGTCTCCGGTGTCCGCCTCGCCGCTGGCGATCGCATCCGGCTCGAAACGTCTGGCGGCGGCGGCTGGGGTGAACCGGCGCAGCGCGCCGCGGCTGCACGGCGGCGCGATCGCGATGGCGGATACGTCACCGGGTAAGAAAACGGCATCTCCATGATCACGGACGCTAGAGCTACGTTACGGTGAGATATCCGGGCCAATCGCTTGCAATGCGGCGCCACTCGGTCAAGGTTGTGTCTCCGTTTCCCGACCTCGCCGAGGACCATTGCCAATGCAGGATGCCACAAACGTTCGCTACAAATCTGCCTGCCCGCACGACTGCCCGAGCACCTGCTCGCTTGATGTCTCGATCGACGCCGATGGCCGTGTCGGGCGCATCAATGGCGCCAAGGGCAACGACTACACGGCGGGTGTCGTCTGCGCCAAGGTCGCACGTTACGCAGAACGGATCTATCATCCGCACCGGCTCAAGACGCCGCTCAGGCGCACCGGCGTCAAAGGCAGCGGCCAATTCGAACCAATCACCTGGGACGCGGCGCTGGACGAGGTCGCCGGGCGCTTCAAAGAGATCGCCGAGCGTCACGGGCCGCAAGCGATCTGGCCCTATCACTCCGGCGGCACCATGGGTGTGCTGCAGCGCTACGGCCTCGATCGGCTGCGCAACGTCATGGGCTACGCCCGCCAGCAGACGACGATCTGCGTCACACCGGCAGAGTCTGGCTGGCTTGCCGGCATTGGCAAGCTGACCGGCTGCGACCCGCGCGAAATGGACCGTTCGGATCTCATTGTCATGTGGGGGGGCAACCCGGTGTCGACGCAAGTCAACATCATGACCCACGTCACCCGTGCGCGCAAAACGCGGGGCGCAAAGTTCGTTGTCGTCGATGTCTATCGCACACCGACCGTTGAACAGGCCGACATCGCCCTGATCATCAATCCCGGCAGCGACGCAGCACTTGCGCTCGCCGTGATGAACATCCTGCTTTCCGAAGGGATGGCCGATCGCGACTATCTCGCCAAGCACACCGACTTCGACGACGAGGTCGAGCAGCATATCATGACCCGAACGCCGGATTGGGCGGCCGAGATCACCGGACTGTCGGTCGACGAGATCGTCAACTTCGCACGGCTGTTCGGAACAACGCCAAGAAGCTTCCTGCGCGCCGGGTTCGGCTTCACGCGCACCCGCAACGGCTCTGCTGCAATGCATGCCGTCACCTGCCTGCCGGCCATCACCGGCGCGTGGCAGCATGAAGGCGGCGGCGCGTTCTTCCTCACCTATGACACCAAGATCTGGGGACTAGACACGAACTTCCTGTATGCCACCGAGGCCATCGACCCGAATACCCGCATTCTCGACCAGTCGCGTATCGGTGCGGTGCTGTGTGGTGACCCCGATGCACTCAAGGGCGGCCCGCCGGTCATGGCCATGCTGATGCAGAACGCTAATTCGGCGACGGTTGCACCGGACACGGCGGCGGTCCTCAAGGGCCTTGAGCGCGACGATCTGTTCCTTGTCGTTCACGAGCAATTCATGACGCCCACCGCTCGACATGCCGACATTGTTTTGCCAGCAACAACGTTCGTCGAGCACGACGATCTCTATTACGGGCTCGGCCACACCCACCTCACCTGCGCACCCAAGCTGATCGAACCGCTCGCCGACGCGCGATCGAACAGTTTTGTCGTGCGCGAACTCGCCAAACGCCTGGGCGCCGAGCATCCCAGCCTCGCCCTGGAAGACCGCGACCTGCTCGACACAGCGCTGACACGCGGCGGCCTGCCATCGCTCGCGGAACTCACCGAGACCGGTTGGGTCGACCGCGCCCTGCCCTTCGAACAAGCCCATTTCCTCGACGGGTTTCCACAGCCCGACGGGCGCTTCCATTTCAAACCCGACTGGTCGCGCGTCGGCCCCGACCATGCCCGCATGCCAAGTCTGCCTGATTGGAGCAGCGACTATGAAACAACGAGCGATGCTCATCCCTTCAAGCTCGTCTGCCCGCCAGCGCGTAATTTCCTGAATTCTACCTTCTCGGAAACGCCGACCAGTATCGCAAGGGAGGGCGGGCCACGCGTTCGCGTCCACAGCGACGCGGCCCGGTCGCACCGGATCAACGATGGGACGCGCGTGCGCATCGGCAACGCCCGCGGCTCGCTTGTACTCGTCGCAGAACTCGATGACGGTCAAATGCCGAACACACTCATCGTCGAAGGTATCTGGCCGGCAGAGGCGTTTGAAGAAAAGAAGGCGATCAATACGCTCATCGGCGGCGACCCGGTTCCTCCCAATGGCGGCGCGGCATTCCATGACACAGCCGTTTGGCTCGAGATCGCCTGACAGTCGAGCCGTCAGACCGAAACGAATGCGGCCGCCGATGGAATGCGATCGTCTCACCTGGAAACTGACTGAATGACCCGCCCTATTTTCGTCCTCAAGCGTGCGACCCGCGCTGTGCTGTTTCTCTTTGCTTGCTTGCACGCCACTTCCGCCATCGCCCAGCCTGCGCTGAAGAAGGCGGACATTGAGCGCGTCGAGAAACGCCGTGAAGAGGCCGCAAATTCCCTTGAGACGCTGGCCGACCTACTGACCGCGCGTAGGGAGCAGGCAACCGCCGTCAAGAAGTTCAAGACGGAGCTGCGTGACGCCAAGGAAGACGCAACGAGGAAGGAACTCGAAGATAAAATCAAAGCCGAAAACAGCAAACTGGCTCAGATCAATGCTCAGATTTCAGGCCTTTCGACCGGCGTCGCGGAAGAAGAGATCGAGTACGATCAAACCGCGAAATTCGACCTCAAGGCCGAGTTGGAAAGCCTCATCCAGCCGTTTATCAAGATGATGCGCGAGGCAACCGAGAACACCCGCCAAATCGAAGCGCTGAGGAGTACGATTGCCGCTGCCGACCAGCGCCAGCGCGCCGCGACCCGCGCCAACGCACGGCTAGCTCTGCTGCAATCGATCGAGAAGCAAAAGGGCGACGAGACGAACAAGGAAATCAAGGATCATCTCGCGGCGCTCGCGAAGGATTGGGAAAAACGCGAAAAAGAAGCTCTGCATCTCGTCGAGACCGCCCAGCAGCAACTTCAGCTGCGCCTCGACCAGCAAGCCAACGCGCCAAGCGGCATCGGAATCTTCGCGACGCAATACTTTTCTCGTCGCGCCATGAACCTGCTGCTCGGTCTCGCGGCTCTTGGCGGCGTGTTCATCTTAATGAGCGTCATTGCACGAACGGCCGACTACGTTCGCCGTCGCCGCGGCTACCAGCGCTCGTTCACTACTCGCCTCATAAGTCTCGTGTTCCGCTCGGTTACGATGCTCCTTGCGGTCCTGGCCATGTTGGCCGTCTTCAACCTGATGAACGACTGGCTGCTGATGGGCGTCGCCGCCATCTTCATCCTGGCTGCTGTCTGGATCGGCGTTAGAATGCTGCCGCAGCTCGTCGAGCAGATTACGCTGCTATTGGACCTCGGTGCTGTGCAGGAGAACGAGCGCTTGCTGTTCGCAGGCGTACCATGGCTGGTCAAACGGCTCGACCTTTACACGAACCTCGTCAACCCGGAACTCGATGGCGGCACGTTCACGGTGCCTGTACGCGAACTTGTCGGCCACCACTCGCGGCCCGCTGCCGAAGGAGAAGCCTGGTTCCCGACGCGCAAAGGCGATTGGGTGCAGCTGTCCGATGGCCATATCGGCCGTGTCGTCAGTCAAACGCCCGAACTGGTGCAAATCGTTGAACTCGGCGGTGCGCGCCGCACATTCGAGACGACGGCGTTCCTTGCCGATGCGCCGCGAAACCTTTCGACCGGCTATCGAATCAAGACCGAATTCGGCCTCGATTATCAGCATCTGGACATCGCGGTGAGCGAAATTCCGACACGGCTCGCCGAGCATGTGCGAACCGAGCTCGGCGACCTGTTGGGTGAAAACGGGGTTCGGAATGTCGATGTCGACCTTCTGCGCGCAGATGATTCCGCCATCATTTTCGAGATTGAAACCGACATATCCGGTGACATGGCCAGTCGCTACGAGGACGTCGAGCGCTGCGTCGCCCATGCGATGGTCGCGGCCGCGAATCAAAACGGCTGGGTTATTCCGTTCCCTCAAATGGTGTTGCATCGCGCGGTAATGGAACCGTCAGCTATCGCAGGGTAGAACCGCACGGGAAATCATATGGATGCTCTTTGCCTTGCTGCGCCGAAGCGAACAACGCAAGATGCTTGACGATGACCGACAAACGGAAAGAATTCGCCCATCTCGAACACGATCAGAGAGGTAAGCACCATGGCCACTGCAGAGCGGACAAATTCGGCAATCGACGTCGACTACGGCGATGATCAAGCGGCGATGGAAGCCTATCGCGCGGAAGGCACAGCGCGGGCGCTGGCCATGGACAACCGCGGTCCCCTCCTGCTCGACGAAAACGGCCGGCTTGATCAGTCCATACTCGATGCCTATTCGCGGCACGGTTTTTACGTTTTCGAGAAGCTGTTGAACGAAGAAGAACTCTCCGACCTGGAAAGCGACCTCCACGACATGCTAGACCGCGCGCCAACGAGCAAGGACAGCAAGGTCGATGCCAAGGGCCGCCCGGCGCTCGGCGCCGACTGCCAGGCGCGCACCGTGTCGATGATCAAGCCGCTGTCTGACCCGTACGGCGGCACCGACGCCAACCTTGGCCGTCACCCGGTCAAGATGAAAGAGATCGCGGCGCCGGCCGATGCGCCCGAGTACGTCATGCAGCTCATACTTGGCACGCTGCAGTTCTCGCCAGCTCATCTCCGCCTCTACGGCCACCCGAAGTTGCTGGCAGCGGCCGCCTCGATCCACGGCGACGATTTTGTGCCTTTCAACGAAAGCATCTGGGTCAAGCATCCGCGCCTCGGCGGCTCCGTCGCTTGGCATCAGGATGGCTGGACGCATTGGGACAGCCCGGAATTCCACGAAAACTCGCACGGCTTCAACATGATGGCGCAACTTTACGGCTGCGACGCGGAAAATGGCCTGTGGGTCGTGCCCGGCACGCATCGCATGCGCAAGATCGACATCAAGGCGATGGTGGCTGCTGCCGGTTCCGAGCGTCTGCCCGACGCGGTGCCGCTCATTTGCGGTCCCGGCGACGTCGCGATCACCAATCGCCAGACGGTGCACGGCTCCTTCAACAACACCAGCCCGAAAATGCGTGTGACGTTCAACCTCGGCTTCCACAGTCGCAAGTCTGTGCTCGATGTACAGGGCGGCGGTGTCCACAATGACGTAACGGTTTACGACGCCGACTACATTCGCGACCGGTCCGGCATGATCATGTACGGCATTGACGCGCGCCGTCAGCGCTTTGCCGACGAGACGCCGTTCGACTACCTGCCGCTCCGCGAAGCTGCCGATGCGTACCACTGGTCCCCGGAGATCATGCCGAAGCTCAGGGACTACAATCTGAAGGATCTCGGCATTTGAGCTAAGCGCGCGCACGTCGCCGGCAGCGCGGCTCCAAGCAAGACGGTTGGACACGACATGGATACAGCCGAGTTGAGCGCACTGGCCGCCTGGCGCGTGCCAGACCTACAAGACCGCAGCTGGGTTTTTCCACTTGACCAGAAGTCCGGCGCGCAACTGGCCTCCGTCGTGAAAACCGCATTCGACCCTGAGCGACCACTGTTCGACTACTCTCGCAACGACTTCGACTTCGCGGCCTTGCCGCTGATCAAATCCGCGGCACACGAAGCGCATTACGGGCGCGGCCTCGCTGTGATCAAGAACCTACCACGCGACGAAGTTACCGAGGCCGAGTTCCGCATCCTCACTTGGGCTATCGGCCTCCACCTTGGTGTGCCCCGCCCGCAAGGCAAGGCGACGCAGTACATATCCGAGGTTCGCGACATCGGCACCGACTACCGCGCCGCCAGTGGACGCGGGTTCTCTTCAAACGCCAAGCTCGACTTTCATGCAGACGGAGCCGATATTGCCGCGCTCGCGTGCTACAACAAGGCCAAATCAGGCGGCCAAAGCATGGTCTCGAGCAGCGTGACGGCGCGCAAAATCCTGATATCCGAGCGGTCCGATCTCGCGGAAATCGCACACCAGGATTTTTATTTCAGCCGCCAGCAGGAAGAAACCGACAACGAGACGCCAGCCTACGGCCAACCGCTGTTCGACATCTGCGAGGGGCGGGTCTTTGGAAAATGGAATCGCAACCGCGTCCAGTCCGCCCAGAAGATCACTGGCGTCCCAAAGCTGTCGGAGGGGCAACGCGAAACGATGGACGCAATGGATGCAATTCTGCGGCGTCCCGATGTCATGTTCACGATGTGGCTCGAACCGGGCGACATGCAGCTCATGAACAACCACACGATGCTGCATTCACGCACCGACTACGTCGACTTCGATGCACCGGAACGCAAGCGCTTACTGCATCGCCTGTGGCTGGCACCGCCGGATTCGGTGCGCCTGCCCCAAAGCTGGGGTGATTTCTACCGCGCCACCGAACCAGGCGCGGTGCGCGGCGGCATCCGCGGCCACTGCCACGATGGCGCCTGCATAGCCTTCGAGCGACGCCAAGCTCGGGATCTCGGCATGGTTATGCCAAACTAGGTCTCCGCGAAGTTTGCTTGCATCAATTGCAGTGGTCGTCGGACAGGTCAACGTAGCTGCACATTCTGTTTCGGCCGCTTGCCTTGGCCTTGTAGAGCGCCTGATCCGCCGCGGAAAGCAGATCTTGAGGAGATTTGCCATCGGCTGGGAAGGCGACCACACCGCCGGAAATAGTTACTGGTGGCAGCTTACTGCCGCTGTAAGTGATTGATGCAGCTTCGATGACTTTTCGCAGCTTCTCAGCGGTGTTAAAGGCGACCTTAAGGGATGTCTCCGGCATCAGAACACAGAACTCCTCCCCACCAAATCGACATAGGACGTCGTCTTGCCGGAAAGTCGCGCGCATGCATTCAGCAACTTCACGAAGCACGACGTCGCCTGCGTCATGCCCATGATTGTCGTTGAACGTTTTGAACTTGTCGGCATCGAAAGAAATTATTGCCACCTCTGAACCGGTGCGTTGCGCGCGACCGAGTTCACCACGCATCATCTCCAAGAAGTAACGGCGGTTGAACAATCCGGTCAGGACGTCCTTCGTGGATTGATCACGAAGCTCATCGCGAAGCCGCACATTGGCGATGGCAAGGCTGATGTGTTCGGCACATTGAAGGGCAAAGCGGCGTGGATCCAAGGGCTGTTGTTCGTCCGCGACGCAGTCATCGACTTCATTGAACTTGATATGGAGGAGACCGACAGTGTCACCATGCGCAATTATCGGCAGGCAAACATAGTTCTGCTCCGCCGCGCCGGCCATCTGATGCTCGACGTGCGCGCAGGGCATGCTGATCGTACCGGCCCCGAACTCATATGGTCTGCCGCGCCGCAATGACCAGCACGCATCCGGTTGGATATGATCGATGGCGCCGGGTCCGTTCCAATGGCAAGCGCCATCGAGAACATCGCGGGAGTTGCTGTAAACGTACAATTCACCCGACGTTTGTGGCAGTATCTGCCCCATGAAGGCCGTTACAATCTGGAAAAGCTCCGCAAGCGATTGACACGACTGCAGCCACTCATCCAACTCTGAGAGCAGGGACATTTCGCGTTGCCGCACCTGCTCGCCGATGAGCGCCTGTTTGGCTCTCAGTTCGGACTCTTCGGCGCGGTGCATCGCAGCTGCAAGCTCGATTTCATTTCGCCTGGAAGCCGTAACGTCAGTGAACGTGACAACGAATCCACCCGAACTCATGGGCCGCGCGTTGGTCGCAACGACGCGCCCTGACGGCATCTGGCGATCAAAATGAAATGGTGCGGAACTCTGGAACCTGCGTTCCGTCTGACGGGCCTTTTCAGCTGTGATCTCGCCGCGTTTGACAGCGATTTCCAGAAAGTCCCGCCGACTTCTTCCTTTGTAGATGTCGCCTGAGCGCAATTCCAATACATCGAAGATGCGTTGATTGTGCATGGCGCATGTCCCATCGACGGACCAAACCAGCACCCCCTGCTCCATGGAATCGATGACGTTGAGCGTCAATTCCCTGCTTTGGTCTCCTGCGACTGACTGGTCTTGTCGGCTCGTTTCGTCAGCATCTTCGTCGCCTTGATCGCAATGCTTGATCTCGCCGTCCCAAGTATCGAGGTCCATTCCGCACAAGCCTTCCCATTGCATCATCAACCAGTACGCGCGTCGACATTGCGCGGTATGGATAAGGATGCATCGGCGGCCAGTTGGGTTCCTTGCGGATCGATTGATTGGGCTTTTTGGTTAGCCAAAGGTAAAGGCGCGCGCGATCACAACAACTTCTTGAGCGCTGCAGCTTCAATTGCGCCCGAGAAAATCCAGTATGCCATGTCGAAAGGCTTCTCGATCCTCGCGATCGGTTGGAACGTGACTGGCGTTGTCGAGCATGATGCCCTCCGCCCCCCGGATACCGTGCTCAACCGGTAGCGTCAGCCTCGGTGCCGTGATGAAGTCCCGGCCGTTGTGAATGACCAGCGTCGGCGCTTTTATGTCTGCCAGCCGATCCAACGTGTCGTGTGCAATCCCCGCCTCCGTCAAGCGGTCATGCGTCCCTACGTTGTCGCGAAGTTCGGACCAACCACCCTGCGGCCCAAGCAGGCGGTCTTTTTTGGCGTTGTAGAAGTCAGGCGAGAACGCCTGCTGCACCACCATCTGCTGGAAGGCGTCAAAGCCGAGTTCATGATGCACCTGCTGCCACTGCAGCATCTGCGCGCGAAAGAAATCATCGACCTGCGCCCAACAACCGGTGTTGACGAGACTGCGCACCATGTCTGGTCGCTTGATCGCGACCACCTGGCCAATGCAGGCACCAATGCCGATCAATCCAAGAAAATGCGCACGCTCGATACTGAGATGCTTCAACAGCGCGATGACATCATTCGCATAGAGTTCTGTGTTTGCCGGACGGTCGTATTCGTCCCCCGATTGCCCCAGGCCGCGATGATCAAAGATGACAACCGAATAACGTTCCGTGAGCCCCTGCGGCAAATGCCGTTCCGCGCCGTGGCAATAAGTGCCCCAGCCGCCGGAACAGACCACCGGTTCACCCGTGCCGTGCACTTCGTAATACATCTCGTGATTGTTGAGTTCTGCCAACGGCATCGGATATTCCTGTGCATCAATCCATCAGGGCCGCCTCGACGCGCGCCGCAATCGAGAGCAACGCGTTGTCCGAGCCGGGCGGGGCGACCAATTGCAGACCGACCGGACGCTGCCCAGCTGCAACCGGCAACGGCAGGCTGATCGCGGGGCAACCGGCAAAGTTTGCAGGCGCCGTCAGGTCCGCCTGGTTGACAGGCACCGGCTCACCAAAGCGAAAGGTGCACTGCGGCGCCGTCAGTGCGATCAGGACATCATGCCGGTCGAACAGCCTGATCAGTGCTTTCCCTGCCGCATCGACGATATCCCGCTCGCCATCATAGCGCTCCGGCGAAACGTTGCGGCCGTAGTTCAGCATCGCCACAAACGCTGGCGAGAACGCTTCCGGCTGCTCGGACAACAGGCGCGCGTGCGCCGCCGCACCGTCGACCTCAGAGACGATAAAGCCGGCACGCCGCGCGCGACTGTAGTCATGGTCGCCGATCGCAACCGGATCGCAGCGAACACCGCCAGCCGTGAGTTGCGTCAAGGCCGCGTCAAAAGCCGTCTGGCAGGCCGGCTCGACGTCGACATGCCCGCTTGAATCCAATCGACCAAACCGGACGTCTTGCAATTCTCGCGCATCAATCCGCTCATCCAGCACAGCCGCGACATCGGCGACCGAGCCGGCCAAAGGCCCAATCGCGTCCAGCCCGAGACCAAGCGGCATCACTCCGTCGACCGGCCAATAGTCGCGCGATGGCTTGAAGCCGACAATCCCGCAATAGGCCGCCGGCAACCGAACCGAACCCATCGTATCGGTTCCAAGCGTTACCGGGCACAAACCGCTGGCAACGGCAGCCGCCGAACCGCCGCTGCTGCCGCCGGGCGTGTGTCCAGGATAATCCGGATGAATGCAGCGGCCGTGATGGGCATTGTCGGTCGTCGCCCCAAGGGCACCCTCGTGCATGTTGAGCTTGCCAAGGATCACCATTCCGGCAGCGCGCAGGCGCCCGATCACCGGTGCGTCGGCAGCCGGCATCCAGTGCGTCGCAAGACCGTTCGTCGTCGGCATGCCGGCCACGTCGATGTTATCTTTGACGGCGATCGGCACGCCGTCGAGGGGCGAGCGCGATTGGCCTTTGGCGCGTCGCTTGTCACTGGCATGTGCCGCCTCCCGCGCGGCGGCGTCGGCGACATGGATGAACGCGTTCAGTGCCCTGCCCCGAGCGTTGCTTATTCGCGCCAGACAGGCTTCGGTCAGCTCGGCTGCGGAGATTGCCCCGCTGCCCAGCGACGCAATCGCATCGACAACGCCGAGGTCTGCAGGATCCGTCATCGCTCGTCCACCAGCCGTATCGGCTTCTGGCGCGAGTCGACCTGGCTGAGCGTCGCCGTTTCACCGGACTCCGCGAGTTCCACGATCACGGCAACGCCCAACCGCTGGCGCAGCGTCTCCGCAACCGCGGCCTCGTCAGCCCTGCCATCCGATTGCTGTTCAACCATCACGATCAGCTCATCGCGTCCACGACGCTCCACCAATCGACAGACATACTCGCCGTTCAAGCCATCGATCTCGTTCAAAATCGCACCGATCCCGGTCGGATAAACATTGATACCGCGCAGTTTGACCATGTTGTCGCTGCGCCCCTGGAAGCCTGCCAGCCGCCGGAAGTTTACGCCAATGCCGCCGCGTCCGGGCAGCACCGTCGAAACGTCGTTGGTATTGAAGCGGATAATCGGATAGATCGTGTTCTTGAACAACGTCGTCACACAGATATTGCCGGTCTCGCCATCATCGAGCATCGCGAGCGTGTCACGGTCCAGAATTTCCACGAGATGGGCATCTTCCCAGATGTAGAGCCCGTCGTGATCCGGCCCCTCGGCCGCGATGATTCCGGTATCGCCAACGCCATACCAGTCGTAAACCGCGGCACCCGGCCATGCCTTCGCCATCGCTTCATGACCGTCGCTGGACAGATGCCCCGAGATCATGCGTACCGGAATATCGCGGCCCGGCTCCAGCCCCTTCTCACGCGCGACCGCGGCGAGCTTGAGAATATAATCCGCAAAGCCGACGATCACCGTCGCGCCAAACCTCTGCATCAGATCGACCTGTTGCTCGGACCGTGTCTCCAGGCCCGTGCCCGCCGGCAACAGCATGGCGCCGGTGAAATGCAGGATGGCTTCGCGGATATAGTGACCGCCATTGACCATCCCGAAACCGTAGATCGAGTGCACAACATCGTTCTCGGTCATGCCCTGAAAGAGATAGGCGCGTGCCAGGAGCGCGTTCTGCACCTCGCGATCCCAGGCACCGAAGAATAACGGCTGCGGCGCCCCGGTTGTTCCACTTGTCGTGTGCAGGACGACACTGCGACGCCCCACGGCACCATCGATGCCATGAAAATCCCCATAAGGCGGGTGCGCCTCGACGCTCGCCATCAAGTCCGATTTCGAGAAGCTGGGCAGTTTGCCGAGATCGTCGATCGACGTGATGTCACCCGGCTCTAGTCCGACCGTCGCCCAATGCCGTTGGTAGAACGGTATTTCCCAGCCACGCCGCATCAGCGTCGCGAATCGCTGCTCCTGCAGCGCGCGCAGTTCATCAGCGCTGAGGCAGGCCGGGCCGTTCAGAAACGCAGACCCGATCGGATACTCCTGCAGAAGGCGTCCTGCATCGGCTTCACTGAAATACGCGCCCACCATCCCGCCGTCCTCTTAGATTGCCGAATAAGGGTTCTGATCCGCCCAATGCCGCGCGATCTCAAGGCGTGTTGTTATCCAGACGTCGTCATGCGCCATGACGTGGTCCAGGAACTTCTCAAAGTACCCGATCCGGCCCGGCCGGCCGATGATCCGCAGGTGCACACCAAGCGACATCATGCGTGGCGCCGCGGCTCCTTCGCGGTACAGCCAGTCGAAGGTATCGCGTGCATACTCGTACCAGTCTGCCGGCATGAAGCCCGGCGCAACCCACATCTTCATGTCGTTGCTATCGATGGCATAGGGCATGATCACGATGGGCTTGTCGCCGACCGCGTCCCAGAACGGCTGGTCGTCGGAATAATCGTCCATATGGTAGGAAAAGCCCTCCTCGACCAGCAGCCGACGCGTGTTATCGGTCAACAGATAACGAGACAGCCAGCCGTGCGGACGTTTACCGGTTGTGCGCTCGATCGACGTCACCGCCTTGCGAATGAAGTCACGCTCGGCCGCTTCATCCATGTGAAACTGATGCACCCATCGCCAGCCATGCGCGCACACTTCATGGCCTCCCGCCACGATGCGGCGCGTCAAATCCGGTGCCCGCTCCAGGCTCAACGCTGCCGCCGTAAACGTCGTCTTCAAGTCGCGCTCTTCGAGCAGCTTCATTATTCGCGGCGCGCCGGCCTTGAGGCCGTATTGGTAGTTACTTTCATTGCCATAGTTGCGCAGCGCTTTCTTCAGCGTCACGCCAAGCTCGTCGACCGGTTCGGGACCGCGATCGCCTTCGGCGACTGACAGTTCAGAACCTTCTTCGACATTGACGACGAGGGAAAGCGCCAATCGCGCGCCGTTCGGCCAGATATCTGTTGTCATGTCGGCTCAGTCCCGATTTGCCATCACAATCTTCATACCGAGCGAGAGGCTCGCATCTGCGGCGGCCAGCCTGCTATTCAGCTGGCGCAGGCGCGGTGGTCGGCGCCGAGACAACGGCTGAAGCGCCCAACGTCAGGCGCAGCAATGGCGGCACCAGCAGAAGCGTCAGAATCGCCGACAGCGACAAGCCGCCAACGACCACCGAGCCAAGCCCACGATAGAGTTCGGACCCTGCACCCGGGAATGTGACCAGCGGCAGCATCCCGAACACGCTCGTTAGCGTGCTCATAAAGATCGGTCGGATGCGGTTGCGAGTCGCCTCGAGGATGGCATCGTTGACCGCCATGCCATCTTCACGCAGATGGTGCAGCGATTGGTGGACCAAGAGTATTGCGTTGTTGACCACGATGCCGATCAGGATCACGAAGCCGAGCAACGTCAGCATGTCCAGTTCCTGCGGCTGATAGAGGTTGAGGATCGTCAATCCGGCAACCCCGCCGGCGCCCGCAACGGGCACGGAAATCAGGATCACGAGCGGCAGCACGAAGCTCTCGAACAGGACCGCCATCACCAAGTAGACTATCACGATTGCGAGCAGCAGGTTCGTCTTGAGGGCGTCCCAGGTCTTCGTGAGCTGGTCGGCAGCCCCGGTCAGCGATAACTGAACGCCAGGTGGCAGCCCCTGCGCCTCAACCGGCCCGACCACTTTTTCCTGCATGATCGACAGCGCCGTCTCAAGCGGCAGGTTACCCGCCGGTCGCACTTCCAGGGTGATCGTGCGCAGCCGTTCGCGGTGCCGGATTTCGACGGGTCCGGCGGTGAGTTTGATTTCGGCCAGCGCCGAAATCGGGATGATGCGCCCGTTCGGCGCAACGACCGGAAATGCGGATATCTCCTGCGTGCGACGCTCATCATTGAACGATGACAGACCCTTCAGCATCAGGTCAACGCGATCGGTGCCGATCGTGATCTCCTTGACGCGAACACCGTCGTTGTAGGCATCTAGCGACAGCGCCAGCGTCCGCGCGTCGACACCGGCGTCGGCCAGACGGACCCGATCGGGAATCGCGCGTAGTTCCGGCGCGCCAAGCTCCAACCCCGGCTGCGGTCGGAACTGGTTGCCTTTGCTGCGCGGCAGGTGCCGCGCGATATTGCCCGTCAGGCGCAGCGCGACGCCCAGAATGTCTTCGATATTGTCACCGGAAACGTTGAGTTCGATCGCGCGTCCGCCACCGATGCCGCGGCCGAACAGCGAGCGCTGGTTGATGAAGCCGAACGTGCCCGGTTCGGCAAAAATCGGTCGCGACAAAACCGGAATCAATTCCGCAACACGCCGCGGATCCTTGGCCGAACCGCCCAGAAACGTTGTCCCGCGCACCGCGACAAAGAAGAAATGCTTCATCGCCGGCGGACTGCTCTTGTCACCGGTTTCTTCTTTTTCCCAGAGCGGCCGGGCGATGCCTTCGATGCGCTCTGCGATCTTTGTCGTCGTCGGCAGGTTGTAGCCGGGCGGCGGCAGGATGACGCCGAATACCAAGTTGCGATTGCCCTCCGGCAGGTACTCGAGCTTGGGTAGAAAAACCGTCGCCCCCCAAAGCGCCCCGCCGGTGATCAGGCTTACGGCGATCAGCCCGACAATACGATTGGCGATCGTCGTTTGTGCGTATCGGCGAACGATGTACGAGAACGCGCGGCCGATATGATCGATCCCAGGCAGCGCGATCATCTTGAGGCGCGCTTGCCGACCACTGACCAGAAGCCTGCTCGAAAGAGCGGGTATGACGGTCATGGCGACGACCAGTGACGCCATCACGGACACCGAGATCGCAACCGCAATGTCACGGAACAACTGTCCCGCCTCCAGTTCCATGATGAGGATCGGGATGAACACAACGACCGTGGTCAGTGCGGATACCAGGATTGCACCCCACACCTGTGCCGCTCCCTGATAGGCGGCCTCTTTCGGCGGCACGCCGGCCTGGCGCAGGCGATAGATGTTCTCCAGCACGACGATCGCCGCATCGACGACCATACCGACGGCGAACGCGATTCCGGCCAGCGAGATGACGTTGAGCGTCCGCCCCAGAGCCGACATTGCAACGAACGAGGCGACAATCGATACAGGGATCGCCAACGATATGACCAGCGTCGCGCGCCAGGAGCGCAGGAACAGTAGCAGGATCACGGCCGCGAGGATCCCGCCGATCCAGATGTTCTGGATCACCAAGTCGATCGCGCCGTCGATATAGACGGTTTCGTCGTAGACCTGGGTCAGCGTCAGGTTTTCGGCCTTGAGCGGGCCATCACGCAGTGCCTTGATGGTGTGCTTGACGCCTTGCATCGTGGTGATGACATTGGCACCGGTTTCGCGCACGGTGTTGATCGCGATCGCGGGTTCGCCCATGTGGCGGATGCGCGCCGAGGGTTCCTTGTAGCCGAACGTCACCTTGGCGACATCGCGCAAGAACACGCGACCGGCATTGCCAGGAACAAGCGGCGCGGTATCGTTGAACGAATTGGTCACACCGGCGCTCGGCCGAGTTGGCGCCGCGCCGCTGCGCAAGACGACGTTGCCGACGGCATTGAGCGTATCGAGTTCACCCTCGACGCGCACGACATAGCGGCGCTTGCCTTCGTCGACACTGCCCGCCGACACCGAAATACTCTCGCGCCGCAGGATGCCGAGCACCTCCGGCACGGTGAGCTGGAACTTGGCCAGTCGTTCCGGATCAACCAGGACCTGCAATTCGCGCTCGACGCCGCCATACACGTTGGACGTCGCAACCCCGTTTACCCGCTCCAGCCGTTCCTTGATCACATCGTTGACGAAATTGCCATAGTGCGCCATCGGCCGGGTATTGCCTGCGCCCCGCTTCAGGATAATCCAGGCGATTGGATTGTCGTTGGCGCCCGACGTCTTCAAGGTCGGTTCAGAAGCCTCGTCGGGGTATCCGGTCACCCGGTCCAGTCGATTGGAAACCAACAGCAGGGCCCGGTCCATATTGGAGCCAATCGCGAATTCGAGGGTAATACGCGCGCGGCCCGTTTCTGAACGCGAGATCATCGTTTCGAGACCGTCGACGCCCTTTAGTTCTTCTTCCTGGCGGTTGACGATTTCGCGCTCGACCTCGGCCGGTGCAGCCCCGCCCCAGTTGGTCTGCACCTGAATAACCGGCTTGCGCACGTCCGGGATCAGCTGGATGGGAATGCGCGACAGCGCCAGCAAGCCGAAGAGCACCGTCATGAGGACGGCCGCGACGACGGCTATCGGTCGTTCAATCGCGATTCGAATGGGATCCATGTTGGCCTTTCACCACTCAATCAGTCGGCGACTCTAGCCCTGCGGGCGCGGCGCGGCAACGCGCTTCGCCCGCACACTCTGGCCCGGTCTGAGGCGCTCATTGCCACGTACGACGACCACGTCGCCTGGCTTGACACCCGACTTGACCTCGAGGCGATCACCCACGGCCTGCCCCAGGACAACCGGCCGTGGCTGCGCCTTGTTCTCGACAACTGCAAATACCATCCAGCCGCCGCGACCACGCAACAGCGCGTCCTTCGGCACGGTCGTCACCTTGCGGGCAGCACTCACCGGCGCCTTCAGTGTCAAGGTACCTCCGATGGCAACTTGGGTTGCAGACACACCGGAGAGGTCCACGCTGAGCCGGACAGCGCGCGTTCGCGTTGAGCTGTTCTGCACGGGAATGGCGGTGCGAACTTTCACCGGCCGCGCGACACCGCTCTCGAAAACCGCTTCGAGCTCTGTGCCCGGCGCCAGGCTCTTCGCAATCGCAGCCGGCACATCGGCTGCAATTTCCAGATCCTTGAGATCGAGCAGCGTCGCGACTGTTCCGCCGGCCGCCATATACTGCCCGGGCTGCGCCCGCCGGGCGATCACAATGCCGTCGAACGGTGCCGAAATGACCGTGTGGCTCAGTTCGTAGTTCGCGCGATCGAGGCCAACCTTGGCCATTTGGAGTTGCGCGTCCGCCAGACTGATTTCACTACGCGCTTGCTCGACGGACTGCTTGAGATCATCGAACCTGCTCTTGGAAAAGGCCGTTGATTTTATCAACCGGGCCTGTCGCTTGAACGTTTGCTCGGCGAGCTTGAACTTCACTCGCGCCACGCTGAGCCCGGCTTCGGCGGCGACAATGGCCGCCTCATTTGCCCGCTTCTCGATCTCGAAGCGGCGCGCATCGAGCTTGACCAGAGTGCGTCCACGACTGATCCGATCACCTACTCTGAACGCAACGGACTGAACGACACCAGCAATCCGCGTCGCGATCTCCGAGCGGCGGGTCGCCACCAATCGTGCGATCACGGCCTGCGTATCGCGAATTTCTCGTTCATCGACCGTGTCGACGAAGACGGTAGCCGCACGGCCTTGCGCCCACGCAGTTGTTATTACTGTCTGCATACAGAATATTGTACCGGCAACGAGTGCGACACTGGCCGGGACACGAAAATGTCTGCTCACAAAACTCTGCATCATCTCTGCTATATGGTGTGGGCGCTGTTCGGAAACGAGCGACAACCTGAATCGGATTGTACGTAACCCAGGCGACGACATCAAAACAACTCTATGAATGGCCTGAACGATGGCGGAGAGATAGGCGCTGAATATGTCTGATCCTGAACAAACCGCGTGGCGTGTTGTCGCCATCAAGGATGAGGTCACCGCGGCTGGCCTGCACGAGATCCAGATCGGGCGCCACGTCGTGTTGCTGATCGCACAGCCAGATCAGATACTTGCCGTGCAGGGCTTGTGCCCGCATCAGCACGCGCGACTCACTGAAGGGGTTTTAATCGACGGTGCACTTCAGTGCCCGCATCATCTCGCCCGATTCAGTCTCTTGGATGGAACTTGCACCGGCGGTTGGCAGCTGCCGCCGCTGAAGCGGTATGCCGTACGCCTAGACGGTGATCAAGTGATGCTAACGGACCCCTTGGCCCCCCTACCTTAATCCTCCGACATCGGTCCTAGCGGCGACCAAACAGGCCTTTGAAGAGGCCGACCAGCGCCGCCCAGACAAGACCGAGACCACCGACGGGGCGCAGTGTCGCTGGCACCACTGTGGCACCGGTCGACCTGGCCGCAATATGGCGCGCCGTATCTGCGAGCAAGCGGTCAGCGACTTCGGCAACGACGGCGGGGCGGCCGAACTGCGCCAGTGGTCCCTTGAGTTGATAGAGAATGTCCAACTCCAGATCGGACTGCCCCGCGCCGGTGTCATGAAGCTTGAAGGTCATCTCACCATCGAGGCTGGAACGGCTGAATCGATCGCCGCCGCGGCCAATCACGCGCCCGGATCGTGCCGTGGCATCGTGATGGACATCGGCGATGCCGTTGAAGACCGCCCGCATCGGCCCGATCGCTACGGTCATGTGTCCGCGTACGGTATTGCCGTCAACCGCGCCGTCCAGTTCGGCTCCCGGCACGCAGGTCACGACACGTTCGATATCCTGCAGCACCGGCCAAACCTGATCCGCCGGCGCCTCGATCTTGATGCGCCGTGAGAGCCGGACACCATCATCGACGCGTTCGGGCACGGCCATTGCCCGACTTGGCGGATCGGCCGCCGTCGATTTTTCCGGTGGAGCGATGACCGCCGCCGCGTCAACGCGCGCCCGCGATCGCGGCAGCGGCTGCAGCTCGGCGATGGGCGGCGCATTTCCGAGCACGTCGGCAATGGCATTGACGGCGCCTTGATAGCCCGTGCACCGGCACAAGTTGCCTGACAGCTCCTTGCGTATGCGCCCGCCATCCGCGTCCGGCACACGGCGCACAATGTCGTAGGCGGAAGCGAGCAGACCAGGCGTACAAAAACCGCATTGCAGGCCGTGATGACGTGTGAACGCGTCGCGCAATTGCGCCATCAGCGGGTCGTCGTCAAAACTTTCGATCGTGCGCACATCGGCGGCATCGCAAGCCACCGCCAGCGTGATGCACGACCGGCTCGGCCGGCCATCGATCATCACCGTGCAAGCCCCGCAGACGCCTTGCTCACAGCCGAGGTGCGTGCCGGTCAGCAGCAGATCTTCTCGTAAGAAATCGGCGAGATGCGTGCGCGGCTCGACCTCGCCCGTAACCGCGTGGCCGTTGACGGTGAGGGCGATGGAAGTCTTGCTCATCTTTGTTCGGACTCGTTGTGCGCCTTGGCCAGCGCGTTGTTGAGAGCGGCGACGTGCAGTGCCAGGTCGCGGATGTTCCGTTCGGGCAAGGTCGCCGCAAGCGCTGCTTGCGCCGTCATCTGTCCGGTCGCGAAATCCGTTGCGACATTCGGTTCAAGAACGAGTGGCTGCCGGCCAAGTGCGCCAACTGCAATCCGCGGTGCGGCGGCGTCCGGGTCAACCAGTACCGTCGCGCTCGCCTTGGCGAATTCACCGACCTGCCGCACGAACTTCCAGTAGCCCCAGCGCGCGTTGGGACCGGGCCGCGGCACGTGCACCGAAGCAATCAGTTCGCCGGGCTGCAAAGCGGTCTCGAACGGACCGGTGACAAAATCAGAGACGGCGACGTCGCGCTGCCCGTCGGGGCCTTGCAACCGCACCTGCGCACCGAGCCCCGTCATCACGATGACCCAGTCCGCGGCCGGATCGGCGTGTGCCAGGCTGCCGCCCAGCGTACCGCGATTGCGCACGGCGCGATGTGCGATGTTCGCCGCCGCCTCGCGCAGCCAGACGACGGGCGCCTTACCGGACTCCGCGGTTGCCCATCCCGACACCTCGCCGTCCTCGATCTCGGCATGCGTGACGGCGGCGCCAATCTCGATACCCGCGGCCGTTACCTTCGCCGCGCGCAGTTCCGGCAGCATCGATACGTCGATCAGCCGCTCTGGGCGCACGAGGCGCAGATTGAGCATCGGCCCGATCGACTGCGCGCCGGCGATCAGTTTCGTGCCACCATTCCCCGCAGAGAGTTCAGCATTTGCGTCGGATGTGGCGGCAGCGCTGGAATAATCGAACTTGGCCGGTTTCATGCGCTCTCTCCCGGCTCGTTCGACGTGGCGATGGCCGCCAGCACGCGTTCCGGTGTCATCGGCACCTCGCTGACCCGCGCGCCGAGCGGCCGGAGCGCATCGTTGACCGCATTGGCAATCGCCGCCGGCGGCCCGATGGCACCGCTCTCGCCGATACCTTTCTGGCCGTAGCGGCTGAGCGGCGACGGCGTTTCCATGTGCACGATGCGCACGGGCGGTATATCGGCAGCAACCGGCAGGTGATAGTCGGCAAGCGTCGACGCCAACGGCTGGCCGCCGACGTCAAACGGCATCTCCTCGAACAGCGCCGTGCCGATGCCCTGAACGATGCCACCGAGCACCTGGCCATCCACCACCATCGGGTTGATCATCGTGCCGGCGTCCTCGACGACGACGTAGTCGAGCAGCTCGACGTGCCCGATGTCGAGATCAACGCGCACGGTGACGACATGGCACGCATACGAAAACGTCCCCGTGTCCGGCTGGGTCTTGTACCCTTCCGTCGCCTCGAGGCCACGCGGATCGACATCCGGCGGCAGGAACTGCGGCTTGCGGTACCAGGTATGCGCGACCTCTTCGAGACTGATCTCGGCATCGCCGGCGCGCGCCTTGCCATCCGCCAGCACGACGTCTGTCGGCTTCGCCTGCAACAGGTGGCCGGCAATGGCACGCACGCGATCGCCGATCGCCGCAGATGCCGTGCCGACGGCGCCGCCGGCCATCACGGCGCAGCGCGAGCCCCACGTGCCGGTGGAATACGGCGTATAAGCGGTATCGCCGTGCACGACCTTGACCTTGGCCGGATCGATCCCGAGTTCCGAATGCGCGACCTGCGCCAGCGTCGTCTCGAGCCCCTGGCCGTGACTGTGCACGCCGACGCGCAGCTCGAGGCCGCCGTCCGGCGTCAACCGCGCGGTCGCCTGCTCATACCCCGGCACCATCGGAACGCCCCAGCCCTGATAGACCGATGTGCCGTGCGCGCCCTGTTCGCAGAAGATCGAGAACCCGACACCGATGCGGCTGTTGCCCGTCATCTCCTGCTGACGGCTCCGGACGCTGTCGACGTCAATCGCCTCGACGGCGCTTTGCAGCGCTTGCGGATAATCACCGCTGTCAAAATATTTGTTGGTGATGTTGGTGAACGGCATCTCGTCCGGTTGCACGAGATTGCGTGCGCGGATCGCTTCCGGCGTCATGCCGAGATCCTCGGCAAGCGCATCCATCATCAGTTCCATCGCGAAGCACACACCGGTGCGCGCGACCCCGCGAAACGGCAGGATGCCCGGCTTGTTGGTCGCGACCGCCGTCGCCGTGCAGCGAAACCCGCGCAGGCGGTAGGGTCCCGGCAGAATACTGGTCACCTGCGCCGCCTCGAGGCACGCCGAAAACGGGTAGAGCGAATAGGCACCGGAATCGACCAGCGCTTCACAGTCAACCGCGAGCAGTTCGCCATCGGCGGCGGCATAGCCGGTCACCTCGTAGTAGTGCTCGCGGCAGTTGGCACCGCTGATCAGATGCTCACGGCGATCCTCGATCCATCGGATCGGCCGGTCCAACTTCATGGCCAGATAGCTCGCACACACTTCCTCGACCAGCAGGATGCCCTTGTAGCCAAAGCCGCCACCGACATCGGGCGAGATGATCCGCACCTGGCCGTGATCGAGGCCGAGACACTCGGCCAGCCCGGTACGCACGATATGCGGCATCTGCGCCGCGGTATGCAGCGTCAGCAACTCGAGGTGCCGGTCCCACTCCGCCACGCAGCCGCGCCCTTCGATCGGCGCCATACACTGGCGCGCCGTCCGATACGTTCGCGAGATGACCGATGCCGCACCTTCAATTGCCGCCTCGAAGTTGGTGTCGACGCTGGTTTGCAGGAATGCGTTTTCGTCCCAGTGCTCGTGGATCAACGGCATGTCCGGTGCGCGCGCTGTGGTCATCTCCGCGACGGCCGTTAGCTCCTCGAAATCGACGTCGACCAGTTCGGCAAGATCTTCCGCCGCCGCACGCGTCTCAGCCAGGCAGGCGACCACCGGTTCACCGACATGGCGCACGACTTCAGCTGCGAGTACCGGCTGCTCGGACGGGCGAAACCCCGGCAAGGCACTATTGGCAACAATCCCGGAGACACCAGCGAGATCGGCATTGGTGAAAACCTGATCACCGCTGTCCTCCGGTTTGGCAATGCCGAGAATTCGGGCATGTGCCAAAGGACTGCGCACGAATGCCATGTCGAGCATACCGACCCGGCGGATATCGGCGATATAGCGGCCACGGCCGCGCAAATAGCGATCATCCTCGTGGCGATGCAGGCGCGCGCCAATCCCCTGCTGTTGCGCGTGCTCGTCGATCACCGCCATCGGCCCACCTCACTCACTGAATTCTGCCGCTGCGATCAATCGTCGTGCGGGCCAAGCATCATGTTACGCGCTTGACAGGGGTTAGGAAAGCAAACACGTTTTGCATATTCGGATACGGATCGGGCGGACGCGGCTTCGGCGCCGATAGCGGACGCCATGCGCAAGATTGGCAAGGAGACCAGCATGTACGACACGATCATCGAGAACGGCACGCTGATCGATCCCGCCGCGAAACGCAATGGCCGCTTCGATGTCGCCATTTCAGACGGCAAGATTGCCGCCGTCGACTCCGACCTGTCGCAGGCGCAGGCGAAAGAGCACATCGACGCCTCCGACCAGTTCGTCATCCCCGGCATGATCGACACGCACGCCCACGTCTACCAGTACGTCACCGGAAAATTCGGCCTCAGCGCCGACATGGTCGGCGTGCACTCCGGCGTGACGACACTCGTCGACCAGGGCGGCCCGAGTTGCATGACCATTGGCGGCTTCCGCCACTACGTCTCCGAGCCGGCTATGAGCCGCGTATTGTGCTTCATCTCGTGCTATCTCGTCGGCGGCCTCGAAGGTCATCTCTATCCCGATCTCTACGGTCCGGGCGGCGTCAACAAGGACCACACCATCAAGGTCGCGCTCGACAATCTCGATCTCGTGCGCGGCATCAAGGCCCACGCCGAAATCGGCGGCCAGTCCCGCTGGGGCCTCGACGTTATCAAGATCGGCAAGGAGATTTCACGCGCCACCAAGCTGCCGCTCTACATCCATCTCGGCCAGCTGTGGCCGACGGCCGACTCCGCCCCGATCCCTGACGCCGACGAACTCATCCGTGAACTCACACCGCTGATGGAACCAGGTGACATCCTCGCGCATCCGTTCACGCGCCATCCCGGCGGCTTCGTCTCGAGCAAGGGCGAGGTTCATCCGATCCTGCTTGAAGCCGTTCACAACCGCGGCGTGCGCGTCGACGTCGGTCACGGCTCGCACTTCAGTTTCGAGGTCGCAAAGATCGCCCTCGACGCCGGCATCCTGCCGTACACGCTCGGCGCCGACATGCACGGCTACAACGTCAAGGTGCCAAGCGGCAAAGCCGACGGCGACCGCGAAGAAAACCCGTTCTTCGGCGTCGCCCCGTTCAACCTGACGATCGCGATGACAGAGCTTCTGCATCTTGGCGTCGCGCTCGAGGACATCATCGCGATGGTCACGTCCCACCCGGCAGAGATGCTCGGGATGGCCGACGAGATCGGTTCGCTGCAGGTCGGCAATCCCGCCGATGTCAGCGTGCTCAAGATCGACAGCGGCCGCTTCTTTCTCTACGACAACAGCGATGCCGAAGAAGTCTGCGACAAGCTCATCCGGCCGCTTTACTGCCTCAAGGACGGCGTGCGCTACGACGCGACGTCGCCGCTGGTGCCGGATGCGATTGCAGCGTGAGGCGTGCTGTTGTGACGCCTGAACCCGTTCACCTGACCACCGACGTCCTGGTCATCGGCGCCGGCGGCGCCGGCATGTACGCCGCGATCGAAGCCGCACGCGGCGGCGCCAAGGTCCTGCTCGCCGACCGTTCCCTGATCGGGCGCGGCGGCGCCACCGTGATGGCGATGATGACCGTTGCTGTCGCGCTTGGTGCCGAGGCGCCGGACGATCCGTCCTTCCACCTCGCCGATACGCTCGCCTCGGGGCGCGGCCTGTGCAATGAAAAACTC
The DNA here is from genome assembly GCA_051010015.1 of Hyphomicrobiaceae bacterium. GTDB lineage: Bacteria > Pseudomonadota > Alphaproteobacteria > Rhizobiales > Hyphomicrobiaceae > CAJQQK01. The sequence goes on from JBPCVZ010000525.1 coordinate 30,638, forward strand.
GCGCGCCTGCTCTGCGAAGAAGGTCCGAACTGCATCCGCGAGATGGATGACTGGGGCGTCGGCTGGGCACGCGAGGGCGACGCGATCAAATCGGCACATGCACCGGGTCACGACCGGCCGCGCTGCGTCTACGTGGATTTCCTCAACACCGGCCCGGCCGTCTCGAAGACGCTGCGCAAAGTTCTCCATCAGCACGACGACTCCGTCCGTCGCATCGGTGATCTTCTGATCGTCGATCTCATCAAGACGGGCGATGCCGTTACCGGCGCCGTCGCCATCGAGATCAGCAGCGGCCGCCCCGTTACCATCGCAGCCAAAGCCACGATCATTGCCACCGGCGGGCTGACCCGGCTGTTCCGGCGCAACAGCGCGTCGTTCAACATGGGTGGTGACGGCTACGCTTTGGCACTGCGTGCGGGCGCCCGGCTGATCGACATGGAGTTCGTGCAGTTCTTTCCGATCGGCCATCTCGCGCCACGCCTGATCGGCCTCGACCCGATCATGTGGGACCCGTTCCGCTACAAGCTCGGCGGGCGCCTGCTCAACGGCAACAGGCAAGAGTTCACCGAGCGCTACGGCACACCCGAAGACGGCCGCTATGTCATCACGCGCGACGCCGCGACATACGCCATTACCAAGGAGGTCGCAGCCGGCCGCGGCTCGCCCGCCGGCGGCGCCTATCTAAGCTTCGAGCACATCAGCGAAGCCAAGCTCAACGAAGCCTTTGGCCCGGTCATCGAGAAGCTCAAGGCCAACGGCATCGACCTCACGCAAATGCCGATCGAGGTCTCGCCGATCGCGCACTACCACATGGGCGGCATCGCCGTTGATGATCACATGCAGACCGGCCTGCCGGGACTACTCGCCGCCGGTGAAGCGGTCGGCGGCGCCAATGGCGCCAACCGGCTCTCCGGCAACGCGATCACGGAGGCGCTGGTGTTCGGCAAACGCGCCGGCCGTTCGGCGGCACGGCATGTCTCGCAAGGCGCCGGCCAGTCCGGAATGCAAGACGCAGATGCCGAGGCCGCCTTGGAACTTGTCCTGGCGGACAAGCGCGCCGCCGATACGCTCAACACCGCCGCCATGATCGCCGAGCTGCAGGCGGCCATGTCCGATCACGCCGGCCCGTTCAAGACCGACGCCAGCCTTGACCAGGCGCTGGCGGCGATCACAACCCTCGACGCCCGCTTGGGCGACCGGCCGCCCGGCGCACCCGGGGCCTACGATCCGCAGCGCATCGACTGGTTCGACCTGCGTAACATGCTGCTCGTCGCGCGTGCCGTCACCGAATCCGCCCGGGCGCGCACCGAAAGCCGCGGCGCCCATCAGCGCGAAGACCATCCCGGCATGCTCGACGCGTGGTGCTGCAACCAGTTCGTCGAACTCGACGCCGGCCGGACGTCAATCGTGCGCGGCCCCCTTCTCAGTCAACCGGAGACCGCCGCATGAGTGAAACGGCACGGCTCATCATCGCACGCGGCACCCCCGACGCAGCGGCTGAAGCCGAGAACTTCGATGTTCCGTTTGAACCCGGCCAATCGGTGCTTGACGGATTGCGCTGGATCCGCATGTACCAAGACCCGACGCTCGCGTTCCGGTTTTCGTGCATCAGCGCCAACGCCTGCAAGGAATGCATGATGCGCATTGACGGCAAGGTCGTGTACGCTTGTCTCGCCCGCCTCGAAGCGCGCGACATGCATCTCGAACCGCTCGCCAACAAGCCGCTCGTCCGCGACCTCGTCACGAACATTGCACCGCCCGCGGAGCGCCTCTGATTCCTTCGAGCCGGCTTGACTTGTCGGGCGGTTCCGAGCCTAGCTGCATCATGCTTGCGCGTCTGACACAGCAGTTGCTGCGCCCCGCCATCGACCATTGGCAGGGGCAACATAGCTGGCCGGTCACGCTGCTCATCAGTGTCGTCGGCGTGACCTACCTCTACTATTTGGCTTTAAAGCAACTGTCCGACCTGCCGGATGTCATCGCGATCGCGTGCTGGGTGGTCGTGGGCCTGGCATTGCTGACCTGGCAGGTCGGCGGCATCCTCAGGGCGGTCCGGCTCAGTTCCGTGCCCCCGTCCGATGTGTCGGCGGTCTACGGCGGCTACATCTCCATTCTCGTCGCCGTCGTCCTGATCGCCATCAACATGATGGACGGCATCACCCGCCATATGCCGCAATCGACTCCGGGCGCACTGCTCTCGAGCAACCTGTTCGACGTCTCCATCGATCCGGACAAGAAGTCGATCACGTTGCGTGGCGAACTCAACTACGGATCGAACGCGGCGCTCGAGGACCTGCTCGCGCGCCACCCGGGCACCGAGCGTGTCGTGTTCGACAGCATCGGCGGGCAGATCTTCGCGGCTCGCACGATCGCGCGGCGGATCGAACGGCTCGGCCTCGACACCCACGTCGAGGAGAGGTGCTACTCGGCCTGCACGATCGCGTTCATCGCCGGCACCCGCCGCACGCTCGGGCCGCAGGGGCGGCTCGGCTTCCACCGCTATGGCTACGCCAACCGGTTCCTGGTGCAGACGGTCGACCCGGATACCGAGCAGCAGAACGATTTGCGGTTCTTTCGCGCGCGAGGGGTCAA
>JBPCVZ010000526.1:0-4435 GCA_051010015.1 Hyphomicrobiaceae bacterium
CATCAAAGACAATTTTGTTGTCGTGCAATACAACATGTTCGGCGACGAGGAAGTGACGGATATCGACGGAAAAACGCTGACTGAGAAGACCGCTGTCCGCAAATGGGGGTTGGCTTTCACACCTACGGTTGTGTTCCTCCCGGAAGTTGCGCCTCCCGGTAAGAATGCCAAGGAGGCGGCAGTAATGGTGATGCCTGGTGCCTTTGGCAAGAACACCGTTTTGCATGCCTTCCAATGGGTCAAAGAGAAAGGCTACCTCGGCAAGGAGCCCTTCCAGAAATATCATGCCCGCAGATTGGACGAAGCAAGTTCGAAGGCGAATTGAGCCGGCCCGCGAAAAGCAGTGCGAGCGCTGACACAACGCTACTCATGTTCAACTCGCCGCACAGCGATCTGCAATGCAAACTCAACAAGCTTTAAAACTCTTGATCGTTGGCTTATCGGCCGCCTGCGGGCTCGTCGTTGAGATCGTTGCCGGGCGCATGGTGGCGCCCTACCTAGGAATGTCACTCTACACCTGGACGGCAATAATCTCTGTTGTGCTCGCTGGGTTCTCGCTCGGCCATTGGCTCGGTGGTCGATTAGCAGAGCAACCGGACACACTGGCGCTTCGTAGCGTCGCGTGGAGCCTGCTGTTAGCCGGGTTGTCGACGATCGCAACACTCGTGACGATTCGTTATGCAGCACCGGCGATAATCGGTATGAACCTTGGCGCAGTTCCAACAGTGCTTTTGGTAACGTCCATTCTGTTCTTTCTGCCAAGCCTGTTCGTCGGGATTCCTTCGCCAGTTCTCACAAAGCTCGCCCTTGATGAAGACAAGGCCGGTCGCTCGGGTCGCACGATTGGCGCGTTCTATGCCGTGAGCGCGGTCGGTAGCATCGGCGGCACACTGGCTGCCGGCTTTCTGTTTATTTCCTGGCTTGGCACGACCAATACACTTGTGGTCGTATCCGCGCTCTACCTTTTGATGAGCTTGGCATTGTTTGCGGGCAGAGCCGCGGGCGGCTTATCGCGCATGTGGCGGCCTGTAGCGGTTGTCTTGATCGCCGCTTTGTTCATTGGATATTTGGGTGTTCGCGTTCAGGCATTCACAGACCCATGCCGCGTTTCCAGCAGTTACTATTGCATCCGCATCGTTGACGTTAGCCGCGAGTTTCGCACACCAGCTCGGGTCATGGTGCTTGATCATCTCGGCCACGGTGTGAACCTGAAGGAGGCACCACAGCGACTGGTCTCACCGTATGTCGAATTACATGACATCTTGGCGCGTACGCATGTGGTCGAACGCCCGTCGCCTCGCGCATTTTTTATTGGAGGCGGCGCCTATACCTTGCCGCGTGCTTGGTTGGATGCACGGCGTGACGCGGTCATAACTGTCGCAGAGATCGATCCGGCGGTGACGCGCGCCGCGATCAGCCAAATGTGGCTCACACCGATCGATCGGCTGCGCACGATCCACGCCGATGCACGCATTGCTCTGCAACAAGCGAGCGCATCGAAATTCGACATCATCGTTGGTGATGCATTCCACGACATCGTGATACCACCGCATCTGGTAACCCTGGAATTCTTCAAGCTCGTAGCAGCCCGGCTCAGCAAAGAGGGGCTCTATCTGATGAATGTGGTGGACCATCAGCTCCGGCCACGCCTTGCGTTATCGATGTGGCGGACCATGCGAGCAACCTTCCCGTATGTGGAGGTTTGGAGATCGAATGAGACCGGCATACGCACCACGTTTGTACTGGCTGCCGTTGCGCGGCCGACGCCTCGAGATCTCATCGAAACACCATCGTCGCCGGGTGTTGCATTCCGCCGGTTGCCCATGGCGGCGCTGCAGCGCCTAGTTCACGAGATGCAGCCACTGGTGCTAACGGACGATTACGCCCCGGTAGATCGGTTGATCGGGGTGGAGTAGTGTCGCTCCGTTCGTTAGATGACTCACTCATATACATGTTTGTGAATGTGTGATAGATCCGACGAACCAGACGAAGACACTGTCTTGAGCGGCTGAATTGTACAAGAGGACGCATCGCATGCAGTCGACCATGCCATCGGGTTGGTTCGAGCGGATATCCACGGTGGAAGAGTTGGAGGATGCCGACCTCGATCCCGGCTTAATCCATGACCTTCAATCGCTTGCGACAACCCGCCCGCTTACTCCTGTCCGCTTTTCAACGCCGACCTTCAAAGAGTACTCGAGCACCGAGCTACAAGGCTGCTCGAAGAACTCATTCCCAGCATTCTCAATCACGGCGGGCGCCTGTGCCCTAATGTGCGATCATTGCCAGGCTAAAATCCTGGAGCCGATGATTCCGGCAACGACGCCGCAACTGCTGGATCAGAAAGTTCGTGATCTCGTGTTGTTGCAAAACCTACAGGGCTTCCTGCTTTCTGGTGGTTCGAACCGGCGCAATGAGATCAAGTACGAGCGCTACTATCCGATCATCGAAGGCCTAAAGCGCGATTTCCCGCATCTGAAGATCGCGATCCACTCTGCTCTGCTCGATCAACCGCGCGCCAAGTTGATGGAAAGTGCCGGCGTGGATACGGCAATGATGGATGTCATCGGAGCCCAGGAAACGATCCATCAGGTTTATCACCTGGATCGCAAGGTAGCCGATTTCGAATCAACTCTCGCAGCCCTTTGTTCAACCAGCATGGAAGTCGTGCCGCATATTGTCATCGGCTTGCACTATGGTGAAATTGTCGGCGAGGCCAATGCGCTTGACATCATCAGCCGGCACAACATTCACGCACTGGTTCTCGTTGTCATCATGCCGTTCTATGCCAAGGATGGCAAGTTCATCACGCCGCCGACCAGTGACGTCGGACGCATCTTTTTGGAGGCTCGACAACGCTTGCCAGACCGGCAGGTGCTTCTCGGATGCGCGCGACCACCAGGCATGCATAAGCGTGTCACAGATGCCTATGCGATTATGGCCGGCCTTGACGGCATAGCATTCCCGGCGGACGGAGCTGTCGCCGTTGCAGAACAGATCGGCCGCGACTTCCACCAGGAGCATGCCTGCTGCTCGATCAAAACCGGCGCCGGTCTCGACACGCGCATCACAACATCCAGCGCGGCTTGAAATTCAGGAGAACGAATGACCTGTTTGAAACCAGAGGGTGCATTCCCAGCTGCAGTTGGCAGCGACGGCCTTGATTTCAATTCGATCGATGTCATGCAGCCGAAGACCCCGGTGACGGTGCCAAGTGATATGAAAAATGGCGGCCGAGTCAAAACCGCCGACGTCAGACCGGATGGGGTCTACCTACCCAACAATAATATTCTCACGCCGCACATGCGCTCGCCCGACTATGTTCAAATGTCGACAGCGGCTGCCATCACGCTCGGCATTATGCCTGGCAAAATGCACCGGTGCTCGTGCACGCGATGCTTGAACCTGCTCTTGACCTATCCGGAAGGCTGCCGTGCAAACTGCGCCTATTGTGGTCTTGCACGGCATCGCGAAGCGGATCGTGATTATGCGGACCGCAACTTCATCCGAGTGGACTGGCCGGCGGTCCCAATGGATGAGATCGTCGACATTGTTGCACGCGATGGGGAGAAAACGCCGTTTCATCGCATGTGCATATCGATGATCACACACCCTCGCTCCGACGCGGACACCGTTACCGTCTTAAAGAAATGGACCGACCGGATCGACCCGGCAACGGTGCCGATCTCGATTCTCTCCAATCCAACGACGATGACACGCGAAGACGTCGAGCGCCTGCACGAAATGGGTTCGGATATCTTCACCGTCGCAATCGATGCGGCAACACCTGAGATCTTTGATCGTACTCGCGGCAAAGGCGTACAAAGCCCGCACACCTGGAAGAAGTACTGGGAGATCCTGCTCGATGCCCGTGACATATTCGGGCCGCAGAAATTCGGCGCCCACATCATCGTCGGGATGGGCGAGACGGAACACGAAGTCCTTCACCTTGTCCAGGAATTGGTCGACATGGGCGGGCACAGCCACATGTTCTGCTTCTTCCCTGAAAAGGGATCGCTGATGGATCATCTACCTGCCACACCGCGGGATCAGTGGCGGCGGATCCAACTTGGCCGTTACCTGCTGGACTACTGCGGCCAGCGTGTCGACAACATGCAATTCGACGAAGTTGGTCGGGTCATTGATTTCGGTCTGCCGAGCGGCGAACTGGACGCGATCATTGATTCAGGCATCGCGTTTAGAACGTCCGGCTGCCCCGGCAAGTTCGCCGAAGATATATCGGCTTGCGACCGCCCCTACGGCGACTCACCACCATCGAACATTGCAAGCTATCCGTTTCAACCTGGCCCCGCCGATACGCGCCTGATCCGCAGTCAACTCGGCCGCGAGAAACCCGGTGAACTGTACGAAGACGGCGAAGAACTCGAGCCTGAGAACTGGACGTAAGTTGGCGCGCAGGTCGTTGCAGCGAACG
>JBPCVZ010000527.1:0-18735 GCA_051010015.1 Hyphomicrobiaceae bacterium
ACGACCGGGCTGTGCGCGCCATGTCCCCGAACCGAACCGCCAGACAACACCAACCGGAGCCCCATTGTGCCAAAGCTTGAATATTTTTATGCCGCCCACTCCGCCTATGCCTATCTCGGCTCGCAGCGCCTGATGGACATCGCGAAAGCCGCGAACGTCGAGATCATCCACAGACCCTATGACCTGCGCCGCGGCATGGCCGGCATCGGTTCGTCACTGATCCGCGAGCGTTCATCGCAGCACCGTGCGTATTTCTTCAAGCGCGAAATCCAGCGCTGGTCGGAGGAGCGCAATGCGCCGATCATCTCCTACCGACCGACACATCACGACAATGACATCACGCTGCCGAACTGCGTCCTGATCGCGTGTCAGACGAAGGGACAGAATATCGACGGGTTGGCGCATGCGATGCTGCAGGCGCATTGGCGCGACGACGCCGATCTCGCCGATGGCGCGACACTGGCCGATCTCGCCGACGGCCTCGGCCTCGACGGTGCCGCACTGCTGGCCGAAGCGGCGGCGGCGGCGGTTCTGAGTGCCTACGAGGCCAACACCAACGAGGCCATCGAGCGCTATGTGATTGGTTCCCCGACCTACTTCGTTGATGGCGATATGTTCTACGGGCAGGACCGTCTCGAGATGGTCGAGCGCGCGCTGAAGAAGCCGTATGCAGGCGAATGGCCGATCGAGACGTAGTCTGGTGCGAAAAGACCGGCGCACGTGAGTTGGAAAGGAAATGGCATGGACATCGCGCTCAAACTCGTCGAGGACACATTGATGGCGGGTGCGTCGCAGACGCTGACGACCGCACGGCCGCGCGCGCTCTACGTTGCGGCGGGCAGCGTGCGCATCGATGATGCCGATGTCGCCAGCGACAATGGCACGGTGACGCTCGCGGCGGCGGCCGTTCAAGCCGGTCCGGAAGGGGCCTGCCTGTGGCGATGGGAAGTGGCGCCGGCGACGGCCGAGATCGAGACGATCGGTGCCCAGAGCTGCCTCAAGATGCAGGCGCCGATCTTCGACGTCGATGTTTCCGCGACGCACCTCCTCAGGCTCGACAGCGTCGCCTTTCCGCCCGGCGGTTGCGCCTATCTGCACACGCATCAGGGCCCTGGCACGCGCTGCCTGATCGAAGGACGGATCCGCATCGACACGGAAGGGCATTCGGCCTCGTGCGGTCCCGGCTCGCCATGGTTCGAGGCCGGCCCCGAACCGGTGTTCGCGCAGGCCGATGCCGAGGTCGCAACCCGCTTCATTCGTGCGATGGTGCTGCCGAAAGAACTCCTCGGCAAGTCGTCGATCCGTTACGTCAACGCCGAAGACCAGGACAAACCCAAGTCACAGAGCTATCGCGTGTTCGCGGAACGGCTGCTCGGCTGAGCTGGCGGGCCGAACGGCTCTAGCTCAGTCGTTCGCCCCATGAATGGCGTTGATGACCGCATCGGTGACCTCGCGCGTCGTCGCCTTGCCGCCAAGGTCCGGCGTGTGAAAGCGCGGATCGGCGGTGACCTGCTCGATCGCCTTCATCAGGCGTTGCGCGGCCGGCTCCTCGCCGAGATGCTCGAGCAGCATCACGCTCGACCAGAACGTGCCGACCGGGTTCGCGATCCCCTGCCCCATGATGTCGAATGCCGAGCCGTGAATCGGTTCGAACATCGACGGGAACGTCCGCTCGGGATTGAGGTTGGCCGTCGGGGCAATTCCGAGCGAACCGGAAAGGGCGGCGGCCAGGTCCGATAGAATGTCGGCGTGCAGGTTGGTGGCAACGACGGTGTCGATCGATTGCGGCTTGGCGACCATGCGCATGGTCATCGCGTCGACCAGCATCTTGTCCCAGGTCACATCCGGAAATTCAGCAGCGATTTCGGTGGCGATCTCATCCCACATCACCATGGCGTGGCGCTGCGCGTTGGATTTGGTGACCACCGTCAGCAGTTTGCGCGGGCGCGAGCGGGCAAGGCGAAAGGCGTAGCGCATGATGCGTTCGACGCCTGGCCTGGTGAACATCGCAACGTCGGTCGCAGCTTCCAATGGCGAGCCCTGATGCACCCGCCCGCCAACCCCGGCATACTCGCCTTCGGAGTTTTCGCGCACGATCACCCAGTCCAGTTCATCGTCATTGACATGACGCAGCGGCGACGTGATGCCGGGCAGCACCCGGGTCGGGCGCACGTTAGCGTATTGATCGAACGGCTGGCAGATCGCAAGGCGCAGGCCCCACAGCGTGATGTGGTCGGGGATGTCGGGATGGCCGGCCGAGCCGAACAGGATCGCGTCATGGTCACGTATCTGGTCGCGCCCGTCTTCCGGCATCATGCGGCCGTGGCGCTTGTAGTAGTCGCCACCCCAGTCGAAATCATCGACTTTGAAGGCGAAATTCTCCGCACGTCGCGCAATCGCGTGCAGGACTTCTACGCCCGCCGACACGACCGCGGTGCCGATGCCATCACCGGGGATCGCTGCAATCTTGTAGGTTTTCAATGTCTGTCCCTTGGCTCGCTGCGATTGTTGACGCCTTTCGTAGCGCCAAGCGTGACGCAGGACAACTCATTGCCTTAGAGCCGCGAGCCTTTAATTGGAGCCATTCTGCCGAGCGGATTTGATCCGAGATCAAGTGGACCGTCGCCGTGCGTGGCGGTGCCACGGACAAGACGGGACGCGCCGAGATCGGGGCAAATCCGCCCGGCCCTTAAGGGTTCATCAAGGGCGGCCGCCCAGTGCGTCGAAGCGCTTGCCCATAGCTCCAGCTATGGGCTGCGCACTCCTCCTGCTGGACCGGCTCGCCCTTGATGAACAGAATTGTCTCCAATTAAAGGCTCGCGGCTCTCAAGCATCAAATCAGGGCCATTTCCCGCAAATCCTGGAAGTGTGCAATCGTTTGCGCCATGCCTTCGCCGATCGGCGTCTGCGGCAACGGACCGATGATGGCAGCAAGCGCATCGATCTCGAAGCCATCGGTCGGCACCGGGCGTTCCGGACCATCGATGGAAATCGCCGCGTCCGGCACGACGGCGCGGATCGAATCGACAATCTCTTCAGTGGTCGTGAGCATCGTTCCCATGTCGGAAACCATCGCGCCCTGCCATTCGCATTGTACGACCCGGCAAAAGATTTCGGCGATGTCATCGACCAGTTGCACGCCCGCCCGCGCTCGCCATGGCAAGACATAACCTTCGCCACATGCGGCGGCACGGGCCGCGGCGGTGATCACCGCCGTGTCGCCGAGGTCACGCCCGACGCCGTAGACCATGTTGGGGCGCAGGCCGAGCGACGGCACGCCAAAGTCCTCGGCAAAGAGCCGCGATATCTCTTCGTCGGCGCGCTTGTAGACGCCATAGAGATTGGCCGGAGCGTTGGCCGGGCCACGCGGCTTTGCTGCCGCCGAACTGGTATAGGTCAGACGCGCACCGACCGCGCGTGCCGCCTCGAGCATGTTGAGGTGGCCGAGCAGGTTCACCCGCGCTCCCGCTACGGGATGAGACCTGCACGCTGGAATCATCAGTGCCGCCAGGTGCAGTATGTCTACTGGTTGATGGGAGTCGGTAACGTCGCGGCAGGCCTGTTCGTCGCCAACATCGAACTCGACCCAGGTGAGGTCCGGCAATGGCTGGTTGCGCGTCACCAGGTTGAGGCGGGTGTCATCCCGTTTCAGGTCGGCGGCAACGACGCGGCGACCGGCCGCCAGCAGCTTTGGAATGGTCCATGCCGCCAGAAATCCCGATGCCCCCGTGACCAAAACCGTGCCATCACGCATTTGCTGATCCCATCCGTACTGTGTGCTTCCATCCGGACATTGATTGTCTCAACGGACGTTGTCGCGTTTAATCGCATGATATTCAAACCATCGTTGGGATAAAATGGCCAAGACATACGAGCGCGTCGTCGAGGAATTGATCGCAGGCGGCGTCACGCATGCCTTCACGCTGCCCGGGCTGGGCATCACCTGGTCACTGCCGGGCTTCAAGGCCAACGAGGACAAGATAAAGGTCGTCCTGACGCGTTCGGAATGGATCGCATCGATCATGGCGCAGGTTGCCGGCCGCCTGACGCGACGTCCGGCCGTTGCCATGGGCCAGGGTCCCTGGATGACGACGATCGGCGGCATCGGCATCCTCGAAGCACACTTCTCCGGCTCGCCGATGCTGGTGCTGACCGAGACTTCCGATTACGACGGCTATGGCCAGATGGGCGTCTACCAGACCATGACCGGCGACTATGCCGGCGCCGACGTGATGGCCTCCCTGAAACCGATCACCAAGTATGCGACCTATGCGACGGCACCGGCAGAGGCGGTGTATGGCGTCCAGATGGCGATCAAGCATGCCAGCCTGCCGCGTATGGGCCCGGCGGCCGTGGCGATGAAATCGACCATCATCCGCGAAGACGTCCCGGAGCCGAGCAAACCGGTGCTGTATCCAGGAGAAGGCTATCATCGCCACACCCCGGCACGGCCTGACGCCGCGGCAATCGCGGAATTGGCCCGGCGCATCGCCAGCGCCGAGCGCCCGGTGATCATTGCCGGCAACGGCGTCGTCATGACCGACAGCGGTGCGCGCCTGCAGGACATGGCGGAAGCCTGTGGCTGCGCGGTCGTCACGAGCTACAACGGCAAGGGCGTCGTCGCGGAAACATCGGTTATCGCAGCCGGCATGCTCGGCACCTGGGGGCATGCCTGCGCCAACCGCGTCCTTGCAGCCGCCGACGTGGTCGTCGCACTCGGTGCCAGCCTCGGGCCGGACTACCTGCGCTTTCGCGATCCCGACCTGATCCGGCCGGGCGAGCAGTTCATCGCCCAGATCGACGTCGACCCGCGCAATGCCGGCTGGGTCTATCCGGTCGATCTGGCGATCACGGGCGACGTCGGCGATGCGCTCGACGATCTTGCCCGGCATGACCTCGGCGCCGACCAGCGCGGCAAACGCCTCGCGGCCATTGCCGAGGTGCGCCGCAAAACCGGGTTCGATACGCTGCCGGAGACGAAGGCGGCGCAGGGCAGCGTACATCACGGCGATCTCATTCGCGGGCTGCAGACGTTCATGGGTGATCGCGATCTGATCGCACTCGACGCCGGTGCCAATCGGATATGGGCAACGCACGGGCTCAGAAATCACAAACCGCAGCAGTTTGTCGTTGCCGGTGGCACCGGCGCGATGGGCTGGGGGCCACCGGCGGCCGCGGCGGCGAAACTCGTGCTGCCCGATCGGCGCGTGACGTGCCTCGCGGGTGACGGAGGTTTCATGATGACGCTGCAGGTGATCACGACCGCCGTGCAGCAGAACCTCGACGTCGTCTATCTCGTCGACAACAACGCCGGCCTTGGCATGGTCCGTGACAACCTCGGCGCCAACAAAATTGCCGTCGATTTTGCCGATTGCGATTTTGCGAAAGTGGCCGAGGGCATGGGCGGCCACGGCATGACCGTGACGCATCCGGGCGAAGTGCGCGATGCACTCGAAGAGGCACACAAGCTCGGCGGCCCGGTCGTGATCGATGCCAAGGTCGATCCCACGGCAAGCTATGTCGAGGTATCGGATACCGAACCGCTGTGACATCTGTCGCATGAAGAGCACGTGCACCGGAAAGGATCCGGCAAGAGCCATGGAAGAAACAGAAATCTGCCGCTTGCCGGCCAGTACGCTGGCAGCTCTACTGCACGATGGATCGTTGCGCGCCGAAGCCGTGATCGACGCCGTCTTGGCCCGCTGTGAGGCTCTGCAATCGGCGTTCAACGCCTTTGCCCTGATTGACGCAGACGGCGCCCGCCAGGCCGCACGCGCGGCGGATGCGGCGCGCACGCGCGGCGACACCCTCGCCCCGCTGCACGGCGTGCCGTTCTCCGTCAAGGATCTCGTCCACACAAAGGGACTGGAAACCGCCTTTGGCTCCCATCTCATGGCCGGCAACATCTCCGATCACGACGTGGCAGCCGTCGCGCGTCTCAAGGCTGCCGGCGCCATCCTGATCGGCAAGACGACAACACCGGAATTTGCCCACAAGGCGCTGACCGACAGCCCGCGCTATGGCGCGACGCGCAATCCCTGGAACCCGGACTTTTCCTGCGGCGGCTCGAGCGGCGGCGCGGCGGTTGCCGTCGCGACGGGTCTCGGTCCACTGGCCGTGACCACGGATGGCGCGGGATCATCGCGCATACCGGCAAGCTGTTGCGGCGTACTCGGCCTGAAGCCGACGCTGGGGCGCATCCCCAGTGAAGACGGCGTCGACCTGTTTGGTACGTTCAGCCAGCTCGGCATCATGACCCGCACCACGGCTGATCTGGTCGTGATGCTCAACACGATGAGCGGCGAGGATCCGGGCGATCCATGGACACGCGCTGTGCACACCCCGCCATGCACGGTGCCGGCCGCGCCCGTCGCGACCCTGCGCGGCCTGCGCCTGCACTACAAGCCCTGCCTCGGCAATGACCTCCTCGACGAGGGCGTTGCCGCCGCCATGGAACAGACCCTCGCTGCCCTGTCGCAGGCAGGCGCCATCGTCACGTGCAGCGACGGGCGCGAAGACTGGGGCAACGAGCTGGCCCGCGTGACGATCCGTGGCCCTTTGGCAGCCCGCATGGCCCACTTCTCGGAACCCCAACGGGAGCTGATGGACGACACATTGCGCGCGGCGATCGCCGAGAGTGAAGGCCTGGATGCGCGCAGCCTGCAGCAAGCCCCGATGCAGCGCGCCGCACTCTACCGGCAGACCGAGGCCATCTTTCAGGACGCCGACCTGCTCTTGACCCCTTGCGTCAGCGCCCCGCCGCCACGTATCGGGCACAGCGCGCTGGAGCCGATTACGATCAACGGCCAGGTTGCCGGCCCGCTGCGCGCCCACTGGTACAACTATCCAGCCCCCTTCAACCTGACGGGGCACCCGGCGGTCTCCGTTCCCGCCGGCCACACCCCCGATGGCCTGCCAACCGGAATCCAGGTCGTCGCGCCCTGGCATGGCGAGCAGCGCCTGGTTGACCTTGCCGCGGCCCTCGAACAGATTCGGCCTTGGTCAATGACCCCCATTGCGAAAAGCGACAGCACCCCATGAAAGTAGATCGATCGATATTTCATCCCGACTACAAGCGTGAACCGTTCTGGTGGGAGGCAGCCCGACCGACAACGGACTACAGCACCGATCTGCCACCGAAGACCGAGATCCTGATCGTCGGCAGCGGCTATTCCGGCCTCTCCGCGGCGCTGGAACTGGCGCGCGAGGGGCGCACCGCGACGGTGGTCGATGCCCTGGCTTTCGGCGAAGGCGCCAGCACACGCAGCGGCGGCGGCGTCAGCGCCGGCATCAATCTCGGCAAGGGCCTCGCCGGCACGCCCGGCCAGCAGCAGCGCAGCACAGCACACCAGCAGATGGTCAGGGACCTGATGTCGGAGAGCCTCGCGGCATTCGAGTTCGTGCAGACGCTGGTCGAGCGCGAGAACATCGCGTGCCACTACGAGCGCCGCGGCCGCTTCGTCGGCGCCTACTCCGAGGCGCACTACCCGGGATTGTTCAAGAAGGCCGAACTGCTCAACGAAACCATCGGCCTCGATGCGTCCGTCATATCGCGCGAAGAGCAGCGCTCGGAAATCGGCAGCGACTTTTATCATGGCGGCATGATCATCAATCGCGCCGGCAAGCTGCACCCGTCACTGTTTCACAGGGGACTGCTCGATGCCTGCCACCGCGCCGGAGTGACGATGTGCGCCAACACCAAGGTCGAGGCGATCACCGGCGCCGCCCACGACTTCACGATCAAGACCAGCCGCGGCACATGCCACGCCGAACACGTGATCATCGCAACCAACGGCTATACCGGCGAACTGACCCCGAAGCTGCGCAAACGCATCGTGCCGATTTCCAGCCAGATCATCGTCACCGAGGAATTGCCCGAGGACCTCGCACGCGAACTGATCCCCAACGGGCGGACGATTTCGGAAACGCCACGCGTGACGAGCTACTACCGCATGCTGCCGGGTGACCGGCGGGTGATGTATGGCGGCCGCGCGCGCTTCCAGGACGTGCCGCCCGACGTCAGCGCATCGCTGCTCTACAACATGATGACGGACCGCTGGCCGCAGCTCAAAGGCACACGCATCACGCATTCGTGGTCCGGTTTCGTCGCCATGACGAGCGATGCGCTGCCGCACATGGGACAGGAAGACGGTCTGCATTTCTGCACCGGCTGCAACGGCAGCGGGGTGGCGATGATGCCCTATCTCGGGCGGCAGGTCGCACGGCGCATCCTGCAGGATGGCAAGACGGATTGCGCCTACGCGAAAATCGACTTTCCCGGCGTTCCCGTACCGCTGTACCAGGGTAAGCCGTGGTTCCTCCCGATCGTCGGCGAGTACTACCGTTACCTCGATCGCAGGGATCGGCGCACGGGGACCTGACGCGCCAATAGAAGGCCACTCGACGGCCAGCGGAAAGAATGGATGGATCATGCGCAGGATCGCGATCATCACGGGCGGCAGCCGGGGGATTGGCGCGGCAACCGCGGAACTCGCGGCCGAGACCGGCTATGACGTGTGCATCAACTACGTCTCGGACAAGGCGGCGGCCGAACGCACCGTCGCTGCCTGTGAGCAACACGGCGCACGCGCGATTGCCGTAAAAGCTGACATCACCAGTCCAGCGGACGTCGAAACGCTGTTCGCGACCTGCGACGCGCAACTCGGCCGCATTGCGCTGCTCGTCAACAATGCCGGCACCGTCGGCAAAACCGGCCCGCTCGTCGACCTGCCAGATGAAGCCTTGAAAGAAACCTTCGCAATCAACGTGTTCGGCTCGGTCTATTGCGCGCAGCAGGCGATCCGGCGCATGGCGAAATCCGCCGGTGGTGATGGCGGCGCTATCATCAATGTCTCATCGGTTGCCGCCCGGCTCGGCAGCGCCGGGGAGTACGTGCATTATGCCGCCTCGAAGGGTGCGATCGATACGTTGACGATCGGGCTCGCCAAGGAAGTCGGGCCGGAAGGCATTCGCGTCAACGCGATCCGGGCGGGCACGACCAACACCGACATCCATGCCCGCATGGGCAATCCCGATCGCCCAGCGATGGTTGCCCAGATGGCACCGCTGCGGCGCGTCGCCGAGCCGGGCGACATCGCCGAGGCGATCATCTGGTGCGCATCGGAAAAGGCCGGCTTCGCGACCGGTGCGATCCTGGATATCGCCGGCGGACTGTGAGATGAAACGTAACCGGGCCCTGTCGAAAGGTTGGTTGTAGATGGCAAAGATTGAAACGATCGAGCAGCTGCGCGGGCACTATCGCCCGGCGATGGAACGCGCCGTCGCCAAACAGATGCCGACACTCGAGCGACATTCGCGACGCTACATCGAACTGTCACCGTTCGTTGCCGTGTCATCGTGCGGCGCGGACGGGCGCCTCGATGTCTCGCCGCGCGGCGAGAAACCGGGCTTCGTGCATGTCCTCGACGACGAGACCCTCGCGATCCCGGACCGGCCCGGCAACAACCGGCTCGACACGCTGCAGAACCTGATCGCCAATCCTGAGATCGGCCTGATGTTCGTCATCCCCGGTGTCAACGAAATCCTGCGGGTAAATGGCACCGCCGAAGTACGCGACGATCCGGAGCTGATGCAGCGGTTTGAGGTCAACGGTCGCCTGCCGTTGATGGTGATCGTCGTCAAGACGCAGGAGGTCTACCTGCATTGCGCGAAGGCGCTGGCGCGCTCGCAGCTATGGAGCGCGGAAGCCCGCATCAATCGGGCCGCACTGCCGACGATGAGCGAGATGCTCAGCGATCAGATTGGAACTGACGTTCCGTTCGAGAGTCAGGAGGCGATGGAGCAGCGCCAGAAGGCACAGCATTATTGACGCCGCGCAAGCGCCTTCGGCTCACGCGGCTTGCGTGTTGCGCACGACGGGAAACAGGTCGCAGTCGAGTGCACCACCCGGCGCGATGCCCGGTTCGTGCAGCATGCGTTGAAGATTGGGTCGCGGATGGTACGTCGCATCGTCGCCGGCCCAGCGCATCACGTAGGCGCGACGCTTGCGTGACGTGCTGGCATTGCCCGGCGCACCGTGCACCGTCAGGCCGTGATGCACCGTGCAGTCGCCCGGTTCCAACTCGAACTGGACGAACGTGTGCTGGTCGCGCTGCGCCTCGATATCCGGCACCGGCGGCAGATCTTCCTTGTAAAGGTTCGGGTCCTTGAACGAGACCGCCTTGAAGCGCTTCCCCCAGCGATGCGAGCCGCAGACATACTCGACGGCGCCGCTCTCCTTCGTGACCGGATCGAGCGCCAGCCACAGCGTGCAAACCTGATCACCCGCCACCGGCCAGTACGTCTGGTCGTGGTGCCAGAGTGTCGGGGTGCTGGTGCCGGGCTCCTTGACGAGGAACTGGTCGAAAAGGAGGTTCACCTTGTCGGCGCCGAACAACGCCGCGGCAATGTCGGCTGCCGGCGACTGAAAGACGAAATCCTCCAACTCCGCATAATGCTTCCAAACGAAGGTATCCGAGAAAAACCGGCCCGTGCCGTCACGCGTTGCATCATTGGCCATCGGGGTCGGCTCCACCAGGTCGCGTTCGACCACGCCCCGCAAGCGCTCGACCGCTTCGGCATCAAAGAATTGGCGCAGGCAAACGATACCGTCTTCGCGGTAGGCGCGGATTTCCTCTTGCGTGATCTCGCGCATCGGACGGTACTTCATGGCGGGATTCCTAAGGCAGGTGGTGACCAGACGACCAATCGATCAGACGAGTTTGCCGCGGGCCGCGACGGCGAGCACTTCAACGATCCGATCACCCCGTACGGCAATCAGCTGATCGACCATGTTGACGGCAACGCAGACGTGGTTGGGGATGACCCGCACGACATCGCCGACATGCGGGCGTGCGTTGCATGCCGCGAGATCGAGAAAGCCGTGTTCCTCGGCAAAGCCTTTGATGCGCGCCTCTGGATGCTCGAGGATCAGGCCGTGGCCGTCGAGCCCGCCGATGTCGGATGTCAGCGTCTTCGAGCCGGCATCAAGAATGCCGCGTTCGGGACCGGCACGACTGACGACGGTCGAATAGACGTTCAAGGCACAATCGCCGAGTTCGGCCGCGCCGCAAGCCATCATCATGCGGTCATTGAAGATGTAGGTGCCGGCGCGATGCTCGGTGGCACCCTCGAGCGCGCCGACATTGACGAGGTTGGGCGTGCCTCCCGTCGATACGATGCCCGGTGACAAACCAAGACTGGTAAGGCCTGCCTTGGTTTCGTTGAAGAAGGTCTGCGTCACCGGCCAGCCGTCTTCCGGCGGGTAGAACAGCAGACCCGCGAGTGACAGGTTCGGGTCGGCCTTGATCCGCTCGGCCAGCTGCACCGCTTCACCGGCCGTCTCGACACCCGCGCGCTCGCGCCCCGTGTCGCATTCGATCAGGACATCGACAACGCGGTCGGCCTGCGCGCCCGCTTGCGCATACGCCTCCAGGGTCACTGGATTGTCGGCGCACACTTTGACCGGCACCCGCTGGAGCAGTTTCGAGAGGCGCCCCGATCGCGCGGCGCCGATCAGATTGTAGCTGACAATAATGTCATCGATGCCGGCGTCCGCCATGACCTCGGCCTCGCCAACCTTTTGACAGGTGATGCCGCGCGCGCCGGCGGCAATCTGCATGTGCGCGAGTTTCGGGATTTTGTGCGTCTTGATGTGCGGCCGGTTGGCGACGCCAGCCGCCTCACAGCGTTTCTGGACCCGCGCGATATTGCGCTCGACGACGTCCAGGTCGATGACCAGGGCCGGCGTGCCGAAATTGCGGGCGATTTCGGTTTTCAGGTTTTCGATGTTCATTCGAATATCCGCGACTGAGGATGGACTGGGCGTCACGATAGCGGATCGAACGGCGCCAGCCTACTCATTCCGGCGGCGAGCCTGATTGCGCCCTTTGGCGCGCGATCTGGGCTTCACGCCGCGTGATGTAGGCCGTCGACAGGAAGATGATCGCCCCACCCAGCCAAACGGCGGCGGCCGGGTGCTCGATGAAGATCAGATATCCGGCAACCGCCGTCAGCGGCAATCGTACGAACTCGAGCGGCTGCAGCTGGGTGACCTCGGCCAGACTATACGCCTTGGTCCAGCAGAAATGACCGAGCGTGCCGGCACCTGCCAGACAGACGAGATAGAAGAACGTCACGGCATCGGGCCATTGCCACACGAACAGCGCCGGCACGAAAGATAGCGGTGTCGAGATCAGGACCATCCACAAAATGATCGCCTCGACCGGCTCCGTCGCCGTCAGGCGTTTGACGACCAGTGCCGTCAGGGCCAGCAGCATGGCGTTGGCCAGTGCGAGAAGCGTGCCGACCGACACATTGCCGATTTGCGGGCCAACAACGACAAGGACGCCGAGAAAGCCAACGGCAAGGGCCGCAATCCGTCGCATGCGCACGACCTCGCCGAGGACAAGCACGGCGCCAATCGTGACGAACAACGGCGCGGTAAAACTGAGCGCCGTGGCTTCCGCGAGCGGGATCAGTGTCAGGGCGGTGAACCCGGCAAACATGCCGAGGATGTTCAAAACCGCGCGCAGGCTGTAGAGGCCGACCTGCTGCGTCCTGAGCATACCGATGCCGTTGCTCCAGAGAACCGGCAGCAGGAGAACCAGCGCGAAGAGGTTGCGGAAGAACACAATCTCCAAGGCATGGATGCTCTCAGCAGCCAAGCGGATGAGAACCGCCATGGCGGAGAAGCTGGTCATCGCGAGAAGCATGAGTAGCGTCGCGCGCATCGGTTGCGAGAGACGGTCAAATGCGCCAATCAACGGTAGCGGTGCGGTCGAGCGCGTGGCATCGGGCCCAACGGGATCGGCAGCAGCCGAGGGGCGAGCGCCGTCCTCGTTTGCGTCGACCTTTCTCATGCGTCCCTTTCCGGAGCGACGAAACTGCCGGCCCTATGTTACGGTTTCCAGAGTGGTAGATGATCACACTGTCTTAGCTACGCGCCACATCCAGTCAAAGTATGCGGACCGTTGGACGGCGCACAGACATCACGGCACTCATCTCGTTGACGCCAGAAAGGCCCCTCAGTTGATCAACCGCACGCCGCACACAGACCCAATCCAGCAATGACGGCACCGACTGGCATTGCGCTGCGCCGCGGCGCACTCCTGACCGTGATCCTGCTTGGCACACTTGTCGGCCCACTCGACTCGGCCGTCAACATCGCATTTCCCGACATCACGCAGCATTTCGCCATCGAGCTGAAGGAGATCCGCTGGGTGGTAATTGCCTACGTCGCGACATACGCCAGTTTGATGCTGGTGTTCGGGCGTATCGGAGACCTGTTCGGCCATGCCCGCGTCTTCGCCGGCGGACTCGTCGTGTGCAGCATTGCGTTCGCGATCTGCAGCATCGCGGATAACTATCATTGGCTGTTGGCCGCACGCGTGCTGCAGGGCATTGGTACGGCGATGGTGCTGAGTTGCGGCCCGGCACTGGCAACCAATCTCTACAGCGAGCAGCACCGCCCACGCATCCTCGGAGTCTACGCCATGTCGTTCGGGCTCGGCGGCGCGCTCGGTCCATCGCTGGGCGGCGCACTCGTCGACGTGTGGGGCTGGCCGGCGGTATTCTGGTCGCGCCTCCCGCTTGCTCTTGTTGCATTGATTTTAATGTGGCTCTTGCGTTTGCCGTCGCCAGCGCGTGACAGCGGTCGCTTCGATATCGGGTCAGCTATCGTACTCGCCGCAGCGACCGTCCTCTTCCTGTTGACCGTCAGCCAACTGGAGCAATTTGCAGCGGCCCCGGTGCGTACGCTGCTCCTCGTTGGGCTCACGTTCGCGACCACGATCGGCTTCGTGCGCATGTCGCGGCGCGCAGCCTCTCCGATCTTGGATCTCGGCGCATTCGGTATCTCGTCGTTTGCCTGGATCAACGCAGCCAACGTCGTCGTCAACTTTGCCGGCTTCGCGACGATGCTGTTCGTGCCTTACTTCCTGGTGCGGGTGAGCAGCCTTCCGCTGTGGCAAAGCGGCATGGTGATGGCGATTGGTCCGCTCGGCATGATGATCGCATCCAACCTTGGCGGGCGGATGATGCATGGCGTCGGTGCCGGTCGCATCGCACTTGCTGGCGCGGCATGCGTCGCGATCGGTCTCGGTTGGATGAGTTTCTGGCAGGACGTCACAGGCCAGATCGTGCTCGCCTGCGGACTTCTCGTTCACGGGACCGGGCTCGGTCTGTTCCAGGTTGCGAGCCTCGATCATGTTGCCAGGATTCTGCCGAAGGCGAATCGAGGCGTTGCCGGTTCCCTCACCATGGTGATGCGCACGATCGGCGTTGTCTTGGCGGCCAGCATCTTGACGACGGCGTTTGCCCACGTCGAGCACACTGCGGGCATCGGCACCCCGCGCCAGGCCTTTGTCTTTGCTTTTCAAACCGTGTTCTTGGGAACTGCGATTGGTCTTGCCATATTCATCGCGCTCTCATGTCTCTCGCGGCGTTTGTGGGAAAGTCCATCGCCCTGATTCCGTGTCCCGTGGTAATAACCCATCGTTTGGCAAATAGCGTATCTGCCGAGGGAGAACAGGCATTTCCAACGAAATCGAAGGTCACACCTATTCGCCGCTTGTCGACACCGTCGCCGAGTGGTTGATGTCAAAGGCACTGGGCGACAATGAAATCCGCGAGATCTTCGCCGGTTGCTGCCTTCGGCTGACGGCTGCCGGCATTCCGGTTTCACGCGCCTTCCTCTATTACCGGACGCTGCATCCGCTCTACGCCTCGGTGTTTTTGCTCTGGGATCGCGGCGAAGCCGACGTTCGCGTTCGTGAAATGTCGCACGAACGCGCCTTTTCTTCCGAGGGTTGGCTCAACAGCCCGATGAACTACATGCTGCAGAACGGTGTCACCTACCTGCGCCGACGCCTCGTCGGGCCCGCAGCCGTGCTGGATTTCGACACGCTGGAGCAGTTGCAACGCGACGGCGCGACGGATTACCTCGGCTATCTCATTCCGTTCTCGGAAGATGAAGACGTCTCACCGACCACCGACGGCATCTTCGGTTCCTGGACGACCGACCGCGAAGCCGGCTTCACCGGCAACGACATTCGCGACCTCGCGCGCGTGCAAAAACGCCTCGCGGTTGCCTGCAAGATGCAGATTCGACGTGAAATCACGCGCAATGTCCTGACCGCCTATCTCGGTGACGTGGCCGGGCGCCAGGTACTCGACGGGCAAATCAAGCGCGGTGACGGGCGCCAGGTCGAAGCGGTGATCTGGTATTCCGACCTGCGCCGCTCCACTGCGCTTGCAGAGACGCTGGCCGGCGGCGACTATCTCGATCTGCTCAATCGCTATTTTGAATGCACCGCCGGCTCCGTGCTCGCGAACGGCGGCGAGGTCCTGAGCTTCATCGGCGATGCCGTTCTTGCCATCTTCCCGATCGATCATGACGGCAACAGCGCGCGATCGGCGGCTGAAGCCGCCACGAAGGCCGCCGAAGAGGCGCTTGAGCGAATTCACCTACTCAACGCCAATCGCAAGGACCAGGAAGCCATCCATTGCGGCGTCGGGCTCCATGTCGGCGACGTCATGCATGGCAACATCGGCGTGCCCGAGCGCGTCGCATTTTCCGTGATCGGCCCGGCCGCCAACGAGGTCG
This sequence comes from Hyphomicrobiaceae bacterium, assembly GCA_051010015.1. Taxonomy (GTDB): domain Bacteria; phylum Pseudomonadota; class Alphaproteobacteria; order Rhizobiales; family Hyphomicrobiaceae; genus CAJQQK01. Next base: position 15,605 of record JBPCVZ010000527.1, read on the forward strand.
CCCGACTTGAGGAGCTCACCAAGACGCTCGATCGCGACGTTCTGGTCAGCGGCGCCTTCGCCGATTTGCTGCCGCTTTCATGGGAAGACCTGGGCGAGCATGCGATGCGCGGCTCGGCCCGGACGATGGCCGTCCTCGCGCCGCCCGCCAGCGACGCGTGACGGGTTGTGGCCACGACGCGGGGTGAACGCTCAGCGAGGGATGGGTGCTGCAGCCGACGGACGCCTATCCAGGCGCAACGCAACGCCAATTCGCAAAAACGTCACAACGACATAGTTTGTCGCAACCGACCATATCAAAGGCGTGCCCATCGTCCGAAACTCCGTTCGATCCTGCGAAAAAACGGCGTTCACATCCTATCACTTCGGCCGGTCTTGCAGTATTATCGGCTCAGAAAGGGAGATGCGTCGATGCTGTATCGAAACACCATAGCCCCGATTGCCTGCCTCGCGCTGTCTGCAGTCCTCATCATGAGCACACAGGCGAGTGCCCAGACGTCGTCACCGCCAAGCGGCTCCGGCCGGATTGAATGGCCATCCAAATCATTGCCCGAGCAGCCGGTCAACGTCCGGATTTGCTCTTGCCGTTACAACGGACAGAACATCCCGATCGGACAAACGATCTGTATGCGCTTCGAAGGCAAACGCGTCCGCGCGACTTGCGACACGGTGGTCAATAGTCCGTCCTGGTCGATTTCATCCGAGGAATGCCCAAGTTCCTGATCGGCAAATCGGATGGGACGCACGCTAGAGCATTGGACGAAAAGACCGTTCGACGATGTCCTTGATGAATCCGTGCCAGCCGATAGCCGGGAGATAGCCTGCGTGTCGGCCGGCATCGCCATAACATGTGGGCGTCAAACCTGGTCGCCGAGATCATCAGATGAAAGACTATCGAGCAACCGTTTTTCCATCATCGATGATTTCACCACCAAGCGCGTTTCACGGGTTAGACCTTCGTATTAACCACGTGCTCGATCCCAGGCACGGCCAGCGCTTGCCTAGCTTAATACTTTACGAAAAAGTGCATCACGGGCCGTGTTTCAAGTTTGGCAAGAGGGCTTGCCTCGCGCCGGGCACTAAGCCATGGTCTCGCGATACGTTCAGAGTGACGTCGTCAAAAGGAGTTCTGACATAATGAAACGAGGATCTCGTACCCTTACGGGCATCGTATCCGCCACCGTCGCGCTAAGCGTGCTTGCCGCAGCCCCCGCGTCGGCCGAAAAAGTCATGCGTTGGACGAGCCAGGGTGATGCCCTGACGCTTGACCCGCATTCCCAGAACGAAGGCCCGACGATTGCTATCAACGGCATTGTCTACGAATCGTTGGTGACTCGCGACCCGGCCCTGAAACTGGAACCGGAACTCGCTGAAAGCTGGAAGATCGAAGATAACGGCTGGGTGTTCAAGCTGCGCAAGGGCGTCAAGTTCCACGACGGCGCGGACTTTACCGCCGAAGATGTTGTGTTTTCCTTCAAACGCGCGATGCACAAGGCCTCGGACTTCAAGAAGCAGGTGCAGGGCATCGAGGAAGTGAAGGTCATCGATGACCACACCATCAAGCTCGTGACCAAGGGCACGAACCCGATCCTGCCCAACCAGCTCACTTCCCTCTTCATAATGGATAGTGGCTGGGCCAAGGCCAACAAGGTCGAAGCGCCGCAGGACTTCGCCGCCAAGGAAGAGACGTTTGCGGTGCGCAACGCAAATGGCACCGGCCCGTTCAAGCTGGTCAGCCGAGCACCGGATGAGAAGACCGTGTTCGTTGCCAACGCCAAATGGTGGGGCAAGGGCAAGTTCCCTGGCAACATTGATAAGATCGAGTATCGGCCCATCGCCAACGCGGCAACGCGCGTCGCCGCCCTGCTCTCCAGAGAAGTCGATTTCGTCCTCGACCCATCCGTGCAGGACATCAAGCGCTTGAAATCGACAGATGGGCTGCAAGTGGTCTCAACGGCTCAAAACCGGGCAATTTTCTTCGGCCTCGATCAGGGCGCTGCTGAACTGCGGTCGTCCAATATCAAGGGCAAGAACCCGTTCGCAGACGTCAATGTGCGCATGGCGATGAACCTCGCCATAGATCGCAAGGCGATCCAGCGGGTCATCATGGATGGCTTATCCGTGCCAGCCGGGATGATAACGTCGCCAGGTGTTCTCGGCAACACGCCAGAACTCGACAAACCCTATGGGTTCGATCTCGCCAAAGCCAAAGACCTGATGAAGAAGGCTGGTTATGCGGACGGCTTCTCGGTGCAGTTGGATTGCCCGAACAATCGCTACATCAATGATGAAAAGATCTGTCAGGCAGCCGTTTCAATGCTCGCCAAGATCGGTATCAAGGTGAAGCTCGAAGCCATTCCGAAGGCGCAGCACTTCCCGAAAATTCAAAAGCGCGTCACCGACTTTTACATGCTCGGCTGGGGCGTGCCGACATTGGACAGCCATTACGTCTTCTCGTATCTGCTCGACAAGGACGGTTCCTGGAATGCGACGGGCTACAATAATGCCAAGGTCAACGAGGTAACAAAAGTCATCGCGACCGAGCCCGATATCCCCAAGCGCACTAAGATGATCGATGACGCCTGGAAGCAGGTGCGCGCCGATGCCCCGTACATCCCAATGCATCACCAGGTGCTGGCCTGGGGTATGTCTAAGAACGTTACCATGCCAATTTCGCGAGACGATGCATTCCGTCCGCGCTTCTACGTGATGAAATAGACGAAGCGATTGAGCGGGCCGCCAGGTCCGCTCTCTTGCCCTCTTACTGGCAAACCGAATGCTGTCTTTCATTCTCAATCGACTGGCACAGTCGATCCTGGTGATGGCCGTCGTCTCGGCCATCAGCTTTTCTTTGTTCAACTTTGTCGGCGACCCGGTCAACAACATGGTCGGGCAGGATGCTTCCCGCGAAGACCGGTTGGAGATTCGTAGGCAGCTCGGCCTCGATGACCCGATCCTGGTCCAGTACGGCCGCTTTCTCGGCAATGCGATCCAAGGCGAGTTCGGCATTTCCTACCGGATTAAACGCCCGGTAGACAGCTTGATTACCGAGCGCCTGCCGGCGACTCTCGAACTGGTTTTCGTGTCCGCCATCATTGCTCTCGTTTTTGGTATTGGCCTCGGCGTCTATAC